>NZ_JBEXEX010000091.1:0-14051 GCF_040606445.1 Streptomyces sp. NPDC005408 | reverse complement strand
CTGCCTTCGGCGGGGGGACCCCCATCCTCATGCCTTGCGATGCTCCCCCGTAGCCCTTCGGGCACGGGAGGTGCCCCCATCGCCAGACCCGCTCACTGATCCGGCCTGATCGACCGGACAGGACCTAGGGCCTGAATCAGCAGAAGAGATGGATGGCCAGATGGCTCAGTGGAAGTCCCAGCTGCCAGGCCGGAGTCCATACTTCCGCGCACTCGTCCACGACCCTGGCCGTCGGATTCGCGGGGTGCCACGGCTCGCTGTCGCCCAGATCGGCGGCGAGCAGCTCCGTCTGCCGCAGCCAGCGCCAGGCGTCCAGCGCGAGCGCCAGATCCGGGTCGGCTCCCTCGTCGAGGTCCCGCTCCCGCTCCTGCCGTGCGGCCAGCCGCTCCTGCACCCACTCCTGCCAGGGATGGCCGTAGGAGGTCAGTGACAGCCACTCGTCGATGCGGGAGACCACCCGCACGCCCGCCAGTTCGTCCGCGCTGTCGCACAGATAGATGGTGAGCGCCAGCGTCTGTCTGCCCGCGCGGTATTCGAGCGAACCGCCCTCCACGAGCGCGCCGGCTCGCAGCATCTCGTCGGCGATGTACTCGGCGCAGAGCCACGCCATGGGGACTGCCAGCCCGCCTCCGCTGGTTCCATTCGTACTCTCGGGCTGCACCCTTCCCACCTTCTTCCCGGACGACTTCGTGCCGACACGACGACGAGCCTCCACCGTGAGACACGGCTGGGAGCCCGTCTTTACTCAACTTGAGCGTGAGGTTTCGCATACTGTCGCCCCCTGGACGTGGCCACAGGGGTACGAGGACACCGCAGGGACATCCGGGACGCGCGGGACTGAGTCCCGAACGGCGCGGGACTGAGCCGGGCAACGGACGGCGCGCGGGACCTGAGCCGGGCAACGGACGGCGCGCGGGACCTGAGCCGCGCAACGGACGGCGCGCGCGGGACCTGAGCCACGGCGTCACGCCGCCACCGGCACCGGCGCCGGCCTGGGACGCCAGCTTCCGTCGTGGAGCTGAATC
The DNA here is from genome assembly GCF_040606445.1 of Streptomyces sp. NPDC005408. Lineage (NCBI taxonomy): Bacteria > Bacillati > Actinomycetota > Actinomycetes > Kitasatosporales > Streptomycetaceae > Streptomyces > Streptomyces sp. NPDC005408. The sequence goes on along the minus strand of NZ_JBEXEX010000091.1, from coordinate 13,026 downwards.
CGCAACAGCCCCGCCCGGCACCTGCGCCACGCGGGGCTGCCCGGGTCCGCCGCACTGAGCGCGAGGAGAGCCAGCGCCGTGGCGGGCGGCTCGTCCTCGAGCCGGGCCTCGTCCCTCCGCGTCGCCGCGATGTGGGCCACCGCCTCACGCACGGGCTGCCGTTCCGCCGCCGGATGCTCGACCAGAAGACGGGCCGCGACCAGAGCGGGGGAACCGGGCCGCCCGGTGAAGGGGCACGGCGTACCGGTCGCGATGTCACGGGCGAGCAGCCCGCCCAGCCTGCCGGTCGGGGCGCCGCCGACCACACCCAGATCGACGTGGACGGCGACCGCGTGAACGATCCGAGTGAGGGCCGCGTAGCCGGGTGCGGAGAGCAGCGGGTGACCGAGATCGACGGGCCGGGCCTCGCGCAGCGCGAGCGCACGCAACGCCGATTCGATCAACTCCGTTGCGGACTGCGCCGGTTGGAGCAACGCGCCGCGCAGCCAGCGGCGCGCCCGGCGGGCTGCGCGGGCGGCCGCCGCGTCGGGGCACCGGCTCAGCGCCAGGCAGGCGAGCGCCGTCTCGGCGATCGCCGTCCGCCGGGATGGGGGCGTCTCGGTCACAGGAACCGTCCTCGGGATGGGTCGAAGCGTGCGATTCGTACGTCCGGCATTACGCACGGAGCACGCCGCGAGTTCAGCCGCCGGGCCCGCCACGCCCGGCCGCGACCTGTGGACTGCCGATCCGGCCCGCACCGATAATGCGTGACGGTGCGCGTCGGCGACGGCTGGGCGAGAGATTCCGCCCCCGCCGCGCGTTACGGGGACGGGGTGGTGGCCGCCGTGTGGGTCGGTCGGGAAGAGCACATCGGCACGTTGCGCACACTGCTCGACGAGGCACTGGCAGGGCGCGGCGGCTCGGCGCTGGTCGAGGGCGAGCCGGGGGCGGGCAAGACCCGCCTGCTGGACGAAGCATTCACGGCCGCGGAAGAACTCGGCTGTCGCACACGCGTGGGAAGCGGCGACGAGCTGTGGCAGGGCTATCCGCTCCGGGCGGTTCTCGACACCCTGTACGGCGACACCGCAGCCGCGGACGCCGGGCGGAGCGAGATCGTCGCGCTGCTGAACGGCGAGCGCGCCGAGGCGACGACGGCCGAGGCCTCACTGATGGCGGCCATGGACCGGCTGCTGGCCGTCGTCGACGAGCTCTGCGCCGAGCGGCCGCTCCTTCTCGTACTCGACGATCTCCAGTGGGCGGACGACGCGAGCCTGCTGATGTGGCAGCGGCTCAGCAAAGCGGCGCCCCGGCTGCCGCTGCTCCTGGTGGCCTCGTGCCGGGCCGTGCCCCGCCGCCGTGAACTCGACCGGCTGCGGGCCGGGTTGGTCGAGCGTGGCACTCTGCCGCTGTCTCTGGGACCCCTCACCCCCGAGGAGACGGACCGGTTCGCGGAGAATCTCGTCGGTGCGCCCCTTGGTCCCCGGCTGCGCGGCCGGGTCGGCCTCGCGGGCGGCAATCCGCGCTATATCGAGGAGCTGGTGACCGGCCTGCTGGCCGAGGGAGCCGTCGACACCGCCGGTGGCCGCGCCGAACTCACCGCACCCAGAGCCGAACTCACCGCGCCCAAGAGGGAATCGGGGCATCTGCGCTCCCTGGCGGACAGAATCGGATTCCTCTCACCCACCTCGTACGAAACGCTCCGCCAGGCCGCCCTCCTCGGCACGGAGTTCGACGTCGGGCAGCTCGCCCTGGTGCTCGGCCGGACCACGCGCCTGCTCCTGGAGGACCTGGACGACCCCCTGGCCGCCGGTCTGCTGAGCGACACCGGCGACCGGCTCCGCTTTCGCCATGAAGTGGTTCGCGAAGCGCTGTACGAGGACATCCCGCCGTCGGTGCGTTCGGCGCTGCATCTGGACACCGCACGGGCCCTGCTCGACACGGGTGCGGCACCGGCCGTCGTCGCCGGGCAGCTGCGCGGTGTGTCGGGTCCCATGACCGCATGGGCGGTGCGCTGGCTGGTGGAGCACGCGGGGACCCTCAACTCCCAGTCCCCGGTGCTCGCAGCCGAGTTGATCGAGCGGGCCATTGAGCAGGGCTGGCCCACTGACGCCGACCGTCCCGTCCTGGAGGAGCGGCTCGCCGAGGCGGCGGTTCTGCTGCGCCGCCCCGAGTCGTCCGGTCTTGTGCGTACGCTGCGCGACCGCGCTGAGGACCCCGAACGGCGTGTCCTGCTCGGCTTCATGCTGACCTCGGCGCTGATGGTGCAGGGGGAGATGGCCCGGGCGCTGAAGGCCACCGAGGAGGCACTGGCGGAGCCCGGTCTCTCCGCCGTCTGGAACATCAGACTCGTGGCCTGCCGGGTGCTCTGCCACACCGACCTGGCCCGGCTGGACGAGGCACGTGCCGAGGGGGAGGCGACGGTCGCGGCGGCGGAGCAGCTCGGTGACCCCCTCGCCGAGGCCGAGGCACGCCATGCGATGTCGTACGTCTACTACCGGCTCGGCCGGGAACGTGAGGCGCTCGACCAGGTCGCCCAGGGCATCACCCGGGCGCGGCAGGTCCCGGCCGCCGCCGACATCCGGCTCCTGATGCTCATCAATCTCGCCGAGGGGCACGTCAGGTTCCACAGGACCGAGGAGGCGGAGAAGACCCTGGACGAGGCGCGCACACTGGCCCGGCGCACGGGTTCCAGCGGCCGCCTCGTCGGCATCGAAGCGCGGTGTGCCGATCTCCAGTTCAGGACCGGGCGCTGGGACCGTGCCGCAGAACATCTGGAGCAGGCCGCGGAGCTCAAGGTCTCGGACGCTGCGGTGCCCGTGCTCGTCCACGGGATGCACGCCCTGATCCTCGGACACCAGGATCGGCGCGCGGCGGCGGACGCCCATCTGGAACAGGTGGAGCCCGACGCTCTCGCCGTCGGCACCGCGGTCCGCCGTGAAGCCGTCCATCTGCTGCTGGCCCGTGCCCTGCTGGCCGAGCGCGACGGGCGCCCGAAGGACGCCCTGCAGGTGCTGCTCCCCGTACTGTCCGACGAGTACGCGGCCGACATGGTCAACGAGCGCCACCGGCTGCTGCCCGACCTGGTCCGGCTCGCCCTGGAGGCGGGGGACGCCGCGAGTGCCGGTGCCGCGGTGGCGGCCTGCGAGGCGGAGGCGGCACGAGCCGACGAAATTCCTGGCCCGGCGACCGCGGCGATCCGCTGCCGGGGGCTGTTCGCCCAGGATCCTGCGCTGCTGACGCAGGCCGTCTCGAACTACGAACGCGGCACGCGACCGCTGCTCCTGGGGCTGACGCTGGAGGATCTCGCAGTGGCGCAGGCATGGCACGGCGACCTCGCGGCGGCGCGCGTGAGTCTGGACCGGGCGGTGGAGGCGTACGAAAGTCTCGGGGCCCGGTGGGACATCGCCAGGGCCGGGGCCCGGCTGCGCACGCTGGGCGTTCGCAGGGGTAGCCGCGCGACGCGTCGCAGGGCCACCACCGGTTGGGAGTCGCTCACACCCGCCGAGCTCAAGGTCGCGCTGCTGGTCGCCGAGGGGCGTTCCAACCCGGAGATCGCCACCGAGCTGTTCCTGTCGCGGCGTACCGTCCAGACCCATGTGTCGCACATCCTCGGCAAGCTGCAGCTGCGGTCGCGCACCGAAGTGGCGAGGGAGGCCGCGCTGCAGGCCGCGGGGGAGTGAGGGGGCTCGCCGGCGAGGGCTTCAGATCGCCAGTGCGCCGTAGCCCGGCAGCACCTTGCGCAGGGCGCGCAGGGCGTAATACGTACGGGACTTGACGGTGCCGGCGGGAATGCCGAGCGCTTCGGACGCCTCGGCGACCGACAGACCGCGGAAGTAGATGTGCACCAGCACCTCGCGGTGCTCCCGGCTCAGCGTCCTGACGGCCTCGCGCACATCGAGCGCGGTGGACGAGGTCTCCGTGTGGTCCTCGGCCAACGGGGACTGTTCAAGGCTGTCCGCGGCCACCTCGGCGGGGCGGGCCAGCCGGGAGCGGCGGGCGTCGATCGCGAGGCGGCGGCCAACGGTGAACAGCCAGGGGCGCATCGAGTCGTGGTCGGTCTCGAGTGCCTCCGGATGTTTCCATGCGCGCACCAAGGTCTCCTGCACCAGGTCCTCGGCCCGCTGCCGGTCTCCGTAGGAAAGTCCGAGGAGGAAGCCGAACAGGGCCCTGCCGTGTTCGCGCTGCAGCTCGGCGAGCGCCCGCTCGTCGGTACGGGGCCCGGTGCGCGGCTCGGTGCGCGGCTCGGTCGCGGTGGCGCCGGTCTGCTGGTCCAGGGTGGTGTTCACCGTAACTCTCCTTCTGAGGTGGGATGTCGGCCGCGTCGGCCAGCTGCACCGACTCTCAGAAGGTTGGCGGGGTACGGCTGCGGAGTTATCCGCCACCTGGCGTATACGGACCTGCTCGGCGCTCAGCGGCCGAATCCGCCGACGGGGACAGCGACGAACGGTCGAACTGACACGACGAGCGGCAACCGCGGCCTGTGGGGCGAGCGCCTTGCCCTGCATGCCTCGCGCGCAATCGCCGGACGGCTTGAAATCAAGCCCGCCCGGCGATTGAGGACAAAGCGGCCGGCCGGACGACCCCGGCCCCGCGTCACCGCCGTCGCGCGTACCCCGGCAGACAGCGGGCCAGTGCACGCAGCGCGTAGTACGAACGCGACTTGACCGTTCCTGCAGGTATGCCGAGCTCTTCGGCTGCCTCGTTCACGCTCATCCCATGGAAGTAGATCTGCACCAGCACTGCACGGTGCTCGGGGCTCAGCAACTCGACCGCGGCCCGCACATCCAGCTGGGCGACGGCCGTCTCGGTCACGTCCGCGGGATCCGGCGTGGTGGCCAGGACCCCGTCGCCGATCTCGGTCGGCCTGGCCATCCGGGAGCGGCGGGCGTCGATCGCGAGGCGCCGGCCGACCGTGAAGAGCCAGGGCCGCATCGACTCATAGGGACCGTCGAAGGCCTCGGGGTGCTGCCAGGCCCGTACGAGCGTCTCCTGCAGCAGGTCCTCGGCGCGTTGCTGGTCCCCGTAGGTCAGACCGAGCAGAAAGCTGAGCAGTGCGGGCCCGTGCTCACGCTGCAGCTCCGCCAGGGCCCGCTCGTCGGTCGTCGCGGAAGCGGTCGCGGTCGCCGTCACCATTGCCAACACCCTTTCGCGCAGAGGTCGCTGCCACGTGGCGTATACGAACGCATCGGGGCGCCGAGGGACAGATGACGTACACCTGTCGTCGGCGAGCGGTCGCACGGAGCGGCGAATGGTGCGGTGAGCGGTCGGCCGGAGGCAATGGGAACAACCACCTCCGTCTCAGTGAATGTCGGCTGGGTCGCTTGACTCGACCGGGTCCAGGCTGTGAATCCTGACCGATGACTCAGCGCACGCGTCAGGGAACGGTCGCCGCAACCGTCGTACTCCTCACAGCCACGGCAGGCTGCGCCGGACAGCCGGACCCTGCTCACACCCGGCAGCGCCCGCAGACCGGGCACCCCGTGCCCTCCGCCGCCGGTGGTCCGAGCGCGGCCCGCGGCTTCACCCTCGTCGCGAGCGGCGACGTACTGACGCACAACTCGGTCGTCCGCCGGGCCACGGCGGACGTGGGCGGCGAGGCCGGCGCGGGCTACGACTTCCGGCCCCTGCTCGCAGGCGTCAAGCCGGTCATCTCGCAGGCCGATCTGGCGATCTGCCACTGTCCCGCCCTCACATCCCTTCCGCAGATCGCGAAGGCGCTGGGCGCCACGGGATACGACTCCTGCTCCACCGCCTCCAACCGCACCCTCGACGCCCTCGACACCGCGGGCGTCAGACACGCGGGAGCGGCCCGCACGGCCGCCGAGGCCCGCAGCCCCGCCTGGCTGAAGGCCGGGGGCGCGAAGGTCGCCCAACTGGCATACACCGACGACACCAACGACCTCCACCGCCCCGGCGAGCCGCCCTGGACGGTCAGTCTCATCGACGAGAAGAAGATCGTCGCCGATGCCCGCGCCGCCCGCAGGGCAGGTGCGGACGTCGTCGTCGTCAGCCTGCACTGGGGTACGCAGTGGCAGACCGAGCCCGACGAGCAGCAGCTGCGCCTGGGTGGGCAGCTCACCGCGTCCACCACCGCGGGCCGCCCCGACATCGACCTCATCCTTGGCACCCACGCCCGTGTCCCGCAGGCGTACGAGAAGGTCAACGGCACCTGGATCGTCTACGGCATGGGCGGTGACCAGGGGTCCACCGGCCGCTTCACCTTCGTGCCGCCCGCGGAGCCGGGCCGGCGCTGGGTGGTCGGGAAGGCGGAGTTCATCCCGCAGTGGATGGACGCCGAGTCGGGGCGTGTCGTCGATCTGCCGCAGGAGCTGCATCGCGGCGCAGACCGGGGCGAGTACCGCGAGGTCCTGTCGGAGATCAGCAAGGCGGTCCTCAGTCGCGGGGCCGCGAAGGACGGCCTCACGATGGGGCGCTAGCGCGGCCGAACGGTGAGCGGGCTACGGGCGGGCGCGCTACGGAACCACCGTCACCGGCCAGCGCCCCGCCTTCACCAGCCGGACCGCGACCGAGCCGATGATCCGGTGTCCCGCCGACTCCGAAGCCCCCACCACCACGGCGTCCGCCTTGAGGTCGTCGGCCGCGGTGACCAGACCGCTGTACGGGTCACCGCGGACCGTGTGGAACTCCCAGCGGACGTCCCAGATCCCCTTGACCCGTTCGGCGGCGGCGCGGATCTCGGCCGCCAGCTCCTCGGCGATGTCCCCGGTCGCGTCCCCGACCGGGACGCCGAACGCCGAACCGGTAGGCATCACTGGCTGGACGTACACGATGGCGAGCAGGGCATTCTGCCGCCGGGCGAGACCGCCGGCGTACGCCGCTGCCCGCAGCGAGGAATCGGATCCGTCCAGCCCGACGACGATCACCTTCGGGCCGTCGGTGCCGCGCTCGAACCGCTGGGGCTGCTGCTGAGGCCGCTGCTCTGTCACACATCGAGGCTAGTCCCTCCCGACAGGCGGCCCGCGAGCGGTCTCCTTAGAGTGCAGATCATGAGTGTCACCGTGGAGGAGCGCGCTTCCGCCCGTGGCGGCTTGCTCAGCAGGGTGCCCGGTGCGTTTGCGATGTTCTTCGCCGCACTCGGTGTGTTCTGCGTGATCCTCTCGCTCATCCCTCCGCTGCGGCGGCTGCTGCGCCCCGTCGCCGTCTTCCTGGACCGTGTCACCGTCCCCGTCAGTGCGAACCTCGCCTACGCGGCCTTTCTGCTGCTGCTCGCCGCTGCCATCGGCGCCCGCAAGAAGGCCGCGTGGTGGCTGGTCGTCAGCTATCTGGCCCTGCTGATGGTCGCGGACGTACTGGTCCTGGCCTTCGACCACGAGTGGACGTGGATCCCCAATCTGGTGCTGTGCACCGCCGCCGTCGCGGTGCTCGTCGCGGCGCGCGGGGAGTTCTACGCCAAGTCCCGGCGGGGGTCACTGGGTCACGCGCTTCTCGTCCTGGTCCTCGGGCTCGCCGCGGGTGTGCTCGTCGGCTGGGCCCTGGTCGAGCTGTTCCCCGGCGGGCTGCCGCAGAATCAGCGCCTGCTGTGGGCCGCCAACCGCGTGCTCGGCGGACTGGCCTCCGGCGATCAGTTCGACGGCCGCCCGGCCCGCTTCCTCTTCTTCCTGCTGGGTCTCTTCGGCGCGATCGCCCTGCTCGGCGCCGCCGCTACGCTCTTTCGTTCGCAGCGCATGGAAGCCGCCCTGCACGGCGACGAGGAGCCCCGGATCCGTGCCCTGCTCGGTGCTTACGGCTCCCATGACTCACTCGGCTACTTCGCCACCCGCCGCGACAAAGCCGTCGTCTTCTCACCCAACGGCAAGGCCGCAGTGACCTACCGCGTCGAAGCCGGCGTCGCTCTGGCCAGCGGCGATCCGGTCGGCGACCGGGCGGCCTGGGCCCCCGCCATCCAGGCCTGGCTGGACCTCGCCAAGCGCTATGCCTGGGCGCCTGCCGTGATGGGAGCGTCGGAGGAGGGGGCCAGGGCCTTCGCGCGCTCCGGGCTCGGCGCGATCCAGCTCGGCGACGAGGCGATCCTGCACGTCGCCCGCTTCGACCTGGACGGCCGCGACACGCGGGTCATCCGGCAGGCCGTGAACCGTGTGAAGCGCACCGGAGCGACCACGCGGATCCGCCGCCACTCGGCCCTGACCGACGAGGAGATGCAGCGCATCGTCGACAAGGCCGACGCCTGGCGGGACACCGAGACGGAACGCGGCTTCTCCATGGCACTCGACCGTCTGGGGGACCCGGCCGACGGCGACTGCCTGCTCGTCGAGGCCTTCGACGGCGACGTAAATCTGATCGCCCTGCTCTCCTTCGTGCCCTGGGGCAGGGACGGCGTCTCGCTGGACCTGATGCGACGTGACCGCACCGCCCCCAACGGGGTCATGGAGTTCATGGTCGCCGAACTCTGCGCCCAGGCACCCCGGCTCGGAGTCCGCCGGATCTCCCTCAACTTCGCCGTCTTCCGTTCGGCCTTCGAGGAAGGCGCCCGCATCGGCGCGGGCCCCGTCCTGCGAATGTGGCGCAAGCTGCTCCTCTTCTTCTCCAAGTGGTGGCAGCTGGAGGCCCTCTACCGCTCCAACGTCAAGTACCAGCCCGAGTGGTATCCCCGTTTCCTCTGCTACGGCGACGCAGGCTCCCTCGCCCGGGTCGGCCTCGCCTCCGGGATCGCCGAGGGCTTCGTCTCCGTACCGAGCCTGCGCAAGCTCTGGGGCAAGGGGAAAGCGCGGAACAGGGGCGTCGTCAGCCCCGTCACCACCGCCGGGCTGCCGTCCATCGACTCCCTCGGTCTGCTGGGCCCGGACTCGCCCGCGGCGGTGGGGGAGCAGCGGCTGCCCGAGCAGGTACGGATCCGCCACCGCAAGCTGGAGCGGCTGCGGGCGGACGGCACCGACCCGTATCCCGTCGGTATCGCGCAGCGTACGGACACGCTCGCCGAGATCCGGGCCGCCAACCCCGCACCCGCGGCCGGTACCCGCACCGGCCGCGAGGCAACGGTCGCTGGGCGCGTGATGGTCGTACGCGACCTCGGCGGCGTCGTCTTCGCCGTGCTGCGCGACTGGTCGGGAGACCTCCAGCTCGCCCTCACCCGTGACAGCTGCGGCGCGGACGTACTGAAGGGCTTCACCTCCGATGTCGACTTCGGCGACCACGTCGTCGTCACCGGCGAGATCGGCGCCAGCGACAAGGGCGAACTGTCGGTCTTCGTCACCCACTGGCAGCTGACCGGCAAGTGCCTGCGCCCGCTGCCCGACAAGCGACGCGGCCTGGCCGACCCCGAGGCCCGGATCCGGCGCCGCTATCTCGACCTCGTCGCCAGCCCCGGCGCCCGCGATGTCGTACGCCATCGCTCCACCGCCGTCCAGGCGCTGCGCCAGGGCCTGCTGGAGCGCGGCTATCTGGAGGTCGAGACGCCGATGCTCCAGCAGATCCACGGCGGCGCCAACGCCCGGCCCTTCACGACCCATATCAACGCCTACGATCTCGACCTCTATCTGCGGATTGCCCCCGAGCTGTATCTGAAGCGGCTGTGTGTGGGCGGTCTGGAAAAGGTCTTCGAGATGGGCCGCACCTTCCGCAACGAGGGCGTCTCGTACAAGCACAACCCCGAGTTCACGATGCTGGAGGCCTATCAGGCCTTCGCCGACTACGACGTGATGCTCGATCTGACCCGCGAGCTGATCCAGGGCGCGGCAACCGCCGCCTTCGGCACCCCGATCGCGCACAAGGCCGGCCCGGACGGCAAGCTCGTCGAGCACGACATCTCGGGCCCCTGGCCGGTCAAGACGCTGTACGGAGCCGTGTCCGAGGCACTCGGCGAGGAGGTCGACGCCGACACCGAGGAGGCCGTGCTGCGACGACTGTGCGACCGGGTGGGCGTGCCGCACACCCCCGACGACACCCGTGGGGATGTGGTCCTCGAAATGTACGAGCGGCTCGTCGAGGAGCGGACCAAGCTACCGACCTTCTACAAGGACTTCCCGACCGACGTCTCCCCGCTCACCCGCCAGCACCGCCAGGACCCGCGCCTGGCCGAACGCTGGGACCTGGTCGCCTTCGGGACCGAACTGGGCACCGCCTACTCGGAGTTGACCGATCCGGTGGAGCAGCGGCGCAGGCTCACCGCCCAGTCCCTGCTCGCCGCGGGCGGCGACCCGGAGGCGATGGAGATCGACGAGGACTTCCTGGACGCGCTGGAGTACGCGATGCCGCCGACCGGCGGTCTGGGCATCGGGGTCGACCGGCTCGTCATGTTCCTCACCGGGCTGACCATCCGCGAGACTTTGCCCTTCCCGCTCGTCCGCCGCGGCTGAACCCGCGCGTCCCTGCCGTCCGGCTGCTCCCATCGGGTGCTTTCGTCCCCCTAATCGGTGTTGGTGAGGTGCCGGGAGCCGAAGCCGTGCGAGCAGTTGGTCATGAAAATGGACCAGATGCTCCTGGGCCGCCGATCGGTGCTCCGTATCGTGGCCTGTCTCGGCGCGGCCGCAACCGCCGGGGCACTCTTCACCGAGCAGGACCCGAGCCCCGGCGGGGCGGCCGCACCTCGTCCGGCAACGGGCGCCCCGGCTGCCGCGGGCCCGCCGGTGAAGGAATCGGCGTACAGGCTGCAGCCGATGACGGCAGACGCCCCGCCGAGATTCCGCCGGGCGCTGCCGCCGGTGCGCAGCAGGCCCTTCGAGCGGTTCCAGGAGGCGGGCCGCAGCATCGTGCTCACCTTCGACGACGGGCCGGATCCCCGTTACACGCCCGGCATTCTGAGCACCCTGCGCGAGTACCACGTGAACGCGATGTTCTTCGTCTGCGGCGAGATGGCCACCGACAACCGTGATCTGCTGCGTCAGATGGCCGAGGACGGACATGTCGTGGGCAACCACACCTGGTCGCACCCGCTGATCCCGAAGCTCCCGCCCTCGAAGATCCGGGGCGAACTGAGCCGTACCAGCGAGGTGATCGAGCAGACCCTGGGTGCCGCGCCGCTGTGGTACCGCGCGCCGTACGGCGCGTGGAACAGGGTCTCCTTCGAGATCGGTGCCGAGCTCGGCATGGAACCACTGGCCTGGACCGTCGACACCCTCGACTGGACCGAGCCCGGCACCAGGACCATCGTCCGCCGGGTGCTCGACGGCGCGGAGCCGGGCGTAGTGGTCCTCTCGCACGACGCGGGCGGCGACCGCTCGCAGAGCGTCGCCGCGCTGCGAAGCTATCTGCCCGGGCTGCTGGACGCCGGATACCACATCACCGTTCCGCGCCGCTGAGGCGCCCGCCCGGCCGAGGCCCGCGGCGGCCCGCCCGGTGTTCATCGGGCCGGGATCAGCGGACCTTGACCATACGGGCGAAGACGACGACGTTGCCGTCGTAGCCGCTCCTCTTCGAGTAGCCGCCGCCGCAGGTGATCACTCGCAGTTCGGCGTAGCCCGTGTCGCCGTACACATGGGCACCGGGGAAGTTCGCCTTGGAGAACACCTCGACTCCGTACACCTCGAAGACGGCTGTCTTGCCGTCGTAGCGGCCGACCTCGATGTGCTGGCCCCTCGCGATGGAGCCGAGGCCGTAGAAGACCGCAGGCCCCGACAGATTGTCGACGTGGCCGACGACGACCGCGGTGCCGCGCTGGCCGGGGGCGATGCCGTTCTGGTACCAGCCCGCCATATTGGGGTCCTGGGGCGGCGGGGCCTGGATCCAGCCGTCGGGGTCCAGGCCCACGTTCATGATCGGTGCGTCGACGTTGATCGCGGGGATCCGCACGCGTTCGGCGGGGGCGTACGGCAGCGTCTGGGCGGCGACGAGGGGGGCGAAGGTCTCGCCGGGGCGGCTCAGCGAGGCGGCGGCCGCGGGCTGGGGCGGGCCGAGGCCGACATCGACGCCGTTCCTCATCATCGCCATACCTGTGAGCATGACAAGGGCCAGTACGCCCCAGGGCGAGCGTTTCCTCGACTCCGAGCCGCTGTAGAACTCGCCCATGATTCTCCCTTTTCGTAGGCGTTGTAGGCACGCTAAGTGAGCGCCGGGGGACCGGCGAGGAGGGAAGGGCGAACGGGTGGCGGGCCGGCGGGCGATGACCCATCCGAGTATTCGGCAGATAAAAGTTCTGACGGTCCGTGACCTGGGACTCCGTCAGATCTCTCGGCGTGTCGTCGGCGTGTCGCTCACCGGAGTGGACCAGCTCCGAAATGCGGGGGTTGTCCGGCCCAGTGAGGGTTCGTCATAGGAAGACGTACTCGTCGAATCTCCCGGAGCGCCGCTTTGGGGCGTCTTCCACAGGAGGTTCTACGATGCGTGCATCACGCGCTCTCGCAGTGACCGCGGCCGCCATCGCGGCCTTCGGGCTCTCTGCCCCGCTGGCCGCCGCGGGCGGCGACGTCGGTCAAGGGTCAACCGGTCAGGGGGTCAACGGTCAGGGGGACAACGGCCGGGGCGACAACGGCCGGGGCGACAACGGCCGGGGTGGCAACGGCCGGGGTGGCAATGGTCAGGGCGACAACGGCCAGGGTGGCAATGGTCAGGGCGACAACGGCCGGGGTGGCAATGGTCAGGGGGATGACGGTCGGGGTGGCAACGGCGGGGTCCAGGTCCTCTCCGTCAGCCCGCAGCAAGTATTCCAAGGCGCCACCCTGACGATCACGGTCCGGGGTTGCAATCGCGGCGGCACGGTCACGTCCAACGCCTTCCCCCAGACGAATCTCCCCCAGCCCCGTAATGGCGTCTCGACCGCCACCGCACGGATCAACGACAACGCGTCGCCGGGGCAGTACAACCTGGCGGTCCGGTGCAATGACAGCCGGAACGTGGCGACCGCGCAGTTCACCGTGCTGGCCGGCCGTGGCGCCATGGGCGGTCTCGGCGGCTCGATCGGCCCGAGCAGCACCGAGATGGCGATCGGCGGCGGACTCGTCGCCGCGGCGGCCGTCGGCGGCTCGCTCTTCATCGTCCGGCGCCGCCGCCCGATCGGCGGAAAGGCCTGACCGGCCGAACCTCCCGGCATTGAGCCTCGCCCACGCGGTCTTGACCGCCGGCCCGGTCCCGGAGAGCTCCCCGGGGTCGTACGAA
>NZ_JBEXEX010000090.1:0-14475 GCF_040606445.1 Streptomyces sp. NPDC005408 | reverse complement strand
TCCGTGGCGAAGCGGTCGCGAAAACGGGGGTGACCATGCGCAGCCTTGAGGAGTTCGAGGTGGTCATGGTCGAGCGCGTGTAGGCATGGGGCCCTGGGTGGGCATGTCTGTCCATCCCCCGAGCACCGGGTGGGGAAATTCAAGGCTGTGGCCCACATTTCGTTTGCGCCGTGAGGCGCTGTTGGTTCGAGTGGAGGTGGAAGGCCTGCACCAACCCGCTGTCGCAGCAGCAGGGTTGAAGCTGAGGGCAGCCTGATCCGGGTGATGTCGGGGAGGGCGAGAGCGGCCCTGACAAAGCCGGGACGTACCCAGAACTGCCAGATGGGGCGGGTCCGGCAAGCGTGATGGAGAGGAGTACGCGAGGAACCGGCGTTTTACGTCTCTTAAAGGGACACCGGCTCGAACCTGGCGGATCTGGGCCGGAAGCGGTGCGTATGCAGGTCATCCTTTCGGGTGGTCTGACAGCTCCTGGGTCGGTCTACAAAAGCTGGCCGGGAGGCCACGAGGAAAGCCTGCGGCGTACTCGTGGCGATGCCGCAGGGACACAATCGGGCTCCTCCTTCATCGAGCGAACCACAGTGAACACGGGAACCGTCCCGAATCTCGCCCTGTCGTCTGCGGCCAGCAGCCTGCCGGGGCTGGGCGCATCGACCGCCGATCGGTCCGGGACGGGGCGGAGCCGCCGTAGTACTCCGAGGCCGGGAGAGCCGGCCACTTGGGGAAGGGCGGCAGCGGTATCGAGGAGGGAAGGATGCTGCAATGCCGGAAGACGCCCCGCCGAATGGCGGAGCTCCGGGCCCTCGGGCCGGGGTACTGGAGATGCAGACCAAGCTTCACCGTTGGACGGTGGCCGATCCCGGCCGCCGGTTCGATGACCTGTTCAACTTCGTGCACGACCCGGCGACGCTGTTGGTGGCGTTCGACCGGGTCGCGGGCAACCAGGGAGCTCGGACTCCCGGCGTCGACGGCCTGACTGCCATCGATGTCGAGAAGTCGATTGGTGTTCCCGGGTTCCTGAACGACCTGCAAGCCGCCCTCAAGGACGGCTCGTTCCGTCCTTTGCCGGTGCGGGAACGCATGATCCCCAAGCCGGGAGGCTCGGGGAAGGTCCGCAAGCTCGGGATTCCGACGATCGCGGACCGGGTCGTTCAGGCGGCGCTGAAGCTGGTGCTGGAACCGATCTTCGAGGCCGACTTCAAGCCGGTCTCCTATGGGTTCCGGCCCCGACGGCGGGCCCAGGACGCGATCGCCGAGATTCACTACTTCGGTACCCGGGGATATCGCTGGGTGCTGGATGCGGACATCGAGGCGTGCTTCGACTCGATCGACCACACGGCCCTTATGGACCGAGTGCGTCACCGGGTGAAGGACAAACGTGTCCTGTTGCTGGTCAAGGCCTTCCTCAAGGCTGGAGTTCTCACGGAACTCGGCGAGAGCAAGGAGACGCTGACCGGCACCCCGCAAGGCGGCATCTTGTCCCCGCTGCTGGCGAACATCGCCCTGTCGGTGCTCGATGAGCACCTGCATGGGTCATGGGAGTCGGGCGGAAGGATGTCCACCGAAGGCAAACGCGCCTACCGGCGCCGCAAGGGTCAACCCACGTGGCGTGTCGTCCGCTACGCGGACGATTTCGTCGTCCTGGTGCACGGCACCGAGGCCGACACCGCGGCACTGCGCGAGGAAATCGCCGGTGTGCTTGAGCCGCTCGGTCTGCGGCTGTCGCAGGCCAAGACGCGGATCGTGCACATGAGCGACGGATTCGACTTCCTGGGCTTCCGCATCCAGTGGAAACGCAAAGGAGGCACGAACAAATGGCACGTCTACACCTTCATCGCCGACCGGCCCATCCGGTCGCTGAAGGCGAAGATCCGTGCCCTGACAGGCAGGACATCGCAGCAGGAACTCGCCACCGTGCTGATCAGACTCACTCAGATCATGCGCGGTTGGGCCAACTACTTCAAGCACGCGGTCGCCAAGCATGTCTTCGACAGGCTCGACGCCTTCGTGTGGTGGCGTCTTATCCGCATGTTGCGGGCACGTCACCGATGGAGTTGGGGCGACGTCCGCCGCAAGTTCACCGCCCCCACGGGGCGGTGGCTTCCGATAGCGGCTGACGGGGTCGAGCTGTTCCGGATCGCATCGGTCACGGTCAGCCGTTACCGATACCGGGCCAGCACGATCCCTAACCCATGGCAGCCTGCGAACCCCGTCTGACGGCAGAAACCGTGGAGAGCCCGTTGCGTTGAGAGACGCACGGCGGGTTCGGCGAGAGGTCCGGAGAAACGGACCGGGAGCAATCCCGGCACCGCGCTCCGGACCTACTCAGCGATGCGTGCACGCTGAGTGACGGCTGAGGGCCATTGGGCGTCACGGGAGGTTGCCCGAAAGCGATTGGTGGCCAGGGCGGTTGGGCCGACAGTTCGGGGCCGTGGAAGAGATCGTGCTCCGGGTGCAGGAGTTGTTGTTTCCGTCGGTCGAGGACGTCGCCGTGCTGTCGGTGGACGTTTATGTCGAGATAGTGCGCGATTGGCGCGGTCTTGCCGCCGCGGGCGATCGGCCGCGGATCAAGCCGAGGCCGAACTTCGCAGACACGGCCCCGGAGGCCAGCTGCGGCGAAGACCCCAACACCTTGGCGTGATCATGGTCAACACCGGCACCGGCACCTGCGCCGAGGCGAACCAGAGCGGGTCGTCCTCGTCGGGCTGGGAGACGACGAAGGTGTTCTCAGAGTCGTTGAGGTCGCTGATCAGCATGAACAGAGCGTCCTCCGAGGGGTCGTCGCTGGGGTCGCCGTTGTCGCTGTCGGCGCAGTAGTACGAAGCCCCCATCGCCCCTGTCTTCCCCTTTGGTCTGCTGGATCCGCTGCGGTCAGCACGGCACGCTGGCCCGGCACCGCAGCGGGTCACAGCGCGGCTCCCCGCCTGGGGGCGAGCGTAAGGGTGATCAGCCGGTCGCGTCGGGACCGCTCGGCGCGCCTCTACGACCGTGACGCATCCGGCGCAGCGGGCGGGTCACCAGTGAGGCGGCCGGCGTGTGCTCACCGCGCCGTCCACCACGGCCTGTTCCACACGACGGCGGGCCGCGGCGGGTAGCAGGCCCGTGGCGGTGGGCGGGGCGGAGAGGGCCGGCACGGGCAACTCCAGCGATCGGCGAGCGGGAGAAGGAACAGCACAGCGCTCCGTATGGTTGATCATGGTGTCAATGGCCCGAAGTCTTTAGTGACATGGATCCGTATCGGTCCATGTCACCTTCGCCGAACCTCCTTCTGGTCAGGCTGGCGCTGAGTCAGCGGGTTGGGTGGTTGTGTACGCGAGATTCGGGTTCTGGCACAGATCTTGGGGAGCGGTCGCGGAGGGTGACAGCTTCGTTCGATTGCAAGGAGGGGCGGCGACCTCGGGGACCGTCAGCGATCACGCATTCTGGTCCACCACCAGCGCGTCGTCGCCCACTCGTTGTAGTTGGGATCCGGCAAGGTGCGGTGCTCGAATTCCTCATCGATCCGCGTGATCAATCGGCCCAAGTCCCGTTTGGCTCCGGGCGGAAGGTACAGCATCGTCCACTCCAGGTCATCACGGGCATCTCCCACCCCGGGCGAATCAAACGCGGAGCCGTCCAGGTAGCGTCCGGGCGCCTTAGAGGTCGTTTCATCCTGTTGTTTCATCCCTGAATACGGCTTTCATGGGCTGGTGTCGGGTCGCGCCAGGAGATGGTGTTCTCGCCGGTGAGGCGGCGGGTCATGAGGTCGGTCATGGCTAGGTGGATCATGGCTTCGGAGCGGTGTGGGTGGGTTTCGTAGTCGCGGGCCAGGCGGCGGTGAGGCATGAGCCAGCCGTAGGTCCGCTCGACTGCCCAGCGTTTCGGGATGGGGGTAAACCCTCTGGCGCCGGGCACGCGTTGGACGACTTCGAGGTCGATGCCGAGGGTGGCGGCGTATTCGACGAAGTGCTTGCGGTAGCCGCCGTCGACCCAGACCTTGCGCATGCCAGGATGGTCAGCGGCGGCCTGGTCCAGGAGGGTTTGCCCGGCGGTGGAGTCCTGGACGCTGGCTGCGGTGACCAGCACCGCCAGCAGCAGCCCGAGGGTGTCGGTGATGATGCTGCGTTTGCGGCCCACGATCTTCTTGCCCGCGTCGATGCCCTGGCTCTTGGCGGGGACGGAGGTGGAGGTCTTGACGCTCTGCGCGTCGATCACGCAGGCCGAGGGCTCGGGGCTCTTCCCTTCTTGCTGGCGCACCAACTCTCTCAGCAGACCGTTGAGCTGGGGGAAGACACCGTCCTTTTGCCACCTGGCGAAGTAGCCGTAGACGCTCTGATGCGGCGGGAAGTCATGCGGGAGATAAGCCCACTGGCAGCCGGTGCGGTCCACGTACAGGATCGCGTTCATGATCTCGCGCAGGTCATGCGTTGGAGGCCGGCCGAAGTCCAGAGCCCGACCGCGGCGTTCGAAGCGCCAGGCGGACAGCACCGGCTCGATCAACTCCCAGCGCGCATCGGACAGATCACTTGGATACGCACGACGTTCCGTCATGCCCTGGGCATACCGCCGTCCGGGGGCGCGCGCCCAGGCGTGCAACCTGCCGCGTCGAAGCACGGGACAGACTCGGGCGTCCTGGAATGAGACAGGCGCAAGCAGACCTCCGCCCCATCCGTCACACCGCCAGCCTCACCGCGCAGAGCCGCCACCACAGCCTCACCAGCAGCACATCGACGGGCAGAACAAACCGCCCCAGAGAACCGCACTCAAGATGAAAACGACCTCTAACTGAGGGTTTCAGAATGACTTGGGTGCCTGCCGGTTGAGCCGAAGCGCGGTAGTTGTCACAAAGGCAGGCTTGTTGTCACCGGCTGGATACCGGGCAGTGAGCAGGTGAGATTGAGCAGTTGAGCTGGCGTGCTGGGCGTGTGACCGGTGCGGCGTGGCCGATCGTTTCGGGTCGGCCGAGTGACTACGAATCAAGGACAGCGGCGATGGCTTCGATCTCAACGAGCTGGTCGTTGTAGCCGAGCACGGTAACGCCCATCAAGGTGCTGGGGACATCGTGGTCGCCAAAGGAGTCGCGGACCACTTCCCAGGCGGTCACCAGGTCTTCCCTCCGGGTGGATGCAACGAGAACCCGTGTGCTGATGACATCCTGCAGCGACGCACCGGCGGCGGCGAGGGCAACCTGCATGTTCTCGATGGCTTTCGCTGCTTGGCCCGTATAGTCCCCAATCGCTGCTGTGGAGCCGTCCTCATTGAGCGGACACGCCCCGGCAAGGAAGATGAGCCGAGCTTTAGCGGGCGCCGCGGCCGCGTAGGCATACTCGGCAACGTCGGACAGGGAGTCGGAGCGAATCAAGGTGATAGCACGGCCCACGGTGATCTTCGGTCCCTTCTGGTCATGATGAAGCGGAGCCATCCTGGCAGGGGCGCTTGGCTCCTGCCTCCTCTTTTCGGCGGGCGGCTGCGAGTTGAGCTCTGCCGGTTCCTCTGTCGGTGGCATCTGACATGCGTCGTCGCGTGGGATCAGTTGTTGTCGATGGCGTCGGCGAGCCGGTCGGCGTGGTTGTCGAGGAGGCGCTTGCGCTGACGGTAGTAGGGGTGGTCCGCCGTGGGTTCAGTGAGACTGAAGGGGCTTCACCGGGAACCCGCGGCGCCTTCCGTGATTGTGCTCGAATATGCGGTGGGTTCGTCGACGGTGATGTCGGCGGACTACTCAGGGCAGACGATCGCAGAGGATGTGGCCAAGCAGCTGCCCGCCAGCTATTGACCTGCACCCCAGCGGCCCAGATCTGGCTCATTGCAACCACCCGGCCGCCCGCTCGTGCCGGCCGAGCACCGGCCACTTCTCCTCCAGCACCACCGTGCCCAACACATCTCCTCAGTCCGTGGTCGTACCGCAGAGAGATGATCTCCGCTGCGGTCAGATTCCACGTAACTGTTAGGTGGGTCGTCGAACGAACATGGGCCTGGATGATGCACGCCCGCCGCCACGCACGCGACTACGAACGCCTCGTCCAGCACTCCGAAACTTTGATCACCTGGGCAGCCATCACCCTCATGACCAGGCGCCTCACACGCAAACGTGCTCGACAGCCAAAGCCCCGCTCCGCCGCCTCGTTCCGGGCCACAGCGTGACGCATGCTGATGAAACGAAGGCGCCCGGGGCCCGCGGCATCCGGCAGCGGCTCAGTCTTCGAATTGGCCCTCGATGACCCTGGCGACCCGGGCCCGAATCTCCCGGCGGTAGACCTCCCGGTCGGCCATCTCGCTCTCGGAGAGGTTGGTACCGATGGCCACACCGACGATCACCAAGCAGGCGGTACAAGCGACTTCTTCGCCTGCGGCTGGCGGGCTTTTGATGCTCTCGGCCAAACGTTCGGCCATCACCGCCCGCTCACCCGGGTCATTCACCCACAGGCCGATGTCCTTCAGCGCTGCATCAGGATCGGATGCGAGCAGCTCCCGGAACTGCCCCTCGTTGATGGAGCGCTCGATGAGCCGCACATACCCGGTCGATTCGACCTTCTTCTGTTGCTGTTCGCTGGTCACGATGCTCCTCCTCGACTACTGGTATCCAACGAAATGCCGCCGGGGCACACCGACAGGCACACCGAGGCCGACCGGCGTCGGCTCGGAATCGGTGAATGGCTTGCCTGGCCGGCTCACCTCGCGCAGTCGCACGAGGCCGGAATCATGGGTATTCATGACACTCGGAGGGAAATAAGTGGCGATGGCGGATGGAAAGGCGAACTCGACCATGCGCCGGTCGGGGTAGCGGATCCGTGTCGCGCGCTGGAGGCCCTCGACCATGTTTGCGACCTCGTAGAACTCGCCCGGCGTGATGCGCACTCCAGTCCGGAACAGGTATAGGTCGCGGAAGAAGCCGAAGTCGTCGTACATCGCCTCGCTGACCAGGCCGGCCGATCGGTCTGCCTCCCACAGCCGGGAACCGGGAATTTGCAGGTACCACTGGAGAAGGATCCGGACGCCGAACTCAGCGTGCAGCCCCGCCGCGAAACGAATCGTCGTACGGATCTCGTCCATCGACTCCCAGGGCAGGCCGAGCATGAACGAGAAGTCGGCCCGCTCGCTGATGCCGAACCTGGCGAGTTTGGCCGCTGCCAGACGCAGCTTCTCCGTAGTCGTTCCCTTGCCGATCCTCTTGAGTCCCTCGTCGTAGCCGCATTCGGCACCCACGAGGAACTGGCACGTCAGGTCCGCCATGCCTTCGACGTACCCCGGGAAAAGGAGGTCGTTCGCCCGCGAGTCGTAGACCAGCCAGGGCTCGATGCCGCGATCGTGCAGCAGCTCGGTGATGCGTACCGCCCGGCGTGGATTCATCGAGAACTCATCATCGATGATGTGCGTGCTGCCGTACCTGGTCAGCGGCAGGTGCGGCATGACGGTCACCAGTCGGTCGACGAACTCCTCCGCCGGAATCGGTCGCCACGACCGGCGGTACGACGTCGAGCAGAACGAGCAGTCGAACGCACAACCCCGGGACGACTCGATCGCGAGCCCCTTGTACACACCCGGAGCCAGGGCCGAATAGTCCGGCAGGGGAAAGGAACCCAGCTCCTCATTGTCGATCTTCGCCGAGGCTGGGTTGCGCACGATGTTCCCGTCCGGCGCCCGCCAAGTCAGACCCGGCACGTCCGCGACGGACCTGCCCGCGCCGACGCATTCGCACAGCTGGAGAAGCGCACGTTCACCTTCGCCGCGTACTACATAGGTGGCCGGAGAGGTCTCCAGCACGTACCGGTCGAACATCGTCGGGTGAATTCCGCCGAGGACGACGGGGACGGCCGGCAGCATGCGCTCGATTTGGCGCAGCACGACCCGCGCGCTCGGCCACGACAAGGACGTGGCACCCACGCCGACGAGCTCGCAGCCCTTCAGAGCAACTTCGTGCGGCGTGAGGTCCACGCTCTGCTGAGCGATGAGATCCACCAGAACGACTTCATGCCCCGCCGTGCGAAGGGCCGCGGCCAGCATGTAGACCCCGTAGGGAGGACACTCTCGCTCGGCATCCATGGAGATCGTCCGTAGAGCACCGTCGACCACATCCATCATCGGCGGGGCCAGCAAGCAAACCTTCACAGCGTGTCCTCTTCATGCTGGGCCAACGGGATGGGCGGTGTGAAAACCGGCCCTGTGAATCGTCGTACAGGAAAGAAGGTGACGCATCTCCGGTTAGCCCGAAAGAGGCATGGGACGAAGACCACCACCGCGCGTTGCCGTTGTATCAGGCGGCCCACCGCAAGCTCCGAACTTCAGAAACAGCCTCTGAACGGCACGAGATGCCGGACAGCCACGGCCACCGGGTCGGTGTGTGCCTGGGGCCCGTTGGGATCGACGCGGAAGTACTCCCCGGGGTGCCGCGGAGGCCCGTACTGCGTGCGAGAGGAAGTGGTGGTCATGCTGGTGCCCGTTCTTCGGGTGGAGGAGCCGAAGACCACACGCTATACACGCCATGACCAGCAAAAACGATACTCTCGATGAGCGCCACGCCGGTCGGACACCGCCGATGCGACGTCGAGCGCACCACGTTGCCCGCAGGCAGGCATAGTGCTGATCGCGAACTTCAACGTGGCTGGACCAGCACTTTCACAACAGGCCCTAAGCCTGTCGTTTATGGTGCGGCCCCGGTGGAGGGGCGGGCAGCGAGGGACGTTCAGATCCAGTTGCCCCAGCCGAACGTTGCGATGTAGGCCCGTCGGATGGCGTCCCAGCCACGGCCGCTGCCGATGTGAATCACGGTCAGGGCAAGAATGAACCAGGCCGTGAAAGCACCGGCGATGATCAAGGTCCATCGAGGGCCGGAGAAACTGGCGACTACGACGAGGGCGATGACGGTCACGCCAAAGCCCATGTGGGTGGCGGGGAGATCCGAGCGCAGTGCTTCGCGCAGATTGTGGCGTTCTTCCTGCATGTCCTGGGTGTACCGAGAAGAAGCCGAGCCTTCGCTGTTCTCTCGCTCAGAGCTGTGCTCCATGAGGCCCCCAGTTGATCCAGCTGCGACTATCCGAGCAGCCTATGCCGTGCTGTGATCGCGGTCAGCATCGGTTTTGCGTCGGGGTTTTGTCCCCTTCTTGTGGTGGGCGGGCCGACGGTAGGTCTCGCCCGTGGCGAGGACGAGTCCCACCTCGTAGCGGGTGGCGGGCTGTCGGTTCTTCGAGCCGAGTGGGCGTCCGGGGCCGGGTCGGGTTGGTTTCGGTGCACTGGCTGGCGTGCCGGTCTTCGCGCGTAGGTTCCTGAACCCGCGTCGGACGCGGGCGGGGGTGAGTCTGTTCGGTTCCGCCGGGCGCTCCCACGGCCGGCGGAGGTCCCGTGCGAGAGGGCGGGCGAGGCGGAGCTGGGTGTGGGCGGCCAGGACGAGCCACGTCCAGCGGTCGGCCGCCCCTGAGTCCCGCAGCCGCGGCCGGGTCCAGCCGATGGTCTGCTTGAGCAGCCGGAAGGTGTGTTCCAGGTCGAAGCGACGAAGGAAGGACTGCCAGCACCGATCCACGTCCTCGGGGCCGGCGCCGGTGCCGGACCACCAGAGCCAGACGGGCTTGTTCACCCCGCCGCTGGGCAGCTTCTCGACCGTCAACCGGATCACGGTGCCTTCGATGATCGGCAGCGGGCCCTCGTGGTCGAGCCATGCGGCTCGGCGAGTCAGTCGTGGGTGGAGCCGGTCCCAGCCTTGCGCGGTCGCCGCCCCGTACCGTTCGGTGTTGGTGACGGTGACCGCGGAGGCCTTGCCCCACGTGGCCGGGTCGCCGAAGACGAACTCGCCGCCGTGCTTGGGCGGCCGGCCGCCCTGCGGCGGGCAGATCCATGGCACGGGCACGGGCTTGCGCATCACCCGGTCGGAGCGGAGCCGCCCCAGGATCTCCACGGGGAGGTCGGCCAGGAGGTGGGCGATGCGGGGCGCGTCGTAGCCCGCGTCCAGCACGACCAGGATGGGCGGGTCGCCCACTCGCCATTGTCCGGCGTCCACCAGGCGTCCGACGACGTCGCGGACCTGTCCGGCGGTGACCGCGGCGACATCGGCGCCGGGCTCCAACCGGATGGCGTCCAACAGCGCGGTCCAGGAAGTCCGGCCGGTCTCCAGAGCGGCGATGATCGAGTACGGCCAGCCGGGCACCATCTGGTGCTTGCCCAGGCCCCGGCCGAAGGTGTGACGGAAGGAGCGGTCCGACGAGGTGTCGGCGTCCGGCCGCAGCCACGGGGAGACGTCCACGGCCAACACCAGCCGGCCATCGCCAGCCCGGGGCAGTGGAACGCCGGCCAGTGCACGCCGTAGCCGGGCAACATCGATCCGGCCCTGGTTGATCCCGGAGTACAAGGCGCCATGGCCCCTCCGGTGTTCGGGCGCGAGGGCCAGGTCCACGAGCGTGCGGACCGGCCCGTCGGTGCACAGCAGTGCGTCGCACAGCTCGAACAGGGCGTCGCTTCTGGAGACCAGGCATGCGTACAGCTCCGAGCGGAACTCCGCCATCATCGCGAACGCGTCTTGTTGAACGCTGTGCTCGACCAGTCCCACGATCCCGGCCCTCCGTGCTGCGTTGTCGCTGAGCACAGGATCGAACTGCGGCCCCTCACACATCCGCTGAACTGGGGAAACGCCAACCAAGTTCGAGTCTCGTTCGACGGCAGACCATAAACGACAAGTTCAGAAGCTGTTCCTGAACCCCAAACGGCAGGTGGCAGCGGGCTACTCAGGACGACCTAGGTACTCGCGCCCAAGCGGAGCGCGGTACCTGCTGCCTAGCATCCCGACCATGAGCTCCGTTGAGCAGATGGCCGGATCGAGTACACAGGTGGCGGCGCGGCAGCAGTCGCGGGGCACGACGTCGCTTGTACTGGGCGCTGTCGCCGTCGCGATGATGGTCTGCCCCTTGCTGCCCGTCCCGGTCCCGATGTGGGTCCGCCTTCTTCTCGTGTACTCCATCGTGCCCTTGGGGATCTCTGCGGTCGTCTCAGGCTTCGTCGCTCTGCGCAGGATGCGGGGCCGGGAGGGAGCCGATCGCTTCCGGGCGCGGGCGGGTGTCGTGCTCGGCACCGTGGCCGTCGTGATTCCGCTGGTCGTGATCGTCTGGGCGATCTGGGCGCTGAACCAGGCCTACCAGTAGACGGCGATCAGCTTTTGCTTGGGTTCTCAGAAGCCGTTCCGATCCTCCGGCGGTGTGCCTCGGTCCCCTGGGGACAGACTGACTCCGAGCCGTCTTCCCGGCCGCCAAGTCGCCCCCTGGACCAGGTTCTCCGCGGAGGACTAGGTTTTGGCCCCAGGCGTTTCACCTGCCCCGACCATTCCGTTCGCCGTTCCGTCACGGGAACAGTCTGCGAACGGCACTGCGTTCCCCCGCCGCTTCGGCCGATCGCCGTGACCTGCCGTTTTGGGGTTCGGAAACAGCTTCTTCAGGAAACGGCGATGGCCGGTGCCGCGAAGCCGTGCGGCTTCGCGGCGGAGAGGTGGCTGGCCTCTCCATACCGGCCATCGTGCGGCGTCTGGCCCGCCGGGAGTTCGTCGATCCCTTAAACCAGAGGCCGCGGTCTTACGGTATCCCGCGTGAAACGCGGTTCGGTGCGCTGTAGTCAGGGCGTTGAGGACCGGCGGGCGGCCAGCTCCTCGAGGCGGGAGCGTCTCCAACGCTGCTGGCGCGGTCGGCCGGCACTGCCACGGCGGTACTCGAACCCGTCGGGCTGCTCGAGGTCGGGCAGGAGCCCGTGCCCGAGCGCGCTGATGAAACTGTCGGCATTGCTGTACCCGAGGATCCGGGCCGCGTCGGCGGCGCCGACAAGGTCCTCGTTCTCGTCCTGGCCGGCGGCCGGCAGCACACCGCGCTTGCGGGCGGCGGCGACGACGGTGACCCGGCGCCACTTCTTGCGGGCCCCGCCGCGGCTGCCCTCCTCCCTTTCCAGGGTGTCCGGCTCGGGGAGCTCGGGGATGCGCCCCTGGTAGAGGGCGCTGGAGAAGGAGGCGACGCTGCCGTAGCCGAACAGACTTGCGACCTCGGCCGTACCGAGCATCTCGTCGGGGTCCCCGTCGACCGGCACTGGGGGCAGCGCGGCGGCCGGAGCGGAGCTGCGCCGGCCCTTGCCGGGGCGGCTGGTAGCCCAGGCGACAATCGTGCCGCGGCGCCACATCGGGCCGTCGATGTCCTCGTCGGGCTCGGGGAAGTACCCGGGCCTGTCGCGGAAGTAGGCGTCGATGGTGGAGGTACGGGTGTAGCCGAGGAGCTTGGCCACCTCCCGCTTGCTCAGCAGCTCGTCCTGGTCGGCCTCGAGTACCGCGGCCGGCAGCGTGCGCTTCTTCGGTGCGCGCTGCGCGAAGAACGCCGCGACTTCGTCGTACCGCCAGAACCGCTTGCGGCCCTCGGTGTGCGCGACCGCGGGGAAACCGCTGTCCGGGTTGTTGCTCCACTCGCTGATCCGGGGCTTGCTCGTGCCGAACTCGGACACGATCTGCGCGGTGTCCACGAGCCGCTCGGCGGGAGACATCACAACCCCTTTGAAGGATCGGCAAGGTGCTGGCGCCCGGTTGAGCGCGACAGGTTCGATAATGCCAAAGCTGGTGGGTTCGTGTCCAGCCCAGCGCGAGACCGGCTACAGAAGTTCCTCGCCAAGAAGGCAGACACCGAAGAGCGCGGCGCGCTCTGCCAGCTCCGTGTAGGCCATGGCGGCCGGCGCGGCATCCCAGGTCGCGAACGCGAGCGCGGAGACGGCCTCGCGGCGTGTCATCCCCTCTTCCCACGGGGCGCCCGCAGCAGAGCATCGCTCGGCGAGCTGGGCGTCGGACAGGTTCGCGGCCTCCCGGCGGATGCCGGACTGGACGTCGGCGACGCCCTCGCACCAGGCGCGGTGGCCCGTGGCGAGAAGGTCCTGCAGCGCGGCCAGGGCGACGCGGGCAGCGAGCCGACCCCACCCTCCGCCCCAGCGGACAAGGACCATGGTGGTGCCCCCTCACCTCTCGGCACCGCTCCTGCCTTGCCTGATCAGGCGTCGAAGATCAGCGCACCTCGGCTGCCGACCGACGAGCTACCCCGGGTTTGGAACATCAACGCGGCACGCCCGAAGGTCATCGGACGCGACGCCCTCATCACTGACATTCGTGGGGAGTTGGTCGAAAAGGGGGCCCGGGTTCTCCAGCCTTTGCATGGCCTGGACGGCGTGGGCAATAAGGAGCTCGCCCAGGAGTACGCCTACCGCTTCGCCAACCAGTACGACCTGGTCTTGTGGGTCGATGCGGTGGAAGTCGAGAACATTCGCGACGACTTCACACTGTTGGCTCGCAAATTTACGCCCACACTGACCCGTACCCGTATCGGTACCCCGGGCGACGTCGAGGCCATGTTTGCCCGCCTTCGGAAGCGCCGCTGGCTCGTTATCCTCGCCGACGCCGACGCCGACGCCCCCGAGGCGGTTGGTCCATGGCTCCCCTCAAGGAATGGCTCTGGCCACATCCTCATCACGACCAGCTCAGAGGCATGGCTGAAGAAGGGCGGTCCTTATCTCCAGGGCTCAGGAGGTGGGGCCGCGTCCAAGATCCGCCGGGCCGCCCACCGCAAGCAGCCACAGCCCCGGGCCTGTGTGCTCGCAGTTGCGACCGAATGGGAGTCTGGTAAAGGCGGGCTCTCCACTTTCAACCGCCGGCTCTGCCTGGCACTAGCCGACGCTGGCGCGAAGGTCTTCTGCCTCGTACCGCAGGCGGGATTGGAGACACGCAATGAGGCACGCCGAGGTGGTGTGACTCTCCTTGAGGCGGCGCAGCTCCCTGCCTGGTCCGAAGATCACGCCCTGTACCGCAAACCCGCGCTGCGGGCCGAGGACTACCCGGACATCATCATCGGCCACGGGCGCATCACCGGCAGGGCGGCCCAACTCCTCGCCGAGGACCACTACCCCGCAGCCAAGCGCCTGCACGCCATCCACATGGCTTCCGACGAGATAGAGTGGTTCAAAAAGCGGGCGGACGACGCAGGTGAGCGTGCGGACCTTCTAAGGCGAATCGAGGTCCAACTCGGCCGCACGGCGCACGCCTCACTCGCGGTGGGCCCGCGCCTCGAAGGGCGATTCGCCACGGACCTCTACGCCGCGAAGGCCCCCAAACTACTGCACCTCGACCCAGGATTCGACGCAGCGGAGATAGAGGACCGCGAGCCTCCACCCGGAGACCATTGGAAGGTTTTGGTCTTTGGCCGGGCTGAAGACTCGAAGCTCAAGGGACTTGACGTGGCGGCTCGCGCGCTCGGGCGCGTCGCCAGGCGCACGGAGGTCGCAACGCAAACCGAGCTTTTGGTCCGCGGTGCACCCAAAGGGCAGTGCGGGGCCCTGCGAAAAAAGCTACGGCGGCAGGCGGATAGCCCCACGCTGCACATCACGGTCCGTCCGTATTCCACCGACGCTGCCGTGTCTAGTAGGACTCCGTTAGGTTGTTCTGGCTCTTGGGTTGTGGCTGGTGGTGGATGTTGTGGGCAGGGGGCGGTGGCAGGTGGTGCAGGTGCCTGT
>NZ_JBEXEX010000089.1:0-15105 GCF_040606445.1 Streptomyces sp. NPDC005408 | reverse complement strand
ACCATCCCCGACTGGGCCAGCTACTACGCCCAGCAACAACGCCGCCGCATCCCCCTCCCCAGCTACCCCTTCCAGCACAAGCGCTACTGGCTGGAGCCCCAGGTCCCGCAGGCCGCGGTCCAGAACACCCCCGGCCCGCACCCGCTGCTGGACCAGGTCCTGCTCCGGACGATGGGCCAGTCCGCCTTCCTCACCGAGTTCTCGCTGGAGCGGCACTGGGTGCTCTCCGAGCACAAGCTGCTCGGAGAGGCGATCGTCCCCGGGACCACTTACCTGGAGATCGCCCGCGCCGCCGCCTCGCTGCACTTCGGCCGACCGGTCACCGAACTCCGCGACGTCACCTTCCTGGTCCCGCTGCTGGTGCAGGAGAACATCCCGCGCACCGCACACACGACCATTCGTGAACTCGACGGCATGCAGGCCGAGTTCACCGTCGCCAGCCTCGACCCAGCGGGCGACCGCTGGACTGTGCACGTCCAGGGCACGGTCGGCGTCCAGCCGCTCACCACACCCGCGCCGCAGCAGGACCTGGAACGTCTGCGTGAGCTCTGCTCGCTGGAGAGCGTGGACATCACCCTGCGGCAGACCGAGCACAAGGTGATGGAGTTCGGCGACCGCTGGCGCAGTAGCCTGCCGACCGTGCACGTCGGCATCCGCGCCGCCCTCGGCGTGCTCGACCTGCCCGAGCAGTACCGGGCCGAGTGCCAGGACTACCCCCTGCACCCGACGCTGCTCGACCAGGCCACCGGCTTCAGTGGATTCGCCGTCCTGGACACCGCCGATGACCGCCGGCTCGCCCTCGGCGACCGGGATTTCTTCCTCCCGGTCGGCTACGACTCGCTGCTCCTGCACAGCCCGCTGCCTGCTCGGGGCCTTAGCTTCGTCCAGCCGCACCCCGGCTACGCGAACAACACCGAGTACCGCAAGGTCGACGTGCTGATCTGCGACGAGTCGGGGGCCACCGCGGCCGAGATCCGCGGCTTCACCGTCAAGCGCGTCACCGACGCCAAGCGCACGGTCGCCCAGCTGCGCCCGCACTCCCGTCACCACACCCTCAGGTGGGTACCGGCACCGGCGCCGGAGGGGCAGCAGACCTCACTCGCCCGGATCCTGATGATCGGCGAACAGGGCAGTATCAGCGGCAAGTTGAGCGCCGCACTGCGCGCATACGGCATCAGTGTCACCGAGGCGGTACTCGCAGCCCAGTGGCAGCCGCTCGCCCCGGATCAGTACGAAGTACCGCCCACCCCCGAGGGCTTCGGCCGGCTGCTGGACGCGCTCGGCGCAGAGCTCCCGGACGAGGTCGTGCACGTCGCGGCCCCGGCCGACGGCCGCGTCCAACAGGATCCGGCGGTCCTGGAGGCCCGGCTGACCCACGGCGTCCACAGCCTGTTCCACCTGGCCCGCAGCCTCTCCGAGCGCGGCGTCGCCCCGGCCAGGGTCAGCGTCGTCGCGCCCTCGGTGGCGCGGGTGACCGGCACCGAGCAGGAGACGGCCGCCGTCCACGCGACGCTCTTCGGCCTCGCGAAAGTGATCGGCCAGGAGTACGAGAACACCGACGTGTTCTGCCTCGACATCGCCGACGACACCGGCCCCGAGGCCGTCTGCGCCGAGCTGCTCGGCGCGCGGACCCCCACCACCGTCGCGCTGCGCGACGGGCTCCGGTACGTCGCGGAGCTCGTACCGGTACACCTCCAGGAGAAGCCTAGGTCCATGCCGGTCCGCCCGGACGGGGTGTACCTGATCACCGGCGGCCTGGGCGGGCTCGGACTGGCGGTCGCCCGCCATCTGAGCCGTTCGGTGCCGGGTGCGCGGCTGGCCCTGGTCAATCGCACCGAGCTGCCGCCGCGCGAGCGGTGGGACGAGGTCACCGACGCCAAGCTGCGCAGGCAGATCGAGGCACTGCGTGAACTGGCCGAGAACGGCGCCGAGGTGCGCAGCTACTCCGGTGATGTCACCGACCTGGCGGCGATGGAGAGTGTCGTCGCCAAGGTCCGCGGCGAGCTGGGGGCGATCGGCTGCATCGTCCACGCGGCCGGGGTCGCCGGGGACGGCTTCCTCTTCCGCAAGGACCCGGAGACCTTCCGTCGCACGCTGAACCCCAAGGTGCTCGGCGCCACCGTGCTGGACCTCGTCACTCAGGACGATCCGCCGGAGTGCATGGTCAACTTCGGCTCCACGGTAGCAATCTTCGGTGCGGCCGGGCAGGGCGACTACACTGCCGCCAACAGCTACCTGGACCACTTCGCCGAGCAGCGCGGCGCGCGCGGCAGGTGGACGGTGACGGTCGACTGGAGCGACTGGCTGGACACCGGTATGGCGTTCGACCACGGGGTCCAGCAGGATCAGGGCTTCTTCCGGTCGGTGTCGATCGAGGATGGTCTCAGCAGCTTCGAGGAGATCCTCGCCTCGGCCTGCACGCCCGTGGTCGTCGGCGAGATCAACTACCCGAAGCTGGGCGGGTCCAATGGGCTCACGGAGCTGCTGCGCCGCGCACCGCTGGTGCTGGCCGCCCCGATCCAGCAGGCCATCGCCGCCGCCCGCAGCACCGACAACGGATCGGCCACGACGGCAGAGACCGTGCCGTCCGACCGCGGCCCGAAGCTCTTCGGCAACGAGAGCGGCGAGTTCAGCGACACCGAGCGTACCCTCGCCCGGATCTGGGCCCGCGAGCTGGGCCTCACCGAACTCAACGTGCACGACACCTCTTTCGCACTCGGGGTGGACTCGCTGACCGCACTCCGGATCGCCCAGAGCATCCAGAAAATCATGGACATCCGGGTCTCGATGGTCGACCTGTTCCGCTACGTCACGATCGCGGAACTCGCCGAGCATCTGGACACCAGGGACGCCCAGGGCTGACCAGGCCGGCCCAATCCCCTTCTATTCCTCAAAGGTGGTATCCCGTGAGCATCCGTACCATAGGCGTGATCGGCGCAGGCACGATCGGCCGTGGCGTCGCCCAGTCCTTCGCGGAGGCCGGGTTCGAGGTGATCCTCGTCGACATCTCGCAGGCCCAACTCGACAGCGCGGTGGCCCAGATCGGCCGTGACGTGCTGGTCCAGGCGATGCTGCTCGGCAAGCTGCCGAAGGAGGACGCCACGACCGTCCTCGCCCGGATCAGCACCGGCACCGAGCCCGCCGCGCTGGCCGACGCCGACTTCGTGGTCGAGAACGTCACCGAGAACTGGGACGTCAAGCGCGAGGTCTACGAGCAGATCGACGCCATCTGCCGCCCCGGTGTGATCTTCGGCGTAAACACCTCGGCAGTGCCGATCACCCGGGTCGGCTCGGTCACCGAGCGCCCGGCCGAGATCCTTGGGCTGCACTTCATGAACCCCGTCCCGATGATGGACACCGTCGAGGTGGTCAGCGGCCACTTCACCAGTGAGAAGACGCTGAACACCGCGCTCGGCCTGCTGGCGGAGCTGGGCAAGGAAGGCATCGTCGTCCAGGACGCCCCCGGCTTCATCACCAACCGGGTGCTCATGGTGACCATCAACGAGGCCATCTTCTGCGTCCAGGACCAGATCGCTTCGGCCGAGGACGTCGACAAGATGTTCCGTGGCTGCTTCGGCCACAAGATGGGCCCCTTGGAGACCGGCGACCTGATCGGCCTCGACACGATCCTGAACTCGATCAAGGTCATGTACGAGAGCTACAAGGACAGCAAGTACCGCCCGGCCCCGCTGCTCCAGAAGATGGTCGACGCACGACTCCTGGGCCGTAAGACCGGCCAGGGCTTCTACACCTACTAAACCCCCGAACCACCGAAGGAGAGACCAGAAATGACGAACGACGACGCGCGCGCCCGGGTCCGTGAGTTCCTCGCCCCGCAGCTGACCGGCCAGCCGCTTGCCGACAGCGACGACTTCTTTGCCCTCGGCTACGTCAACTCCCTCTTCGCGATGCAGCTCGCGCTCTTCGTGGAGAAGGAGTTCGCCCTGACCCTCGGCCCGGCGGACATGGACTTCGACAACTTCCGCACGGTGGACGGCCTCGTCCGCCTGGTCACATCGCGGACGGCGACGGCGGCCTAGTCCCACCCACGGGCGCGCGGCGGCGACGCCGCGCGCCGGCCCGTTCTCCCACGGACCGTTCCCCATCGGCGAGGAAGCAACCCACCATGACGCACCCGAACGATGTCCTCACCCGGATCGACCTGCACAGCCCGATCCCCGAGGCGCTGGCCGCCGAGATCGAGCGCCGACTCTTCTTCGTGTCGCCCGAGATCACCAGCTTCGAGGTGACCGTGGACGGCGGTGAGGTACGCACCGTGACGCTGCGCTCCGAGCAGCCGCTCCCCCATGACGCCCTGACCGCCAAGGTCAACTACATGGTGGACAACGACGTCCGGAAGCAGTGGGTGACCCCGGCCAAGGCCGTCTGGACCTCGCCGCACCAGCGCACCCCGCACCAGGACATCTTCGAACTCCTCGCCAGGACCGGCGCGGTGACCGAGGTCGGCGAGGGCCAGGTCGCCCTCGGCGAGCCGTTGCTCTCCCTGTTCGCCTACTTCGACCGGGCCGTCTGCGACCTGCTGGCCGAGGACCACGAGGTCCGGGAGTACCAGTACCCGACCCTGATCAGGACGAAGGCGCTGGAGACGGCGGGCTACTTCAAGTCCTTCCCGCAGCACCTGATGTTCGTCACCCGGCTGCGCAACGACCTCGACGTCTACCGCACCTTCCAAGAGCAGCAGGCCGTCACCGGAATCGACTCCGAGGTGCTGGGCTCCTGCGGCAACGTGGACTACTGCCTGCCGCCCACGATGTGCTACCACACCTTCAACCAGTACAGCAATCGCACCCTGGAGGCGGACCAGCTCCACGTGGTCACCTCGCGCGGCAAGTCGTTCCGCTTCGAGGCGGCGTACGCCACCAGCCTGGAGCGGCTCTGGGATTTCACCATCCGGGAGATCGTCTTCATGGGCTCCCGGGAAAACGTGTTGAACTCCCGTGAGCGCTTCATGCGGAAGATCTTCGCCTTCGTCGAGGAGCTCGGCATGAGCGGCTTCTGCGAGGTGGGCAACGACCCGTTCTTCTGCGGCACGGACACCTCCGAGCGGATATGGTCGCAGCGACTGATGGAGCTCAAGTACGAGCTGCGGCTCAACGTCGCACCCGAGCGGACAATCGCCGTCGGATCCTTCAACTTCCACGACGACCTGTTCGGCAAGGTCTTCGATATCGACCACGGCACCGACGGCCCGACCCGGAGCGGCTGCGTCGGCTTCGGCCTGGAGCGGCTCGTCTACGCCTTTCTCTGCCAGTACGGCCTCGACACCTCGGCGTGGCCCGCCCAGGTCCGCACCGCCGTCAGCGGGAGCTGACCGTGAGCGAGAGGAAGGGCCGCGACCCGCGAGGTCAACAGGAGGAGATCCTCTGCGCGGTGTTCGCCCAGGTACTCGGGCTGGACCAGGTCACCATCGACGACTCCTTCTTCGAGCTTGGCGGCCACTCCCTCCTGGCCACCCGGCTCGCCGGTCGCATCCGGGCCGCCCTGGACGTCGACATCCCGGTCCGGACGATCTTCGAGGCACCGACCGTTGCCCAACTCGCCGAGCACCTGGAGCAGGGCACCAGCATCCAGCGTCCACCGCTGCGTCGCCTGGACCGCCCGGGGGAGATTCCGCTCTCGCAGACTCAGCGGCGCCTCTGGTTCCTGAACCGCTTGCACGGCGCGGCCGGGCACTACAACATGCCCATGGCCTACCGGCTGCGCGGCGACCTCGACCTTCCGGCATTGCAGCTCGCCCTCGACGACCTGGTCACCCGACACGAGAGCCTGCGTACCGCCTATCCCGATTGGGACGGCCGGCCCCAGCAGATCGTCCTGGACCCGGACGAGGGTCCGGTCGAGCTGCTGGTCGACAGCGTCACCGAAGCCGAGCTGCCCAAGGCGCTGAGCGCGGCGGCCGGTTATGCCTTCGACCTCACCGCCGAGACGGCACTGCGGGCCCAGCTGTTCCGACTGGCTCCGGACGAACACGTACTGCTCCTGACGATCCATCACATTGCCTGCGATGGCTGGTCACTGCTCCCCTTGAACGGCGATCTGGCGCTCGCCTACGCCGCGCGCCGCCTCGGCGATGAACCGGCATGGCCCGAACTCCCGGTCCAGTATGTCGACTACACGCTCTGGCAAGATGAGCTGCTGGGCGATCCGGACGACCCGAACAGCCTGGTCAACCGCCAATCGTCCTTCTGGCGCGGAGAATTGGCGGGGATGCCGGACCGGCTGCGGATCGACGTGGCGGCCCCGCGCCCGGACACCCCTTCGCACCGGGGCGGCCGAGCCACCGTCCAGGTCCCGCAGGCGACCCACCGGGCGCTGCACCAGCTGGCGCGGGAGACCGGCACCAGCGTGTTCATGGTCGTGCAAGCCGCCCTCGCGGCCCTGCTCACCAGGCGCGGAGCCGGCACCGACATCGCCATCGGCATCCCCACCGCCGGGCGCACCGACGAGGGCCTCGACGACTTGATCGGGTTCTTCGTCAACACACTGGTGCTGCGCACCAGGACCGACAGCGACCCGACCTTCCGGGAGCTGCTGTTCCGGGTGCGCAGCACGGACCTGGCTGCCTTCGCCCACCAGGACGTGCCGTTCGACCACCTCGTCCAGACCCTCAATCCGCCGCGCTCCCCCGCCTGGCACCCGCTCATCCAGGTGATGCTCGCGTTCCAGAACAATGCGAGCGCCGAGCTCCGGCTCCCCGGTCTCGTGGTCCGGGCCGAGCCGGTGGAGGAGGGGATCACTCGCTTCGACCTCCGCTTCGAGTTGTTCGAACGCTTCATCGACCACCGGGCGCCGGACGGCATCGACGGCAGCCTCACCTACGCCCTCGACCTGTTCGCCCCCGAGGAGGCCGAGCGGCTGTCGCAGGAGTTCACCGACCTGCTCGACGCCATGGCCGCCGCCCCGGGCCTGCGGCTGAGCGAACTCGACCAGGCGCCCGTCCACGAGCCGGCCCGACGCCCCTCCGTCGAGCCGGCGCTCGCCGCCGCGGGCGGGCCCAGGGTCGCCTTCGTCTGCTCCCCCTACGGCCAGCAGTGGGTCGGCATGGGGCGGACGCTGTTCCGCACCGAACCCGTCTTCCGCTCGACCTTTGAGGAGTGCGACAGCGAGCTGGCCCGGCACACGGGCTGGTCACTCGTCCACGAGCTCTTCCTCGACGAACCCGAAGCCAGGACGGGCGACGTCGGCGTCATGCAGCCCATCGTCTTCGCCATCCAGGTAGCCATCGCCCGCTGGCTGGAGGAGGCAGGCGTCCGACCGGGCGCCGTCGCGGGCCACAGCATCGGCGAGATCGCCGCCTGCGTCATCGCGGGCATCCTCGACGTACCGGACGCGGTTCGGCTCGTCCACCACTACAGCGATCAGCAGCGCCGGGTGGCCGGCCCGAACAGCGGCATGGCCGTGGTGGAGCTCTCGGCCACCGACCTCTCGGAGCACCTGCGCGGTCTCGGGGGGAGCGTGTCCATCGCCGCAAAGAACGGGCCGCGGACCACCGTGCTGGCCGGCGACCGGTCCGAGTTGGAGGCTATCGTCGCCAAGCTCCAGGCCGCGGACGTGCTCTGCGCGATGGTCCGGGTCGACCTGCCGGCCCACAGCGCGGCGATCGATCCGATCCTGGAGGACCTCGAACGGGCCATCGGTGTGCTCACGCCCCGGCCCGGCCGCATCCCGATGATCTCCTCGGTGACAGGGGAAGTGCTCGACTGGCGGCAGGCCACCGCAGGGTACTTCGCCCGGAACCTGCGGCAACCCGTCCTGCTGGCCGACTCGACCGCCGAGCTGCTGTCGGACCATGACGTGCTGGTCGAGGTCAGCGCCCACCCGGTGCTCGCCCCGGCTTTGTGGCAGAGCGTCGAGGAGTGCGGCGCCGCCGCGACCGTCCTCACCACCATGCGCCGTGGCCAGGACGACCGGGCGGGCCTCATCGAGCTGCTCGGCGCCCTCGAACTGCTCGGTCTGAAGGTGGGCGTCCCGAGAGGCAAGCTCGGCCGCGGAGATCCGATGAGCCACACCCTGTGGGGCTCGTAGAGTCATCATCGCAGGTGGGGACGGTAGACCGG
Source organism: Streptomyces sp. NPDC005408 (assembly GCF_040606445.1). Classification (NCBI taxonomy): domain Bacteria; kingdom Bacillati; phylum Actinomycetota; class Actinomycetes; order Kitasatosporales; family Streptomycetaceae; genus Streptomyces; species Streptomyces sp. NPDC005408. The sequence goes on along the minus strand of NZ_JBEXEX010000089.1, from coordinate 7,027 downwards.
TCTCGGCTGGGACCATGGCCGCCGTGATCCTCTCGATGCTGTACAAGGTGACCCGCAAGTTGCTGATGGTCCCCGGGGTGCTGCTGCGCCGCAACACCTCCAAGGACGCTGAGTTGCTCGTCTTCCGCCAGGAGAATGCGGTCCTGCGGCGTCAGCTCGCCGGCCCAGTCCGCTACGTGTGAACGACGGCGCAATTCCCCAGCCTGGCTACGACGACCGGCGGTAATCGTCGTAGCCACCCCAGCCCTGGAGGCGTTCTCGGCTACTTGTTTGTGGGGGTGGGTTTATCCGTGCGGGGGGCTTCGTCCGGTGTCAGCGCGCGGTGCGTCTGCGCCGCGAGGGCGCGGTGGCCGGTTCGTGCCAGCCCAGGGTGATCGCGACAGGCCGGGGGGTCGCCGTGCTGGTGCAGCTGTCGGCGAGGTAAGCGACGGCGGTTGCGGTCGGGTCGGAAGTGGTGGTGAGGGTGGCGATGCCGTGTGACATAGGGAAGAGCGGGTTGACGGCGAACCGGACCGGGTTGTCGTCGGGGAGGTCGCGCAGGGCAGCTCGGAGTTCGGCGACGGTCATGTCGCGCGGAGGGGTTTCGGGCAAGGGCGTACGAGCCGACTCCAGGTGAAGAAGTGAGGGCTGGGAGAACGCTGCGGATGTCGATCAGGCGGCGGGAGCGGCGTCGAGAAGAGCCGCGACGGCGGCATTGACGATGTGGGCCGGGGTGTCCGTGGTGAAGGTGATGCTGTAGCCGGGCATCTCGGCCGTACCGCTGACGGCGATCTTCCAGCCTTCGCTCCGATTCCCGGGGCGGCCTTCGGGAAACCAGCCCACGTACAGGCTTCCGTCGACGGAGTTGGTGTACGTCGGCGTGATCGTCGACGACACGGTGGAACTCGCCGAGGGTGAACCGGTCGATGACCTGCAGGGGATAGCCGGGGCCGAGCGGCCACGCGCGTGCGCTTGCCTCGTTCTGGCCCGTACAGGGCTGGTGTTCGGCCACATTCACGGCCATCGGGCGGCGCCCTCCTCGGCCGTCGCGGTGGGACATCTGAACCTCGAAGCGGTGGAAGGGCCAGCCGGCAAGCGTCCTGGATCTGACTCCCGACGTGCGCAGGGGCCACAGGCCCAGAGCTCTACAGGTCAGTTGGTGCTCGCTTTCAGCTCTTCCGTGGTGAGCGGGGGGCGGGTGAGCTGGGGTTTCAGAGGGCCGACGGCGGCGGCGATCAGGATGCGGGGATGGGCCAGTACGTGTGCCCCTTTCTGGAGTGTGACCACGTCGGTTACCGCTCGTGCGACTCGGCCGTTGCCGGTGCTGGTGTAGATGAGCCGGTCGACGTATGCAGCCTGGAGCCGCTCCTTGAGCGTGGGCCCGTTCTGCGCCGCACCGGGGTAGAAGACGTCCTGTCCTGTGGCCAGGTCCCAGGCTGCCGAGACTGGTCGGGCTACCTGCTTCTGAATCCGCCGAGCCAATCCGAGGCTGCCCCACCCATGACGCCTGATCATATGGCCGATGGCGACGGCGCTTTGTGCCGCTACCGACATTCCGTGCCCGTAGATCGGGTTGTACGCGGCGACGGCGTCACCGATCACGATGAAGCCACCGGGCCAGTGCCGGACTTTCTCGTAGTAGCGCCGACGGTTGACGGTGCTGCGGGTGACCACGATGTCGGTCAGGGGCTCGGCCTGGGCGAGGAGCTCGCCGACGACGGGGTGGCGCAGACCTCGGGCGAAGGCCTCGAAGTCGGCTGTGTCCCTGGTGGGCTCTCCGCCGCGAGTGCCGGACATAGTGACGAGCCAGCGTCCGCCCTCAATGGGGACGAGCCCTCCCGCGCGGCCCGGCCCCGGAATACGGGGGTCGGCCTGCACGAGGACAGCGGGAAAGTGGTCCCAGGTGTTCTCTGGCGCGCGGTAGACCCGGCTGGCGTAGACGAGACCTGGATTGACGGCCCGTTCCGCCGGTGGGGCAACGCCGAGGGATTGGAGCCAGTCCGGAGCGTGGGAGGCACGACCGGTGGCGTCGACAATCAGGTCGGCCGTGAGGGTGGTTTCAGTGCCCTCGGCGGTGCGCACGCGTGCTCCCGTGACGGTACTGGCGTCGCCGGCGAGGCCGAGCACCTCGGCGCCTTCAATGAGCGTGATGCGGTCGGAGTCAAGGACTTGCTCGCGGACGGTCCAGTCGAGGAGGTCACGGCTGCAAAGGATCATGTAGTGCGACTCGTCCCAGCGGCGGAACCAGCCCCGCGGGCTGTAAGCGACCATGTGGGTGGGCAGTGCCAGGCGGTGCGCTCCGGCTGCGGTGAGGCGCTCTGTGGTGCCGGGCAGCAGTTCTTCGATGGCGTCGGCGCCGCCGGACCAGAGCAGGTGGACGTGCCGGGCCTGGGGCAGACCCTTACGGGCTTCCGGGCCTTGAGGCAGGACGTCGCGCTCAACGACGGTGACATTCGCATACCGGGAGAGAGCGTGTGCCGCGAGCATGCCGGCCAAACTGCCGCCGAGGACAACCGCGGATCGTGTGGTGTGGGCCGGGGTGGGGCGTTCACTCATGCGTGGGCACACTTTCTGGTCTGGCGGCCGCACGCTGGCGGATCGCATCGAGGGTGGCGGGTCGGCGAAGGGCTCGGGATATGGATTCGATCTCGCGTTCGCGGAGCAGCCCGTCGATCGTCGAGCGGTCGGCGCTGACGGCCTCGTCGTCGGAATGAGCTTGTTGAGCATCGATTGCAGCCAGGAGGGCCACGGCGCTGGCCATGCCTGCCGACTTGTCTGGCGTGATCCCCTTGCTGAGTGCGTGATCGAGGGCCCGCTGACGCAGGGGTTCGTCGAAATACGGCGACAGCTGGAGAAGGCTGTCGCGTATGAAGGTCTCCCGTTGGGTCAGACGCACGTCCAGGGCAGAGAAGAGCCCGAGTTCCACGGTGGCAGTCGGCGGGGCGACGGCTCGCAGCGTCCGGTACAGCGGGTTGAGACGCCAGAAGGCGATCCGGTCGCTCCACTTGCTTTGAAACCGCTCACCTGCGTGGGGGAGGATGAAACCGGCGGCGCCGATGATGGCAGAGAGGCAGGCGACGGGCGGGGCCACGTCCGTGCTCAGCCCGTCGAGGTTCGCGCCGTTCCACCGGGCGATGATCGCCGAGAACTTCACCCCGTCGTAGACCAGGTTCAGTACATACGCGACACCTAAGATCACCAGGCCGCTGCGGACCCATCCAGTGACTTTGCCGGGCCAGGTCCACAGAAGCACCGAGTTTATGATGCCGGCGCCGGTGTGAGCCAAGAGGTAGAGCACGATGTGCTCGCGCATGTAGGGGGTGTTGGCGTAGTAGGTGTCCAGGTCCCGTAGGCGTTCGACGGGCACGTACGCGAGGGCGAAGAGCACCCACAGCCCGATGATGACGAGCACGTAGGTGATGACGACCAACCAGGTGGTGCGCCGGACCTTGGCGTGAGGGCCACCGCGCCAGGTGTTGAGCAGCACTAGGCAGGACGCGGAGAACGCGGTGAGCAGGGTGTAGACCCAGGGTGCGGAGAAGTTCGGCACCCTGGTGAACCGGTTGACCCAGGCGATGACGGGCGGGGCTGCGAAGAAGAACACCAAGACGGCCAGGACGAGCAGGCCGCCGACGGCCTTCAGGTGCGGGTCGCTCCAGAACCTGACTATCGCACGGAACTTGAGGGCGAAGGCGATTGCCAAAATGGCGGTCGGTATGAAGTAGTTGATGTAGAAGTCGGAAGGCTCCATGGTCAGCCCTGGCCCCGGTAGCCCAAGGACGCCTCGATGCGCCCCCCGACCACGTCTCGGGTGGCGGGCCCGCGAGCTCGCGGGCCCGCCAGCCATGAGCGCAGCTTGCTGCCGAGGAACAGGCCGAAGGCTTCGGCCTCACTCTCCTCTGCTTCGCGGAAGTGGCTGCGGGCAGCGACACTGATCAGGACTTCCCGCAACGAGGTTTCCCCGGACATCGCACGGGCGGCCACCGCGGCTCCGTCGATGTGATGGCTGCCGCAGTGCCCCTTTTTCATGTGCCACAGCTCGTGCCCAAGGATGACCAGTTGCTGTACGGGATCTGCGCGCTCTTCCACCAGGATGATGTCGTGGTCCTCCATGGCGAGCCACAGACCGGTGACACCCGTCTCCTCGGGAAAGGGGACAATGCGTAAGTCGATCGGCCGCCCTTGACGGCCACTCATCTCCCGGCACAACTCCTCGCACAGCCGGCGAGGCTCGACAGGCAGTTCAACCCGGGACTCCACCGCACAGACCAGGTCGGCCGTCAGTTTGCGCATCTCCTTGCGCATCGCTTTGGAGACGCTCATCGGCCTGCGCCCTCATCCAGCACGACGTCGAGCATGCTGGCAATGGCCGTTCTCTGCCGCTGCGTCAGGGTCTTACCGCCACGCTGTGCGATGGTCACGAGGCCGTGGCTGGTCATGAAATGGGACAGGGGATCGGCCGCGCCCTTCAGGTTGTGGAGGACCAATTGCAGGGCCTCGTTGAGCGCAGGCACCGCTTCCTTTGTCAGGAAGCCCGTAGGGACGCCGAAGAAGGTCTCGATGTTGACCGCGGTCTCGAGACCGGGCTTGCCCGTGCCCTTGGCGATCGGAGTCAGAGCCTGGTGGGAAGTGCCGATTGCGGTTGCGATCTCGCGGATCGAATGAGTCTTGCCGTCATGGCGCAGCCGGGTCTCCCGTAGAAGCCTGAACCGCTGACTGACCCGCCCAACCAACTGGACCTCTACAACATCCTCCCCCCTCAGAAGCGCGGAAACTGTCTCTTCGGGGACGCCCGTGGCTATCGACAGGTCGGCCACGTTGAGTACCTCTGCAGGACGCAAGTCCGCTTCATCGATGAGTAAATGAATGGCCCTCAGGGTCTCGGCGAGGGCATGACGGGCGTCGCTCACCGGTGGGTCTCCCTAGGTCGGCGGAGAAGGAGCTGCCATTCGTGGCTGCCCGGAGGTTATCCACTTCGCGCACCAAGAGCCAGTGTGCGGCAGAAATTTCGGCCACATCTGGCAGAAGGAGTTGACAGCCCTACTTCCTGGGTAGAAGGATCAACGCCGCAGGGCGAAGTTGAGCCGTGCAGGCGTATCAGGTATGGCCTGAGCATGGCAAAGTCGCCCTGCGATTCGTCAGATCCTTCCGGATCCGACGCAGCGTGGGCCACGTACGGAGCAGGGGAACATGCCGACTCTCGGACACTGGCGGAGGAGCATCGAGAACTGCAGCTGTGCCCCGGAGCGGCCTCACCACCACACGGTCGTCGGCGACTTGCAATCGCCGAACGACTGTCCGTCGGCCCTGGCCCGGCTGGCCGGCACGGGCCGACCGCTCGGGGGAGCCAAGCAACTCCCGTCGTGCGGCGGCGTCGGCAGGAGCTGAGTCCGCTCCCCAGCAGCAGCTCCCGCCGACGCCTTCTACGACCACGCCGACTACGAAGCCAAGTACCTGGACTAGACCGCCGACGGGACACTCTGCACCGACGCAGCCAGCGACAGCAGGGCCACCTCTAGCGATGCCCGAGCGGTACCCACGCCGCCCCCTTCCCCTGGCGCTACCTCCCACAATCCGCCAGCCCTCAGGCCGGCCGAGACCGTCGTTACCCGAGTCCACGGGCGGCGCTCCTCGGCCTCTCGGGGGTGCCGCTGCCCCCTGGCGGCACCCCCTCCCCTTCGACGACTCACGCCGGGCTGACGCCGCGAGCTTCGCCATCGCCGTCGGCCAGCACAAGGCCACACGCGGCCGCACACCACGGAGCTTCTTCGCGCAAAGCCACATGGTTGCCGTGCCGACGGCATTGAGAGCTTTGGCCGGGTCTGTACGCTCACCGGTGTAATTGATGATCATGGATGAGACATCAAGTGACTGACACCGTGACCGAGTTCGTGGACGCCGATGACCAGGCGGATCCCTCGCCGGAGGCCGCGACGGTCGAGCAGAAACTCATCGACCGGCTCGTCGAGCAGGCCCGCAGCAAGGGGCTGCAGCTGACCGGCGAGGGCGGGCTGCTGCAGCAGCTGACCAAGACGGTTCTGGAGTCCGCCCTGGAGGGCGAGATCACCGACCATCTCGGCTATGGCAAGCACGACCCGGCGGGCAAGGACGGCGGCAACTCCCGTAACGGCACCCGGTCCAAGACGGTGCTGACGGACATCGGGCCGGTCGAGATCGACGTGCCCCGCGACCGGGAGGGCTCCTTCGAGCCGAAGATCGTGCGCAAGCGGCAGAGGCGCCTGTCCGGTGTCGACGAGATGGTCATCTCGCTTGCTGCGAAAGGGCCGACAACCGGCGAGGTCCAGGCCCACCTCGCCGAGGTCTACGGCGCGGACGTGTCCAAGACGACCATCAGCACGATCACCGACAAGGTGATGGATGGCATGGCCGAATGGCAGAACCGGCCGCTCGACCGCGTCTACCCGGTCGTCTTCATTGACGCGATCCACGTGAAGATCCGGGTTCTGTCGACGATCTTGTGATCCGGACGATTGAGCGGTTCGTGCCGACCGTTCGCAATCATGCATCGCGTGCTCTCGTGATGTGCTTTTGGAGCTGTTTCCTTACCTGTCCGCGTTGCTCATCGAGGAGGTCGAGCGACGGCCGGACAAGGTGGTGTTGAGGACGCGGGTGCGGGCGGCGAGCGGGTCCTGTCGGTGCGGTCAGAGGGCGGTTCGTGCGGTGATGTCTGTTTCCGGCTGAGGTTGGAGCAAGGTGGGACTGTAAATCGTTCGGTGCAGTTCCCCCAGTGACCGACACGGTCATGGGCTCAGCAGGGGCGTCCCGTAGGTCCCGGACCGGGCTGGCGCGGGGTGACCGCGACGCCGGTCGAGCCGTCGCCGACGGGCACGGTGCCCGTGACCCGAGCGGCCGCCGTGTCGATGACCGACACCCTGTCCGCGTCGAATTCACTGACGTAGACGTGGGAGCCGTCGGGGCTGACGGCAAGTCCATTGGGCCCTGCGCCCACCTCGATGGTGTCCGTGACGCCATGGGTACGGGTGCTGATCACCGACACGCTGTTCGAGCCGATATTGGCCACGTAGAC
>NZ_JBEXEX010000088.1:0-15312 GCF_040606445.1 Streptomyces sp. NPDC005408 | reverse complement strand
ATCCCACTCCGCATTCGTCAGATCCCCACGGCCCATACCGCCAGCCTGCCCCAACACCCCACTCACGTCAGGAGATCCGAGAAACAGCGCCTAGGTGAACCCGGCCGACTGTCACCCGCAATTCAGCACGGGGCGGGCCCATTCGACTTGTTGCGACACGGCTGGGCCTTCTACGGGCGAAGTTCTGGTCAGCCCTCGGCCTGCAGTGCCACGGTCAGGCGCGCGGGGGCGACCAGGCAGTAAGCGTCCAGAACGAGGTCCTTCACCCGGGTCCAGTCGACGGCGACGTCGAGGTATACGCCGATCCAGCCCCGGTGCCCGACGTAGGGCGGGCGGAAGAAGTGCACCGGGTCGGAGGCGACCAGGTGCTCCTGGACTCCGGCCGGTGCAGCGCACCAGAAAGCGAGCCGGTCGTCGTGGTGGTGGTCGGAGAGGGTGACGAACATCTTTTTCCCGGCGAACCAGCTGGGTTCCCCGTGACTGAGCCGCTCGTTCGCCTCGGGGAGTGCGAGACAGATCGACCGGAGCCGGGCCGGCGCTGAAAGTGCCATGGCCGGATCAGTCGGCATCCGCGGCCTTGCGGGGCTCCCCGCGATAGGTACCGAACGACCACCGGTTGCCTTCGGGATCGCGGGCGGCGAAATCTCGGGAGCCGTAGTCGGTTTCGCGCAGCTCGGAGGTGATCTCGGCGCCGGCGGCCTTCGCGCGGGCGTACAACCTGTCGGGGTCGGCGGTGACCGCATAGGCGCCGAAGCTTCCGGGGCTCAGCGGCCAGGCGTCGTCCTCGGCGTCCTGCTTCGCCGAGCCGAGCATGATTCCGCCGCCTTCCGGCCAGGACAGCTGTGCATGGTCGACCCGGTCACCCTCCCCGTGGACCACGGTCTCCTCGAATCCGAATGCGTCGATCAGAAACCGGATCAGCGCGCGGGCGTCGTGGGCCCGCAGGGTGGGCCACACCTGCGGTGCCGGTGTCGTGTCGTCCATGTCCACCAAGCCTCCTCGGCCAGTCCTTCAGCACTCGTTGGGCTCTTGCCACCCCCAACCTTCCGCTGCTTCGCCGCTGGGGGCTTGGACGTTTCGGAACTCCTCGGCCAGCCACGCGCTGGGGGCGCAGCCGGCCAGGGAGCGGAATTCGCGCGCGAGGTGTGCCTGATCGAAGAAGCCGCACTTCACAGCCACGTCGGCGAGCCGGGGAAGCTCCGACCGACCGGCACCGGCTGCCAGCAGTCTGCGGGCGCGGTCGAATCGGACCACCCTCGCCGCGGCCTTGGGCGTGAGCCCGGTCTCCCGGTGGAAGCGGTCCGCCAGATGGCGGCCGCTCCAGCCGACCTCGTCCGCCAGCGCCGACACCGGCACGGCACCGCCGGTGCGGATCAGCAGCTGCCAGGCTCGGGCGACCTCGGGCGGAACGCCTCCGTAGGGGGAGGTCGCCCGGAGCAGCAGCTTGTCCAGCACGGCGAAGCGCTCCGGCCAGCTGTCGGCCGCCTGCAGCCGTGCCTGGAGCTCACCGCACATACGGCCCAGGACGGCGTCTGCGGGAAGATCGGTGTTGGCCAGCTCACCGGCCGGCAGGCCGAGCAGCGCCCGCGCACCGAGCGGGTGGAGCGCAATCTGGATGCCCGACTGCCGGCCTTGGTGGGTGATCAGGGCCGGTGATGTGTGCAGGCCGCCGAGCAGGGTGTCGTAGTTTCCGGGTGCCTGGCGGGGATCAGGGTGGCCGGCCACGGTGAGCACATCGTCGAGCGTGAAGATCAGCGTCAGGTAGGGCGAGGGCATCCCCCGGTGCTGTGTGGCGGGGAAGCCGTCCTGGCGGTAGCCGGTGTACCAGGCCACAAATGGCCGCAGCGCGGCGGCGGCGCGAACGCGGACGGACTCGTTGATCACTTCGGGGCGTGGGAAGACCGCAGGGGCCGCGGCGCCCCGCCCGCGCGGCGTTGAGCCGGCGAACTGCCTTGGGATGTCCACTCGCGGCGCGTTGTCCACGCCACCAGTATCGGCCCGCGAGGGCCAGGTAGTCGCTCTGAGGGTTCTTAGCGTTGGCGGTCTCGCGACAGCATGCCCGGCTCGTAAAGGCAGACGAAGTCGAACACGTACGGCGGCGCTGTGCGCGGCTTCTTCCTCGTGGAAGCCGTCGGTCGGTGGCCGAGGGTAGGAGAGAGGCGCACGTTGCCGATCCACACCGTGCCGGAGTGATGCTCCTGTACCGGCTCGCCCTGCTCGTGAAGCGCCTCGATGATCTCGGCTGCCGGCCACCCGAAGACGTCGACGCCCTGGAACGCAACCGGGCACGCCGCTCGCTCGTCGACCGGCCGCCGCGATAGGGAAATGATCGACAGGCCACCTCTGTCGGAGGCCGACAAGGCGATCGAACATCCGGGCAAGTCGAAATCAACCGCCCAATCGGTCCCGCAGACGAAGGCCTCCGACAGCGCCGCGTGCGGCGCCAGGACGCGACGGGCGTGCGGCTCGGACATGCCGAAGACCAGTTCGGGCAGCGGGCCGGGCAGCCGAACGCCCATCGCGGGAATCAGGTCGATGGTCATGCCGCCATGGTGGCAGCCACGGCCGCCCGGGCACCGCCGTCTCAACTGCCCGGCTCACAGGTACCGCGTCACCGCATCGAACACATCCGATCAGCCCCCTCGGACGTGGCCTGGCGGTACGGACCGAAAGGCCCCGAGATGGGGGGCGCCTAGTGTGTGGTGTCAGAGGTCTGAGGACCCGAACTGCAGCCCGGGTCTGCCGGGTCGGCCAAGGTGAGGCGGATGTTGTGATCGACCACGTGGTGATCGGCGTCGGCGACGTAGCGACGAGCAAGGCGTTCTACGAGCGCGCGCTGGCCCCTCTCGGAGTGGGCATTGTGCTCGATCTTCCGGGCTACGTCGGGTTCGGCGACCAGGGCATGCCGTGGTTCTTCGTCGCAGCCCGGGAACCAACGCAGCAGGTGCACATCGCGTTCAGCGCGGCGGATCGGCCCACGGTCGATGCCTTCCACAGGGCCGCGCTGGCGGCGGGTGCTGTGGACAACGGCGCACCAGGCCCGCGCCCGATCTACCACCAGCACTACTACGGAGCATTCGTCTTCGACCCGGACGGCAACAACATCGAGGCCGTCTGCCACCTGCCCGGATGACGTGCCGGAACACCGACTCCAGCATTCGCTGAGTGCGACTGGTCAGACGAGTGCGGTGAGGCGGTCCTCGATGTAGGCGCGCTTCGCGTCTTCATCCCGGCGAGAGGACAGGTAGCGCGACCACGCTTGCTGCTCATGAGCGGTTGGGCCGAGTTCCCACACGCATTGCGTCGGCTTGAGCGTCCCCTCCCGGGGATACGGCTCGAAGCCTCCTTCCTCCTTGAAGTGCAACGTCTGCCACATCTCGTTGGTACTGCGCCAGACGCAGACGATGAGGAAGAAAACCTCCCCGGAGCAATGCAGTATCACGAAACCCAGCTCGTTGCGGAGGTCCAGCCTCCCAGCGGCCGTTTCGGCGCGGAGGAACTCGCGCGCCTCTTCCCGGACTTCCGGCGCGACAGCCAGTTCAGTGTGGTGGACGTCGTACCACTTGAGGTATGCGTTGGGCAGACTGAGATCCTCGCCGGGCGTGACCAGTTTCCTGCGGTGGTGATATTCCTTGGGTACCTCGCCCACGCTGCCGATATGGCGGTCGTCGAATCCTGACTGGACTCCTGGCACGTCTTTGTCCCTTCCGCCTTCACACGGGTGAAAGCAGGTTGCTGTGCGCCGCAGGTTCCGATTGCGGGTCTGCCGCGAACAAGGTGGGGCACGACGAGGGGGAGGCACAACCATTCGGCGGTGGACTAATCCGCGGCTACTGCTGCGCGTCGAGTAGGCGGGTGGCGAGAGTGGTTCGCTGGTACAGCACGGCTCGGCCGACTCGGTGAGAGGCGACCAGGCCGCATCGTTGCAGTACGGACAGATGCTGGCTGACTGTGGCCGGGGTCAGGCCGTGGGCGGCGGCGAGCTGGGTGGTGGAGAGCGGGAGGTCCAGGTGAGTGAGCAGCGCCGCTCGGCTGCGGCCGACGAGCAAGCCCAGCGGCTCCGCGGTGGCGCCGGGACTGTGGGCCCAGACCTTGGCGATGCCGCGTGGTGAGTAGGTGAGCATTGGCTGTTGCGGCCCGCACACCAGGACGACCACCTGCGGCCAGGCGAAGACGCACGGCACAAGAAGCAGTCCGGTGCCGTGCAGGCGCTTGCGCAGGGCCCAGTTGGGCGTACGGATCTGGAGCCGGTCCGCCGTGTGGCCGATCTGAGGATCCAGGCCGGAAAGGAGCCTGGCGACCCCGCCGTTGGTCAGCTCCTGCGCCCGGTAGCGCAGATCAGCGTCGATGATGGCGCGTAGCCGTGGCCAGGCCGGCTCGACCGCTGCTTGCCAGTACGCCCTGATTTCGTCGACCAGCCGACCGAGCTGCCCCTCAGGACTGTCGTAGAGTTCCCGGATTGCATCCGGCAGCGGCCCGTCGGCCAGCATTTGGTCCAGGCTGTCGCGTACCGCATCGGGAGTGGTGGCACGGACCCGTTCGAGCTCTTCGGCGAACTCGGTGTCGAGGCGTTCCGGCGGCGGAGTGAGGAAGTCCGCCGCGTAACTTCGCTTTCCGACAAGACCCGGCAGCAGATCGAGAGACAACCCGGCGAGGCGGGGCCGGGCCGCGGCCAGCCATGGCCGGTGCATCGCCTGGCGCTTCCGGTCTTTGAGTACGTGCAGGCTGCCGACCAGTTCCTGGATCGGCGAGCGGGCGAACCGTATCCGGACCAGATCGGCCGGCGCGAGGCAAATCTCGATCACCGCGCGAAAGTACCCTGAATCAGGCCACAGCCCAAGAGCCGTGGTGGCTGATCGGCCCGCCCGAACAGGACCCTGATTGAGGACTTCGACGCTCAGCAAGCCGTCCACCTCCACCGTCTCTTCGTAGGTGGTCGACTCCGCGGAGTCGATCCGTGCTTCGAGGCAGACGTGAGGTTCATTGTGCCCTTGGGCCGGGTGTCGGACACAGGCTCTCCAGGGGTCGGGTGTGGCTAGGGGCGGGTTGGTAGACGATGGTGTTGGGGGCATGCCTCGGCGAGCTGGGTGAGGGCGGCGAGTTCGTCGGCGATCTGATCGCTTGTTGAGCTACGACCCGAGTGTGAAACGGCTTTGCCCGCAGGTCGGCGGCAGGTGCCGGTGAGATCACCCGCTCGTGGACGCGAGCGCAGGAAACGATCTGATCGCCATTCCGCCGGGTCACATGACTTTGTCGGACCGGCGGACGCAGCGCAGCTGGTCGGTGGAGCTTTCGCACTACCAACTCGCGGCGTTTCCCGTCACCCAGGCGCCCTGCGGACAGATCACCGGCCAATGGCCCAGTACCGCCCGGGGCAACCAGCTGCCCGTAGAAGGTGTGTCCTGGTCGGCTGCTGTCCGGTTCTGCAACGCTCTGTCCCAACGCGTCGGGCTAACGCCCGCCTACTACCTCCACGCCGACGGCGAAGACATTCGGCTGGGACGCGTCCGCCGACGTGTAACGGCTGCCGACCGAAGTCGAGTGAGAGCACGCACCTGCCGTGCCGGTACGACCGGACCGCACTACTGGCCGCTCGACGAGATCGCCTGGTGCCGCATCAACCACAACGTGGGCGGCAAGGGGGCCAACCGGTGGGGTCTTTAGGACATGCTCGGCAACGTCTGGGACTGGTGCTGGGATGTCTACGACGCCGAGGTCTACGGCACTTACCGGGTGCTACGTGGCGGTGGCTGGTTCGACGAGCACTGGAGTTGCCGGGCCTCTGCGCGGCGCCGCAGCCACCCGACCTTCCAGGTCGACGACGTAGGTTTCCCCATCGCACGATCCATCGTGTGCCGATCAGCGTCGTGTGTGCGATGACAGCTTCCCGCACGTCCTCGAACACACCGTCCACAGCATCCGGCAGCCGAGCCCCGTTCAGATCGGCTTCACTGTGTCTTGGCAACGCGCCCAGGCCGCCGCGCGGGACTTCGGCGGGAGGCCATGGACAAGCTCGTCGTGTCGGCGTCGACGGCGACCTGGTGGTTCGTGGAATCGCCGTAATTTTTAGCCTGCTCGGCGAGAACTCTCGGCCTTTTCCTGGGAGATGGAGGTCAGAAGGAGACGGTCCATCCCTCCCGCCGGGCCTGTTCCTCCGTATACGAGACGCCGTCGACCTTGAGCCCGGCGGGATCGAGCAGTGTGATCGCCCCACCGCGGTTGGGGAGCTGGAAGCCGTTGCCGCCCGCAACGGCGATGGTCGCGCCGGGTGCGAGAGGCTCCGCAGGGAGCGGAAGCAGCTGGTCCCGGTCGTCGGCCAGCTGCCAGCCGCCGAGGTCAACCATGGTGGCCGATGCGTTGAGCAGCGTGATCGTCTCGCGCTCGGGTGCGGGGCTGGCGGGGTTGACCAGCGCGGCCAGGATCCGCACCGAGCCATCGCGCTCGACGGGCCGCGACGGTGCGGTCTCGATGGGGTGGCCGGTTTCCTCGTCGGTGTGCCAGGCCTGGGACTGGAAGGCCAGGAACACGGCGACCCAGCGGGATTCGGCGGGGAAGTGCAGCAGCAGTCCGCCGTCCTGCCAGACTCCGTTGCTCGAGCGGAACTCACCGACACTGCCTTGGTTCATGTGCATGTCGTGCACGCCGTTGCCGGGCAGGAAGCCGAACACCTTGTCACGCTTGTTCCGTTCCGGACCCCAGCGCTCGCCGAAGAGATACGCCTCCACCGTGCGGTCTGCGATGGCTCGTTCCACGTAGTGGTCGAGCATGTCGGCCAGGTCGTTGTCGATGCCAGGCAGATCGGGCGGCAGCACTCGCATCGACTCCGGAGCGAACAGATTGCCCCGGATGAAGTCGAAACTCGCCCCACCCGGCTGCGACGGCAGCACCGTCCATCCGCTGCCTGCCTGCGGCAGTTGCGCGGTCACCGGATGGCGGAAGTCGTCATCGGCCAGGTACAGCAGCTCGGACGGAGACTGCTGGGACTGGACGTTGACCGCTCCGCGGTAGTCGACGCCGGAATCGTCGGCGAGATGCAACTGGTAGTGCGGGGTGTCGCCGGAGCCGCCCTCGCGGCGTCGGGCAACGATCCGGCACGCGAGTACTCCGTAGTTCTTCAAAGGCATCGGTCATCACTCCGAAGCTGGAATGTGATTGAGCTTGGGATCGGGCCCTTGGAGGCCTTAGAGGTCGAGGACGACCCAGGCAGGGTCGTGGTCCGACCCGTCACCGCCGTGCCGGGTGCGACGGTCGATGTGCGAGCTCTTGTGCCGTGTCGCGAGGCTCTTGCTCAGCCAGATCTGGTCGAACAGTTCATACTTCGCGGCCTGCCCGGACTCCTTGAACCGATGGGTCCACGCCCCTGAAGCGGGTGGCGGTGGATCGTCGGCCTTGGGCGGGCGGGTTTCCTGCGGATGTACGAGTGCTTGAATCAGCGTCAGCTGGCTGGACGGCTCCGCCAGCCCGGCGAGAGTTGGCGCATCAGGGGTGTCGTTCATGTCGCCCAGCACGATGAAGCGCCCATCGGGGCGGGTACGTGCGCCGACTATCCGGGCGATGATCTCCGCCTGCCGGGTTCGGCGCTCGTCCGCCAGGCGCTTGCCCTCCTCGGGGTCGGTGTCCCGGTCGACGAACTGACTCTTGAGGTGGTTGTTGAAGACCGTCAGCAGATGCTGGTCGGAGTCACGCGGATCCAGTATTTGCACTTCCAGCAGGTCACGGCTGAAAACTCGCTCGCCGGGCACGTCGGGATGGACTGCGTGCTGCCAGGAGGTGACCGCCCCGACCGGGAATTTCGACAGCACGGCGAGATCGATCAACCGGGGATCATTGCCCTCGATCAGTGAAAGAAACGGATAGGTCTGACCAAGATGCCGAGCAACGAAGAATCGCAGGGTGTCAATGTCCTCGACCTCCTGAACGGCCAGCACATCCAGGTCCATGTCCCTGATCCGTTTGGCAATCACCTTCTGGGCCTCAGGGTCTTTTCCCTTGACCAACTTGCCCTTGTAGGTACGGATCCGTACCTTCTTGGGATCATCGAAGATGTAACTGGAGGTCAGCGCGCCATCGGGTCCAGTGGGGTGCACATTGTCAATCTCGGCCAGGAAGTTGAATCGCGAAAAGAGATTGTTGAGATTGAACGTTCCCACCGTGACATCCATACCGGCCTCCCTGATCAGCCGTCATAGCCCCGATAGGTCGAGCGTAACCCGCCTGACCGGCCTCGGAAAATGGAAGCGACCCGTTCCTCAAAGTTGACGGTTCATTGATTTTCCGGCCGCGGCCCCGCGTCGTGGAGGTCCTGGACGCGCTCGAGGGAGTGCGCAAGGGCATCCTTTCCAACCCAGGTGCCGGAGAGGCCGCGCGAGCCGCGCTCGACGCGGTCTTCGCCGGCCGTTTCACACCCGCCCCACCGATGCTGATCCCGCCGTGGAAGCGAGGCGAACACATCAGCCATGAACTCCGATAACTCATCCCGGAGCCGTTCCACCTCCCCAAGCCTCATGATCCCGCCAAGCCCCCGACCAGCCAAGATCAGCAGAGGTATCGAAGCACTACCATTACCGGCTCATGTGCGCTCGGGCGAGGGCAGTCATGGCGATTCGGGTCTTCGACTCATGCTGCGCGGGAGGCTGGAGACCCCGATCAAGGAGAGTCCGCTCGAGCAGGTCCTGTGCTCGGGACGCCTCCGCGCGGTCTGTGCGAAGTGAGAGTTCCAAGAATCGCAGGTTGTGACCGACGCTCCAGACCTCCGCGGTGAGTGGGTGGAGGAGGTCCCGACGCGAGGGCTTCCATCTGATGGACTGGATCGAGCCGAGCGCTTCGAGGTCCTTGAGATCCTCGTCGTCGACCTCGGCGCTTAGCAGCAATTGACGTTGGTCCCGGCTTAGCTGGGGTTCCGTTGAGTGTCTGCCCTCACTGCCCGCAGCAGTGGGCTGTTCAAAGTCACCGTCCACCTTTAGCGAAGCGGCCCAGACTCGGTTGCGGCCCGTCCAGTCCTCCTCGATCTTGAACTCCCAATCGTCACCGTCACGACTCGCACGCCAGCCAACGGGAAGTTTGTCAAGAACGCATGGCCGCAGCTTCACTGTCAGGTCGTCATCATCCCCCTTCTCGGACCTCCGTAGCCGAATGATGGCTCCCCGCTCAAGCAGAGGAAGGCTGACATGGTCGCGGGCCGTCTGCGGTTTGTCCCAGAAGTAGATGCTGCGACGATCCCCGTCTTCGGGCTTCAGCCCTAGCAACTGTCGTACAGCCGCAGTGTCCTCACCCGAGAGGTGATCTTAATTTCGACATCCGCGTTCTTCAGCATGTCCGCCATACCCCCGTTATGACATGGGAATCACGAACGCGCATCTGATGCCAACCGAGCGTTGCCGCTCGGTACACCCTGCGCCGAATGGCAACGAGTGGGCCGCGACCAAATGAAGTCATCTCCGAGCGTAGCCCCATTCTTATGTCCCTGGCCCCGGACAACCGCGCCGACAAGGAGAAACGGCGACCGCGCCTGTGGTGTGGGTGGACATCCGGGCAGGGCGAGGGATTACAAAGCAGGTCTCAGATGTGCAGGATGCTGTTGTTGCCGTCGTGTTCATCTGCGTGTTCGTCGTCGAACCAGTAGTCGCCGGCCGCCAGGTAGCGTGTCCTGGGTGCTCCGAAGTGGGGTTGGGCGCCGAGCAACCCTGGCCTGGAGGCGCGCAGGATGGAGTTGCTGGGACGCCTACGGGAATGGGGACCGCTCTTCCGCCACTTGTTCCCCTATCGCGCGCCAGGTGCCCGATCGGGAGCCGCTCGGGAGGGAGGGCCAGCTCGTAGGGACCGCCGGGCCGATAGCTGCCGAGCGCCACCTCGGTCCTGCCCACCACCGCTCCCTGCCGTTTTCTCTCGTCCACAAATTTGAGCCCCTCGACGGCCCTCCCGATGCGGAAGACGGATATCCGTACGCTCCTTGAGCGTGAAGGGAGCGGATTGCGGTACGGCTTTGGGTCCGCCCGGAGTGGACAGTGCGACGACATGGTCGTCCTGGCCCTGGGTTTGCAAACTCACGCTCAGCAGCTCGAATTGGCGGGTATTCCCGGCCGGATGTTCAAGGGGCGTTTTCATCGGACGAGCCATCTTTCGCCGCTGGTTGGGCCGACACACCGGAAATGGGGCATAGTCAGCCGGCCATGGTTGCCAGCGTTGCCGGCCCGGCCGGTGTCACCACCTGCCGGGTGATTCCCGGATTCCCGAAGCGCGCTGGGTCAAACTGACTTCGCCGCGATGCGTAATTCTGCGTGTTGGGGGCACTCGCACGGCGAAGACCTGGAGATAGGGAGGTTTCGCCATGGCCCCGCTGCTCTTGGTGCTCCTTCTGGTCCTGATTCTTTTCGGCGTCGGGTTCACAGTAAAGGTGCTCTGGTGGATCGCACTGGCGGTGCTGGTTGTCTGGCTGCTGGGGTTCTTGTTCAGGGGCCCGATCGCCGGAGGCGGACGATCGCGTTGGTACCGCTGGTAGGCGAGGTCTATGACCGACTTCGGCTACTTCCTCGCGTACGAGGACTTCGGGCCCTCCGATCTGCTGGAAAAGGCCCGGACGGCGGAACGGGCAGGCTTCACGGCGCTGTGGACCTCCGACCACTGGAACTAGGCGCAGGGCCAGCCCTTCGTCTGGTCGGTGATCGGCGGACTGTGGCAGATCTGCTCACTGCCGGTGGAGACCGCGGTGACTTGTCCGATCGTACGGATCCATCCGGCGGTGATCGCGCAGGCGGCCGCCACCAGCGCGTCGCCAGGGCGAACGTTGCCTGACGTGGCACCAGTTCCGGGTGCGACGACGTTCGCCGGGTTGGTGGTGTGCTTCGAGCCGGCGACAGGGGACGGATCGAGGAGATCAGAAGTGCCTGATAACCGCGGGATGGAGAGTGGGGGCGCTCCGACGTTCTGAGCGTTACGCATCGGAGGGATCACGCGAGCCTGGGGCGTGCGCAGATCGCCCCCGTATTCACCGTCGGTGGAGCTTCGATCGGGTGCGAGACCGCGGGACCGTCAACATTCGAACACCGACCAGCAGATCTCGTTGCGCGACCGCTGATCGTCCAGAACGAGCTCGCGAATCGTATCCGGCAGATGTTCGCGCTGCCAACGGCACTCGAGCCGTCCGGCGCTCTCAGTCTCGCCTGCGGGAGCCGCCGCACGCGCTGCCTTGATCGCGTAGGCCGCAGCACCGAGCTCGTGTGCAGCGACATGCGCCACCACTGCGGCCTGGCCAGCAGCGAATGCTGCATGACGAGCGGCTCCGCTCAACACTCTTGCCGCAGCCATGGCATGGCCGCCCGCCGCACGGGACTGGGACATCCTGATCTCGCCTCGCGCCCATGCCCGAATCTGTTCGATCGCCTGGCGAGGCCGGGGGTCCGACGGCTGCACCGACTCGAAAAGGTGCAGAACGTGCTCGGCGCATGCGGCCGCCCACAGAGCGAGGAGCCGATGGTCGGAGTCCGTGAGCGTCCCCCCGCGGCGGATGGTAATGAACCGGGGGTCGCGTTCCTTGGGCAGGATCACGGCTCCACCCTACGGCGGTGCTCCACGATCCCTCAACGATGGGATAGAGCGCCTACGGCGTCATGCCCTCGCCCTGTTTCCGCCTGGCGGTGTCAGTTCGTGCTGAGTGGTGCAGCTTGCTCGGTGTCGAGCTGGTGGTCGGCCCAGACGTAGCTTTCGGGAAGCAGGTCGGCGATGGAGGCGGCTCGGAGGCGGTCGCTTGGGCCGACGATGACGTTGATGGCCGGGAAGTAGTCGAGAAGGACCTGCCCTGACCAGTCAAAGAGACAGGCTCTAGGCCCCGGGGTCGTCTTCTGGCGGCAGGTAGCCACCTTCGTCGGGGCTGCGGGCGATGTCCGCATGAACGCGTACGAGCACGCCGTCGTTACCGGGGATGCGTCGCAGCGGTGAGGGGCTCGACAGCCAGAAGCCGGCGATCCTCTCCGCGGCCTTTTTGGCCGTGTCCAGATCGGCAGCCGTGATCTCGATGCGGACCAAGCCCGGGGCGTCGTCGAAGGTCTCCGTCATGAACTCGACGACACAAACTGGTCTGCTGCTAGTAGAACCCAAGGATCCGGTCGGGGCCCTCTGCTGCCCTCGTTGGCGCCTGAGGAGGATACGAGATTCGAACTCGTCGTGTCCCAACACGCCTTGCACGTCTGTCGGTGTCGACACATGCCCGGTGACACCGACAGTAGCCATACACATGCCCGCGCCGCCCTCTGCGCCGATGGCATGTGGTCCGTCGCCCGAACAGCCCTGTAGGCATCGGCTCTTCCGGCTCTCGGTCGACAGCGGACACGATCCGGCGGGGCTGAGGGGGATTGTGGAGTGCGCCGGCGCGCCGGTCACCTGATGAAATTCGGTGCTTCACCCGCCAGTCGCGCACCCTGTCCGTGGTTCAAGGTGCCACCATCAATGCTGAATATGGAGAAATCGGCGCACCACGGCGGACGGGAATGATGTCGCAGGATCAGCAAGAAGCCACGTCGGTCAAGGCAGTCGCCAACAAACGGATCAGTGCAGGCGTCAGGCTCATGGGCTGGCTGACGACCACCGACCACAAGGTCATCGGAAATCTGTACATGGTCACGGCGTTCGGATTCTTCTTGTTCGCCGGGGTGTTGGCCATGTTGATGCGAGCTGAACTCGCGCGCCCCGGGCTGCAGATCGTCAGCGCCGAACAGTACAATCAGCTGTTCACGGTGCACGGCACCGTCATGATGCTGTTGTTCGCCACGCCGATGTTCGTTGGTTTCGCGAACGCCGTCATGCCGCTGCAGATCGGGGCGCCCGACGTCGCTTTCCCCCGCCTGAACGCGCTCACCTATTGGCTGTTTCTCTTCGGCGGGTTGATCGTCGTTTCCGGATTCGTCGTCCCGGGCGGTGCGGCCCCCTTCGGGTGGTTCGCCTATGCCCCCCTCAACAGTTCCGTGTTCTCGCCTGGCGTCGGCGGCGACCTGTGGACCATGGGCCTGGTGCTCTCCGGGCTCAGTACCACCCTGGGAGCCGTGAATTTCATCGCCACGATCGTGTGTCTGCGTGCTCCAGGAATGACGATGTTCCGGCTTCCGATTTTCACGTGGAACGTGCTCTTCACGTCCATCCTCGCGTTGCAGGCTTTCCCGGTTCTCACCGCCGTGCTGCTCTGCCTTGAGGTCGACCGGAAGTTCGGCTCCCATATCTTCGACTCCGCCAACGGTGGGGCACTGCTCTGGCAGCACCTGTTCTGGTTCTTCGGCCATCCCGAGGTCTATATCGTCGCGTTGCCGTTTTTTGGTGTGGTGAGCGAGATCCTCCCGGTGTTCAGCCGGAAGCCGCTGTTCGGCTACGCCGGTATGGTCGGTGCCACAATCGCCATCACCATGCTCTCAGCGGTCGTCTGGGCTCATCACATGTTCGCCACGGGAGCGGTACTACTGCCGTTCTTCTCCGTGATGTCCTTCATCATCGCCGTACCTACCGGAGTCAAGTTCTTCAACTGGATCGGCACCATGTGGCACGGCAGCGTCTCTTTCGAGACACCCATGCTCTGGTCAATTGGATTCCTTGTCACCTTCCTGCTCGGCGGTCTCAGCGGAGTGCTGATCGCCTCGCCCCCATTGGACTTCCATCTGACCGATTCGTACTTCATCGTGGCCCACCTCCACTACGTCCTGTTCGGAACGGTGGTCTTCGCGATGTTCGGCGGGTTCTACTTCTGGTGGCCCAAGTGGACCGGACGCATGCTCGATGAACGCCTCGGGCGGATCCACTTCTGGACGCTGTTCATCGGATTCCAGACCACCTTCCTGGTCCAGCACTGGCTCGGGGAACAAGGTATGCCGCGTCGTTACGCCGACTACCTGGCGGCGGACGGCTTCACACTCCTCAACACCATTTCCTCGATCGGCTCATTTCTGCTGGGCCTCTCGACTCTGCCGTTCCTGTACAACGTGTGGCGCACCCATCGCTCCGCACCGAGGGTCGAGGTTGATGACCCCTGGGGGTTCGGCAGGTCCCTGGAATGGGCGACTTCCTGCCCGCCGCCGCACCACAACTTCCACGCCTTGCCCCGCGTACGCTCCGACTCCCCGGCGTTCGACATGAGGTACGCCGCTGTAGTGGAACAACTGCGTATCGCCGGAGGAGAAGCAGGACCGACCGAGGACACTCGGGGAGACGCGAGCACATGAGAACCGAGAGCATTCTCTTCGCTGGTGTCGCGGCATTCTTTCTCGTAACTGACGTTCTCTACGCCGTTTGGTCCCAGGACCCGGCCGGCACGGCGGCGCTCACCGTCGCCTTCCTGATGGCGTTGCTTGTCGCGTTCTTCTTCGGTGCGAACTACCGCAGGAGGGGGCTTCGCCCGGAGGACCGCAGGGAGGGCGAGGTGCACGAGCGGGCTGGACTGGTCGATTTCTTCCCTCCGCACAGCGGCTGGCCGGTGCTGACCGCCTGCGGTGCGGCCGGACTCGCCCTCGGGGTGGTGTTCGGGCTGTGGCTCCTTCTGATCGGGCTGGGTGTGATCCTGGCCGGAGTGTGCGGAATGGCCTTCCAGTTCGTCCGGTCGGCACACTGAGGCGTCCCACGCGAGTGGCTCATCGGGATTCCTCCGTGGAGACCCCCGCCTTTAGGCGGGGGAGGAAGCGGACTCCTGCGGAGCAGGGCAGGGAAAGGTGATTCGCCGTCAGGGCGGATCGCTGTTCACAGCCAACTGCCCGCAGGGCGTCACAAGTTGAGTTGATAGTTTGTGAGGCATGGCGACCACGCATGTGAAGCGGGCGTTCAAGTACCGCTTCCATCCGACGGATGCGCAGGCGGCCGAGTTGTCGCGCACGTTCGGGTGCGTGCGGAAGGTCTACAACCTGGCGCTTGCGGCTCGTACCGAGGCGTGGGCACGGCAGGAGCGGGTCAATTACAACGCGACGTCGACGATGCTGACGGCGTGGAAGAGGACCGAGGAGCTGGCCTACCCCAATGAGGTGTCGTCGGTGCCGCTCCAGCAGGCTTTGCGCGGCACTTGCACGTGGCGTTCACGAACTTCTTCGGTAAGCGGGCCAAGTACCCGCGGTTCAAGTCGCGGAAGAAGTCCCGCAAGAGCGCGGAGTACACCACCAGCGCGTTCCGGTACCGGGACGGTGAGCTGCGGCTCGCGAAGATGGCTGAACCACTGGACATCCGCTGGTCGCGTCCCCTCCCGGAGGCTGCGGCTCCGTCCACGGTGACTGTCTCGCAGGACGCGGCCGGGCGCTGGTTCGTGTCTCTCCTGGTGGAGGACCCCGCCGTCCAGCCGCTTCCCGTGAACGG
>NZ_JBEXEX010000087.1:0-16641 GCF_040606445.1 Streptomyces sp. NPDC005408 | reverse complement strand
CACCCCGCGGCCCCCCCCCGGGGTTCGGGCGAGGGGCCGCTGTGGAGTGCGTCAGGCGGTGAAGACGGCCTGGTGGCCGAGCTCGCCGGCCTTCGCGCCCCGTGTGGGATGCGGGGCGGCAGCACTGCTTCCGCCTCGCCCAGGCGCCCATGCCCAAGGCGATGAAGCGGTGCCGCCGGCACCGGGTGAAGTCCTGTTCCAGGGCGAGGACTTGGGTCGATGGGCCCAGACGTGCCGACTCGGCCACCTCCTGGCCGCCTGGGTCCGCGAGGCCGAGAGCAACGGACCAGGTCCAATACAGGGCTTCGCCGGATTCCTGCGCCAGGACTGGGACGCCGTCCTCGCCGGCATGACGCTCGCCTACAGCTCCGGCGTCGTCGAAGGCCACGTCAACCGTTAAAGACGATCAAGCGGCAGATGTACGGACGGGGATCCTTCAGACTCCTCCGCACCCGCGTCCTGCTGCGATCGTGACCGTCACGAAATTCCGACCAGACCCTTGAAAATCCCCACCCCCTGCTCAGCAGCTCCCCAGACCGACTCACCTTGGTTCCCCACCCGTTCGGCGTCACCGATGTGGACTCCGGTCGGGTAGGTGTTGGTATCGAGCTCTGCCCTCACCCGCAGGCCGGTGCGGGTGGCGGTCGCGGCGATCGAGGCCGCACTGGACAGCGGGATCACCACGTTCGACCACGCCGTCATCTACCGTCACGGGAAGGCCGAGGCAGTCTTCGGCGCGGTGCTCGCCCGCACGCCAGGGCTGCGTGAACGCATCGTCGTGCAGACCAAGTGCGGTATCCGCCTTGCGGACGGCGAGCGGCCCGGAATCTACGACCTCCGTGGGCGGAGCATCGCCCGGCGGGTCGAGGAGAGCCTGGTCCGCCTGCGCACCGACGTCATCGATGTGCTGTTGCTGCACCGGCCGGACTCGTTGGCGACCCCGACGACATCGCCGAGGCACTGACGTCGCTCCACCGGCAGGGCCTTGTGCGGCGGTTCGGTGTGTCGAACATGGGCGCCGTGCAGATGGCCGCCCTCCAGGCACGCCTCGACGCCCCCCTCGTCGCCTATCAGCTCGAGATGAGCCTGCAGCCGGCGCGACTGGCTCGAAGCCGGCGTCCTCGTGAACACCACGGAAGCCGCGATGAACGGCTTTCCGTTCGGAACGGTCGAGTTCTGCCGGGAGAAACGGCATTTCCCTGCAGGCGTGGGGATCACTGGCGCGGGGTCGCTTCACCGGCCGGCAAGAGACGCCGGAGGAGCACGCGACCGCCCAGCTGATCACGTCACTGGCCGAGAAGAAGGGGACGACGCCGGAGACGATTTTGCTGTGGTGGCTGCAACGGCACCCGGCCCGGATCGCACCGGTGGTAGGCAGTGCCCGTCCTGACCGTATCCGTGCCTGCCGGGACGCCGCGCAGCAGGAACCGGACCTCACCCACGAGGAGTGGCACGAACTCTGGCTCACGGCCCGCGGCGCTCCGCTGCCCTGAGCGGAGCCGGGCGCACCGACAGCTGACGGTCATGGACCCGGCTGAGCAGCACCACTGCCACCACAGCGCCGACCAGTGCACAGAGCATGTCCCACTGGGTGTCCCAGACGTCGCCCTGCGTGGCCAGGAACGCGTCGGCCTGCTCCCCGCCGATCACGGCGGCCAGCCACTCGAGCATTTCGAAGACCGAGCTGAAGGCCAGGCAGGCACACACGGTGAGTGGCGCCAACCAGCGACTTCCGCGCAGCGGCGACGTACGGACCAGCAACTCCCGCACAAGGATCGCCGGGACGAAGCCCTGCATCAGATGGCCGATGCGGTCGTACGGATTTCGGGTCAGCCCCAGCCCGTCCTGAAGCCACTCGCCCAACGGCACTCTGGAGTACGTGTAATGGCCGCCCAGACACAGCACCAGAGCGTGCAGCGCCAGCAGACAGGACAGCAGGAGCGTCAGCGGAAAGCGTTGCCACACGAGGACGACGAGCGGCAGACCCACGAGCACCCAGCACGTCTCCAGCAGCCATGTCGCCCGGTCGTACGGCCGCAGCCCGGACACGAGAAGGCCGGCGCACACGAGTGCGGCGAGCGCGAGGGGCACACCCGCCCGCATCGGCAGGACGGGCTGGGAACCTGAGGACATGGCGAACGCTCCTTCGTCGGTGGTTCGCCCTCAGCATGGCCACGGCCGTGGGCGTCCGCCTGAGTACCCCTACTCATCCGCGCCACGTCGGCCCACGAGCCACCAGCAGGCCTCCGTAGCGCGTCGTTCGCCGGGCGACGGGCCGCCCGGGGAGACGCGGCGACGGACCTGGGCTACCGGCCGTGCGGAGGATAGCGATGCGCGAGACCGTGAGAAGCACGGGACACGCACGAACGGAGGACACCGATGGCGAGCGGCGAGGGAGCACAGCGACCCCCCTGTCTGGTCACGGGCGCGACAGGCTACATCGGAGGCCGTCTGGTGCCCGAACTGCTGGATGCGGGGCACCGAGTACGTTGCCTGGCCCGGACGCCGGCGAAGCTGCGTGACCACCCGTGGGCCCCGCACGTGGAGGTGGTGCGCGGAGACGTGACCGATGCGGCCTCGCTCGGCGAAGCCCTGCGTGGCATCGACGTCGCCTACTACCTCGTGCACGCTCTCGGCTCCGGATCCGGCTTCGAGACAACCGACCGAAAGGCCGCGAGGCTCTTCTCCGAGCAGGCCCGGGCAGCCGGCGTACGACGCATTGTCTACCTCGGTGGACTGACCCCGGCCGATGTCCCGGAACGCGAACTCTCCGCTCATCTGCGTTCGCGTGCCGAGGTTGGCGCCATCCTCCTCCGCTCGGGCGTACCGACCACCGTGCTGCGCGCCGCGGTCATCATCGGCTCCGGTTCCGCGTCCTTCGAGATGCTGCGCTACCTCACCGAGAGGCTGCCGGTCATGGTCACCCCGAGCTGGGTCGCCACCCGCATCCAGCCGATCGCCGTCCGGGACGTGCTGCGCTATCTCGTGGGCAGTGCGCGGATGCCCGACGCGGTGAGCCGGACGTTCGACATCGGCGGGCCCGATGTCATCACGTACGAGGACATGATGCGGCGATACGCCGTGGTGGCGCGGCTGCCTCACCGCCTCATCCTGCGCGTACCGATGCTCACCCCCCGGCTTTCCAGCCTCTGGATCGGCCTGGTCACTCCCGTTCCCCCGTCTTTCGCCCGGCCGCTGGCCGAGTCCCTGCGCCACGAGGTCGTCTGCCGCGAGCACGACATCGCGGAGTACGTCCCCGATCCGCCGGGCGCACCGATCGGCTGCGACCAGGCCCTCACGCTGGCTCTTCAGCGTGTGCGCGACGCCCAGGTCACCACCCGCTGGTCCTCAGCCTCCCTGCCGGGAGCTCCGAGTGATCCCCTGCCCACAGACCCCGACTGGGCGGGAGGCAGCCTGTACACCGATCGGCGGGCGCTGGCCGTGGACGCCTCACCGAAGGCGCTGTGGCAGGTCATCGAAGGCATCGGCGGCAAGAACGGCTGGTACTCCTTCCCGCTCGCCTGGGCCGTGCGGGGCTGGCTCGACCGGCTCGTCGGCGGGGTCGGACTCCGCCGTGGCCGCCGGGACGCGGCCCGGCTGCGGGTCGGTGACTCGCTGGACTTCTGGCGGGTGGAGGAGATCGAACCGGGCCGGCTGCTAAGGCTGCGTGCCGAGATGCGTCTCCCGGGACTCGCCTGGCTGGAGATGTCCGTGGAATCGGACGGCAACGGCCACAGCCGGTACCGACAGCGCGCCCTGTTCCACCCCCACGGCCTCCTCGGGCATGTCTACTGGTGGAGCGTGTCACCGTTCCACGCCGTCGTGTTCGGCGGCATGGCACGCAACATCGCACGGGCCGCGCACCATGCCGCTGCCGCACCTGACAACCGGGGCGCGGCTCGCGGCTGAGTGGCTGCACCCGTCCGCGCGCGCTGTGTCGAAAGTGCGGACAGCAGCACTGCCTGTCCGCCGGTCCATTGGTGACCGTTTGTGGTCGCCGACGGAGTAGCGGCTCCACGTCCCGCCGGTCTCGTTGAGGAGTCGGGTGGTGGTCTTGTGGTGGTAGCCGAGGGCGTCTGCGACGACGGGGGCAGGCATCTCCAGGACTTGCTGGCGGATCGCTGCGGTGCGGGCGGCGGTCGTGGGGATGCCGAGGTCGTTGAGCTGGCCGGAGAGACCGTTGGGGTGCAGCGGCTGGCCCGCGCGACGGCCGGGGAAGAGCCAGCGGGAGTCTCGGTTGGTCGCGGTGTTCATTTTGTCGCGGCTGTCGATCCAGGTCAGGAGGAGTTCGGCGAACGGAGCTGCTCAGAGCGCTGCGATCCGCAAGGCCGTCGACAACCCGGACTGCCCGCATGCTGGCTGCTGGCCGAATGGCCCGCCACCGAGCCCGAACCCGTGCAGTTCTGGCTGTCCAACCTGCCCGCCGACACCCCGCTGGCCACGCTCGTGCGGCTGGCCAAGCTGCGCTGGCGGATCGAGCACGACTACCGCGAGATGAAGCAGGCCCTGGGCCTGGCCCACTTCGAAGGCCGCACCTGGAACGGCTGGCACCACCACGTCACCCTCGTCACCGCCGCCCACGCCTTCTGCACCCTCCAGCGACTGGCCCGGACCCCAAAAGAAGCGGCCTGCGGGGGAGGGTCGGTGTAACGTCCCACGTTCGGGTGCCCCTTTTCTTTGCCCGCGGCGGTCACCGACGGCAGCCACCCCCGAGGAGCCGGTGCTCACCGACTACGTGCGCGTTTCCCAATGACCCTGCCGGAGGTCGCCTCTCCTCCGGCGCTGTGCGGCGCAAGTGCGCCGCACCGCGACGCGGTCGGCGGAGCAGCTCATTCAACTCCGCTCCAGAAGAGGCCCGTTATGCAGGACCCGGCCGGTTGACAGGTTGGATCATCGCGGATCTTCGGGCAGCGGCTGCTCGGTCCAGATGCATTTGCCGTCGAAGGTGTAACGGGTTCCCCAGCGCTGGCTCAGCGCGGCGACCAACTGGAGTCCGCGGCCGCCCTCGTCGGTGTCGGCAGCACGGCGGATGCGGGGGGTGGTGAGACTGCCGTCCGAGACCTCGCAGATGAGCGTCCGGCTTCGCAGCAGGCGCAGACGGATGGGGCCCTTCGCGTGCCGCACCACATTGCCGACCAGTTCGCTGGCGAGCATCTCGGTGGTCGGGACGAGATCGTCGAGCTGCCAGCGGGCCAGCTGATGCCGGACGTGGTCGCGAGCCTGGCCTGCCGCGATGGGGTCCTCGGGCAGGGTCCAGGACGCCATGTCCTCGGCCGTGAGGGCGTGGGTTCGGGCCATGAGCACGGCGGCATCGTCGCTGGTCTGCTCCTGGGCCGGTAGCAGAGCGGAGGCGAGCGATTCGCAGAGGCGGTCAAGGCGTGCGGCTTCGGCGTCCCGGTGTCCGACCGGGCCTGCGCCCGGCGTGCCGTCGAGGCTGGCCGTGATCGCCTTGGCCAGTTGGGCGATGCCGCTGTCGATGTCGCGCCGGGCGGATTCCACGAAACCGTCGGTGTACAGCACAAGGAGGCTCCCCTCGGGCAGCTTCAGTTCTGTGGTTTCGAACGGAGGCGTGGCCGCGCCGAGCGGCGGGTCGGCGGCGAGGTCGGGGAAATACACCGTGCCGTCGGGGTGGACGACCGCTGGCGGCGGCTGTCCGGCATTGGTGAGTGTGCAGACGGCGCTGGCGGGATCGTAGAGGGCGTACAGGCAGGTGGCGTAGAAGTCGTCGCCGAGGTCGCTGACCAGGTCGTTGAGGTGGGAGAACAATTCGTCGGGCGGCAGTTCGAGGCCGGCCAGGGTGCGTACGGCGGTGCGCAGCCGACCCATGGTGGCGGCCTCGGGCAGGCCGTGGCCCATCACGTCCCCGATGACCAGGGCGACGCGGTCGGCGGAGAGCGGAATGACGTCGTACCAGTCGCCGCCGAGCATGCCGCCGCTGGCCGGCAGATAGCGGGCGGCGGCAGTGACGGCGGGCAGGGACGGCAACACGCGGGGCAGCAGGCCGCGTTGCAACGCCTGCGCGCGGCTGTGCTCGGCGTCGTACTGCCGGGCCCGCTCCAGGGCCTGTGCGACCAGCCCGCTGAGCGCGATCAGCAGGGTGCGCTCCTCCCCGGTGAGACGGCGGGGCCGGTCGAAGGAGACGACGCAGCCGCCGACCTGGTTGCCGGCCACCATGAGCGGCAGAAACGCCCACGCGCGCTTCCCGCTCAGGGCCGCCAGCTCGGCCATCCCCGGGTATTCGGCCGCCATCTCCTCCGGTGAGGCGATGAACCTCGGGGTATGGTCACGCAGCGTCCGGTCGCCGGTGGTGTCGGCGGGGAGTCCGTCTGCGAGCCGATCGAGAAACGACTGCGGGTATCCGACAGCCCCGACAGCCCGCACCCGGTCGCCTACGCGGGCCTGCACGATCAGCCCTGTGGCACCGAAGAGCGGCAGCATCCGCTCGGCGGCCGCGGTCACCACGTCCTCGGCGGTGAGTGCCTCGGCGAGCGCCGCCGTCAGCTCCCCGATGTGCGCGGACCGCTCGGCTGCCGCTCGCTCCACGGCCGCACGTTCCGCCTCCGCCTGCCGTCTCTCGGTGATATCGGTCAGATAGACCGTCAGTCCGTCGGGAACCGGGATCAGCCGCAGGTGATACCAGCGCCCGTCGGTCGGCAACCGGAGGTCAAGGCCCGTTGGTGTGCGGTCTGCGACGGCTTTGCGGCACTGCGATTCGAGGCCGGGTACACGGACCGCGGGGATGTCCCAGAGCGTCCGGGCGACGAGTCCAGCCGAGGGGCCGAGGAGCCGCTCGGCCTGGTCGTTGACATAAAGAATCCGCCAGTCGGCGTCGACCGCGACGAAGCCGTCGCTCATGTGCCGCATGGCCCGGCCGACCGAGTCCAGGGCTGCCAGCGTCTCGGTGGTCTCCCACAGCCGCCCTACCATGTGGGTCGGCGCACCGCCCTCGCTGACGATGGTCCGGCCGCGTACCGCCACCCAGCCGACTGTGCCGTCCGGACGGCACACACGGTGTCTGACGAGGTACTCGGCGCCTTCCTGCAGGGACTGCTCGGCCTGCGCAAGCACCACGGGCAGGTCGTCGGGATGGATCAGCCGCCGCCAGGTCTCGATCCGTCCGTCGAAGACCTCCGGGGCTATGCCGAGAACCAGCGGCATCGCCTCGTCCCAGAGCAGCTCGCCGGTGTGGATGTTCCAGTCCCAGGCCCCGACCGGGACCGCATCGAGTGCCTGCGACAGCGGAGAGCGGTCGGACCGCTCTTCCTGCCACCGGGCGAGGGCGGTGTCGCGCGAGCTGGGGCGGGGATGCCGCAGCCGCTCGGGAACCCACCGCGTGATGGCTTTGAGGAAGCCGTGCTGGGCGGTGACGGGCGGGCGGGGCCTGGCTGTCACAACGATCAGCACTCCCACTTGCCCGTCAGGCACGGGGAACGGCCCATGACGCCCGGGCTGTCGAGGTTGGCCACCGCTTGCCCCGGTGCCAGTCGCAGCGTGGGCGAATCGGTCCGCCCGCCATTCGTCCCATTGAGGAAACGCAGCCGCTCGGCCCCCGGAGCCTCCTCCAGCCCCGGCAGACCGGGAGCGAACGCCTTGTCCACGTCCACGCCTCCGATCTGCCGACCGGTCGGACTTCGATTGCGCAAGTGCAAAGCGTTACAAACCAGTCACAATCAACTATAGCTGTGCATCGAGAGGCGGCGGCGAGCCCGGACCGCCGGCCCGCGGCCCCGCCCCGGGATGTTCGGGCGGGGCCTCTGTGCGTGGCGCCGGGGCTTGCCGTGCCGCCTCCGCAGTGGTGGGCGGCGCCGGCGTGGGGCGCGTCAGCCGACGACGTCGATCCGGTCGACGTTCAGTCGTCAGCCGCTTGACGCCCGTCACGTCGGTCGGTGATCAGAGAGATGGGACGGACAGCCCCTCTTTCTCTGCGACGAGCGGCTGCCCGACCCCCGCACCGACCACCGGCTCGGTGCCGAGAGATCAAGGGCGGTGCGGGCCGGCTGCGCGGGCTCGTTCCCGAGAGCCGTCGCGCCGAGCTAACCCGTTCCGCCGCCGTCGCGTATGTCGAGCACTTCGGGATGCAGGTGTGGCACTACGGTCAGCCGGACTTCATGAGCGGCGTGAGCGGCGTGCACGAGGCACGGGTGCTCTTCGGCCCCGACGGCTCCATCACCGACACCACGGCGGGCATGCTCATGAACCCGGACCGGTGACAGCCTGGGGCAGTGACCCGCCGGTTCGGGGGCAGGCCGGGGCAGTCACAGGCCCGTTCAGCCACAGGCCGGGCCGGTGACAGGCCGTGCGGGCTGACGGTTCCTCACGGGTGCAGCGGCTCGCGTGCACCCGTGAGGCCCCGGCTCAACTCCGCGTGAATCGGTACGTCTTGCTGTCCGTCGCTACGCAGAAGCCTGGCGAGATCACGATCACCCGCAGCGTGCCCGTCCGCCGGTCGTAGTCGATGCCCTCCGCCTCGAAGCTGCCCGAGCACGAGCTGCGCAGCGGGAGCTGGCGCAGGGCGGTCACGTGGCCCCGGACGTCCGCCGAGCCGTTCGGTTCACCGGACAGGTCCACCTGGAGCAGCGGCTTGGTCATGCCGAAGAGAGTGCCGGCGGGGTCGTCCGACGAGCACAGGAGCGTTGTCGGGGTGGAGAAGTCAGAACCTCGGCATCTCGGCACAGGCCGTCCGCGAAGACCGCATCCTCGATGAAATGCTCGCTACCGGCGACCTGCGCCGCCTGTGCGACCTGTTCGGCCTCAGCATCGGCGGCGCCGGACGCTACCGCGCGGCTCTCCACCCACCGGGCCTTGACACCGACTCGCCACAAGACCGAAGCAGCCCCAGGCAACATGCACCCAGCACGGAGATCTGCCAGCGATCGCGACAGGGTGCCTTCGGCCGGGGGCAGTCGTTTTCCGGTCCATGAGCGCGG
This sequence comes from Streptomyces sp. NPDC005408, assembly GCF_040606445.1. Lineage (NCBI taxonomy): Bacteria > Bacillati > Actinomycetota > Actinomycetes > Kitasatosporales > Streptomycetaceae > Streptomyces > Streptomyces sp. NPDC005408. The sequence continues at coordinate 7,714 of NZ_JBEXEX010000087.1, read as the reverse complement.
CCTTCAGAGAGCCGTATCCGATGCCGAAGCCGCGAGCGGTGCAGCGATGCCCATGACGTACTCCTCGTGGGTAGGAAGGTCCTGCGGGCGGCGGGTGGCGGTACGCCTCACGAGCGCCGCGCCGTCCCGGGCGGTGAGGAAGCGGGCTGCAGGTGGACACAGCAGTGGCCGGGGCTGGGCTCCAGGCATGCCCGGAGCCCGCCTTCGTCGAGCCCTTCAAGCACGCCGCGGAGCAGTTGGAGGTTCATGCCGCACACGGTCTGGGTGTGTTCGCGTGCAAGCGCGTGGAAGGGGCAGTTGCCCCGGACGATGGCGTCACCTTCACAGCGGGGTTCTAAACCGTTCCCTTCCAGCAGGTCGAACACATCCGTCTGGTCCGGTCCGGCGAGCTGTGTGCCCAGCTCGTGGGCCTTTCGGTGCAGGACGGTCCGTACCGGTTCGCCCGTGGCTTCGGCCTCCAGGGCCTGGGCGAGGAGCCGTCCGGCCAGCTCGTAGTGCCGCTCGGGCAGGCTGACGGTGACCTGCTTGGTGGAGCGCTTATAGAGCTTGGCGGGCCTGCCGGCTCCCGGCCCGGTCCGGCCGCTGCGCCGCTCGTAGACGACGTCGAGCAGTGATTCGTCGGCCAGGCGGTCCAGGTGGAAGGCCGCGGTCTGCCGGGCAAGCAGGGCCTCGGCGGCTTCGTCGCGGCTGACCCGGTCCCGGCTGGCGCACGACGTGGTCATAGAGCCGCTCGTCGAGCGCGGCGACGGCAGAGACGCAGGGGCGGAGTGCTTCCTTCGGGTGGTCCATGAACTCCAGTGTAAAACCCACAGTTATTGACTAAAGAGAAAATCCGCACTTCTATCATTAGTGAGAGTTGTCGATAGAAGGAGGGGTGTCATGTCGTTCGCAGCCACAACCACCACGTCCGCCACGCCCCGGCGGGCTGTGCTCACTGAACCGGGCTACCAGGCGTTCGTCATCCTGCGTACCGGTTTCATCGTGGCGCCGATCCTGTTCGGGCTGGACAAGTTCGCCAACCTGCTCGTCGACTGGCCCACCTACCTCGCGCCGTGGATCAACGACGTCGTTCCCGGCAGCGCCCAGGCAGCCATGTACGCCGTGGGGGTCATCGAGATCGTCGCGGGCCTTGCCGTCGCCCTCGCCCCGCGCTTCGGCGGCTGGCTGGTCGCCGGATGGCTCGCCGGCATCATCATCAACCTGCTGACCATCCCCGGCCACTACGACATCGCGCTGCGCGACTTCGGACTCCTGCTCGGGGCGGTCGCCCTCGCCCGGCTCGCCCAGCACTACCACGGCAAGCGGCAGTCTCACTAGGCAGCAGCCGCAGATGGTGACGAGGCGGGTGGGCCCTCAGTCACCCGCATGCGTTGCCGTGGCGGCCTCGTCAGCCCCGAACGCAGTACGCACCTGCCCGGCATCGAATCGCCGGCGTGGTCGCTGGCCTCCTGGGTGTGATGGAGGTCTGCGCCCCGCCCGCAGACGATCCTGGCAGCGCGTAGAGAGCATCGCCCGAAGCGACGCGAGGGAGAAGATCATGAGTGAGAACCTGGACCGGCTGGCCACAGAAGGCGTAGCGGTCTGGCTGGATGATCTGAGCCGGGAGCGGCTCGCCGGTGGCGGGCTGGCCGACTTGGTGCGTGAGCAGCAGGTAGTGGGCATCACCAGCAACCCGACGATCTTTGCCAAGGCGATCCGCTCGGGTGCCCGCTACGACGAGCAGGTAGACGATCTTGCCCGGCGCGGGGTTCGGGTCGAGGAAGCCGTCAGGCTGCTGACCGCGTTCGACGTCCGCTGGGCATGCGACGTGCTGCGCCCGGTGTACGAGGCCAGTGACCGGGTGGACGGTCGGGTTTCGATCGAGGTGGACCCGCGCGTCGCCCACGACACGGCGGCAACGGTCGCCGAGGCGCGGGCCCTGTGGTGGCTGGTGGACCGGCCGAACCTGTTCGTGAAGATCCCCGCCACGCAGAAGGGCCTGGAGGCGATCAGCACGGCGCTCGCCGAAGGCATCAGTATCAACGTGACGTTGATCTTCTCTCTGGACCGCTACGCCCAAGTGCTCCGCGCCTTCCTGGACGGCATGGGCAGGGCCCATGCGGCGGGACGTGACCTGGCGTCCATCGCGTCGGTGGCCTCCTTCTTCGTCAGCCGTGTGGACACCGAGGTCGACAGCCGACTGGACAAGATCGGCACGCCGGAGGCGCGGGCCCTGCGCGGGCGGGCCGCGATCGCCAACGCACGCCTGGCCCACCAGTACTTCGAACAGACGTGTGCATCAGACCGATGGAAGGCCCTGGCGGCGGCCGGGATGCGCACGCAACGCCCGCTGTGGGCCTCCACCGGGGTGAAGGACCCCGCCTACGACGACACCCGCTACGTCGACGAACTGGTGGCGCCAGGGGTCGTCAACACCATGCCGGAGCAGACCCTGCGCGCGGTCGCGGACCACGGCCGTATCCAGGGCGACACCATCCATGGCACTTATGCGGAAGCCCAGCAGGTACTCGATGTCCTGGAGGCTGTCGGAGTGTCCTATGCCGACGTGGTGCGTGTGCTGGAGGACGAGGGCATCAGCAAGTTCACGGCCTCCGGCAACGAGCTGTTCGAGCAACTGAATACCGAACTGCACACCAAGCGCGCCGGCGCCTGATGCAGCCGGTCGCCGACCGGACGATCCCGGCGGAGCAACGTCCTGCGACCCCCGATCGGCAGACACACCGGGAAACACCTCAACCGCCCGCAGCGTAGCGCCATCGACGACGATGGGACTGACCACATGCGACTCCGGCGGGGACCAACTCGCCGAGCAAACCGCCATCGGTCTGCGGGCAGAGCCAACGCAGCAGAGGAGAGGACATGGCCGCGAACACAGCATTCGTGATCGTCGGAGCCAGCCTGGCTGGTGCGAAGGCAGCACAAACCCTCCGGGAAGAAGGCTTCGACGGCCCGGTCGTGCTGCTCGGAGAGGAGAGCGAGCGCCCCTACGAACGGCCACCGCTCTCCAAGGGCTACCTGCTGGGCAAGGACGAGCGTGACGCGGTCTACGTCCACCCTTCCCAGTGGTACGCCGAGCACGACGTCGACCTGCGCCTGGGCGCCACCGCTATCGCGATCGACCCGGCCGGACATCAAGTGACGCTCGCTGACGACAGCCGGCTCGGCTACGCAAAGCTGCTCCTGACCACCGGCTCCTCACCGCGGCGCCTGCCGGTGCCCGGAGCCGACCTCGACGGGGTCCACTACCTGCGCCGGCTCGCCGACAGCGACCGCATCAAGAAATCCTTTGAGTCCGCATCCCGCATCGCGGTGATCGGCGCCGGCTGGATCGGTCTGGAGACCGCTGCCGCCGCCCGCGCGGCCGGCGTGGAGGCCACGGTGCTGGAGACAGCGGAACTCCCCCTGCTGCGCGTGCTGGGCCGCGAAGTGGCCCAGATCTTCGCCGACCTGCACACCGACCACGGAGTCGACCTGCGCTTCGGTGTCCAAGTCGCTGAGATCGCCGGGGCTGATGGCCGGGCGAACGGCGTGCTGCTGGCCGACGGCAGCCGCATCGACGCCGACGCGGTCATCGTCGGGGTCGGCATCACCCCCAACACCCAACTCGCCACAGCCGCCGGCCTCGACGTCGACAACGGCATCCGCGTCGACGCCCACCTGCGCACCTCCCACCCGGACATCTACGCCGCCGGGGACGTCGCCAACGCCTTCCACCCGCTGCTCGGCAAGCACATCCGCGTCGAACACTGGGCCAACGCACTCAACCAGCCCCAGGTCGCGGCCAAGGCGATGCTGGGCCAAGACGTAAGCTACGACCGCGTTCCGTACTTCTTCACAGACCAGTACGACCTGGGCATGGAGTACACCGGGTATGTCGAACCCGGCGGATACGACCAAGTGGTCTTCCGCGGCCGGAGAGACACCCGCGAGTTCATCGCCTTCTGGCTCGCCGAGGGCCGGGTACTGGCCGGCATGAACGTCAACGTCTGGGACGTCACGGACCCGCTCCGCAGCCTCGTCACCTCCAGGCACCAGATCGACCCCGCCAGGCTCGCCGACCCCGACGTATCTCTGGACGAACTCCTGGGCCGTCCCGACTCGACGGCGTAACACGCGAAAGGGGTCGGCCTTTCAAGGTGACAGCCACGCCCATCAGGGCGCACACCGACGGAGGGCGTCGCAGCCAATGGATGGGCCGGAAGGGCTGACCTGGTGCACATGATGGCCGCCCGAACAGTTACCTGCGTTCCGCCGACAGCGACGACCTGGATGCCAGCCTCCTGCTCGGACTGCTCCACGGCTGCCCGCCCGACGACCCGCGCATGCGCGGCACCCTCGCCGCCATCCAGCAGACCCTGCAGGACGGCCCCTTCGTCAACCGCTACCTCGGCTTGGACGGCGTACCCGGCAGCGAAGGCGCCGTGGCGCAGGTTCAGCCGCTGCCCGGTGGAAAGGCCATCCTCCAGTGGCGAGCACCACGACCGCCCGCCGCAGGGACCGTTGCCGCCCCGCTCCCGCACCACCCGCAGCAGCCCTTCGAACTGGCGCATCTGCAACCCCGTGAAGCACCGGGCTGCTGTGAACGGATGGGCAATCCGTCTTAGGGAACCGTGTGCCAAGGCTGCCCAGTGGCAAAACGCTTCGGCAGTTGCCTCACTTCACTGTGTCCCGCAGGTCAGCGCCGTACATGGGCGCGGCTGTCTTCCGCGCGCGGCCAGGTTTCCTGCCGGGTCGCCCTCTTCTGGCCACCGGCCGGCCGAGGCCTGAACTGAGGTCTACGAGGAAGCCAGGGTCGCACTGGCGGCGTGGGCGTGTTCTGCTGGAAGTGTCCCCAGGAGAACGCTGATGCGTCGCACCCGGAACTCCCATTTCGCACCCGTCCGGCCTGTCGCGCCGACCGGACAAGGCGGGACGTTGCTGCCGAAGAGGGACCTTGCGGCCGCGTGGTTCCTGATCGTCCTGATCGCGGTACCCGCCTGGGCGCTCACGATAGGGCAGGCCAGCGACATGGGCGTCGAACCCGGCACCATGGGCATGGCGCTGCCGCTGTTTCTGCTGCTCTGGGTGACGATGATGGCGGCCATGATGCTGCCCTCCATGGCGCCGGTGGCCATCACCTGGGTGCGGGGGATCGGCCGGCAGTCCTCCGGCTGGGCCCGGGCCGCGCGCACCACAGAATTCGTGGGCGGCTATCTGCTGGTGTGGACGGCCTTCGGGATGCTCGCCTACGTGGCACTGGCCTTCACCGGGGGCGTGGTCGACGACCACCCGACTGCCGGGCGCTGGATCGGCTTCACCGCTTTCCTGCTCGCGGGCCTGTATCAGCTGGGCCCGCTCAAGAACGTCTGCCTGCGGCACTGCCGCGACCCCCTGAGCCACTTGATGCGCTATGCGGGCTTCCCGCGCCCGGCCCGTGACCTGCGGGTGGGGGTCCACCATGGTGCCTACTGCGTCGGCTGCTGTGCCGGGCTGATGGTCGTCCTGATCCCGCTCGGCGTGATGAACGTGGCCGCGATGGCCGGACTGGCCGTGGTGATCTTCGTGGAGAAGCTGTGGTCCCGCGGACCGCTGCTCGCCCGCGGCGTGGGCGTCACATTCCTCGTCCTGGCCGTGCTTGCGCCGTTCCAGGACTGGCTGCTGCCGGGTCTGCAGAACTCGATGCCGACCATGGGCGGCATGTGACTCATGGGACCCGGGCCCCAGGCTCCCCGCCGGCAGCTGAAGAAGCCCGCTCTGGATACGCAGCCAGGCACAAGGTAGTTGAACAGCACCCGCAACCAGGTCGCGGCCGTGCTGTCCCCGGAGGCGATCACCGCGCCCTGGTTGACGAGCGAGAGCAGGGTGCCCACAAACAGGGCGATCGGCACGCACCTTGACAACGAGAACGCCGTGGCCAGCAGTCGCGGCGCCTCATCGGCGCTCATGGCACTCAGACACGCCCTCGGGGGGCTCCCTCGGACTCCTCACTGCTGAAGATGTAGTCGGCCGTCTCGCCGTACGACGCCTCGTAACTCAGCCCGAAGGCGTCGGAACGTCCCGTGGTCTTGCCGACCTCGAACTCGGTCGCGAGTCCGAACATTGCGTTCTTGACCTTTGTCGGGCTCCCGTCGGCACCGGTCAGGGGCTCGTACGAGAGCTCGGTCCTGCCCTCGACCTTGAGGCCGGGGGTGCCCGAGTCCGTGAGGGACACGCTGGCCCGCTCCATGCCGAGGTACTCGCCGTAGAACTGAGAGAGTTCGCCCAAGGGGCCGCCTTCCTGGCCTGAAACGATGCGATCCAGAGCGGCTGCCTGCTCGTCGCTGGCCGCACTGTCCACGACCAGGCCGACCTTCCAGTTACCGGAGGACAGGTTGGACGGGAAGTGGTTGTAGAACGCGAAGGCCACGTTTGACAGGTCCAGGTCGTCCAGATTCCCCTCGGCCACGTGGAACACAATGGTGCCCCGGCACTCGGTTCTGCCCTCGGCGTCCCTGGGCTGGCCGTCGTACGGGCAGCTGCACAGCACCGCGCATGAGCAACCGGCGACATATTTTCCGGATATCGTCCACGACATAGCTGCTCCCGCTTCTTTGATGGTGATGGCGGTGAGCGTCATCTGTACTTTCACGCTAGTCCTGTCAAGTTGGCATGTAAACGGCATTTCTGATCAAACCGACCAGCGCCTCGATGCCCGCCAGCTGGCTCGCGGTCCTCCACGCTTCTGATCCATCGCAACGGCCCCTGACCTGCGCAGGAGGTCAGCGCCTGCGCGCTGTCCGCGGCCGGGCGCGGAGTAGCCGATTGACGACGCACAAGTGCTTTGCGGCCCGCGGCCACTCTGTCGCGACCCTGACCGGTGACCCGCACTGAGAAGCGTCAGTCGTGGGGTTCCTGGCTGTGCCCCGTAGGGCCGGATTCGGAGGAGCCGCCCCTCCAGATTGGTGGAGGCAATCTCGAAAGCCATAGCGGCGGTGAAGTCCGCGGCTTTGCGGAACAGCGAGCGGGCCAGCCGCGGCGGCATGCGAACAGGATGAGGACGCGGCACCCAGACCGGAGGCGATCGCGAGGGTGCGCGGCCGGACTCCTGCGGAGCAGGGCAGGGAAAGGTGATTTGCCGTCAGGATGGATCGCTGTTCACAGCCAACTGCCCGCAGGGTGTCACAAGTTGAGTTGATAGTTTGTGAGGCATGGCGACCACGCATGTGAAGCGGGCGTTCAAGTACCGCTTCTATCCGACGGATGCGCAGGCGGCCGAGTTGTCGCGCACGTTCGGGTGCGTGCGGAAGGTCTACAACCTGGCGCTTGCGGCTCGTACCGAGGCGTGGGCGCGGCAGGAGCGGGTCAATTACAACGCGACGTCGACGATGCTGACGGCGTGGAAGAGGACCGAGGAGCTGGCCTACCTCAATGAGGTGTCGTCGGTGCCGCTCCAGCAGGCTGTGCGGCACTTGCAGGTGGCGTTCACGAACTTCTTCGGTAAGCGGGCCAAGTACCCGCGGTTCAAGTCGCGGAAGAAGTCCCGCAAGAGCGCGGAGTACACCACGAGCGCGTTCCGGTACCGGGACGGTGAGCTGCGGCTCGCGAAGATGGCTGAACTACTGGACATCCGCTGGTCGCGTCCCCTCCCGGAGGCTGCGGTCCCGTCCACGGTGACTGTCTCGCAGGACGCGGCCGGGCGCTGGTTCGTGTCTCTCCTGGTGGAGGACCCCGCCGTCCAGCCGCTTCCCGTGAACGG
>NZ_JBEXEX010000086.1:0-16850 GCF_040606445.1 Streptomyces sp. NPDC005408 | reverse complement strand
TTGCCGTCCGGCAGCCGCTCCGCCATCGGCTGGATCGACTTGCGCCGCCCGTCCAGCATCAGCCCCCGCAGATAACAGTCACCCTTGGCCCGCTGGTCCTTGCGCCGCACCGACGCGAACACATCAGCCACGAATAACGCCAACTTCGCCCGAGCACGGTTCACTTCATGTGCATCCACACCCTCAACATGCCCCCAAACAGGACCGACAGGCAGACGTAACGGAGTCCTACTAGGGCGTCTCTTTCGGATCTTGCCGGGCCTGAGGGGCCGGGGACGCGGTCGGCGGCTGGCGGGGTGAGCGGTGCGGGAGCGGGCACCGTCTACCTCGTCTGCGCCCGCGGCCCCCGTGATGAAGCTCTGGTCGACATCCTGCCCGTCGAGCTCTGCCCGGCCGATCGTGTTGGATACGGCGTTGGCCCAGTAGATGTCGGTGGCGCCGACCGCAACCCCGAAGGGGCCCACGGTCCCGACGATGAAGTTCTGGTTGACGTTCTGTCCGTCGCGGTCCGCCCGGCCGATCGTGTTGGTGGAACTGTTGGTCCAGTAGATGTGGTGCGCGTCGACCGCCACGCCCCGTGGGCCCGCGGCCCCCGTGATGAAGCTCTGGTCGACGTCCTGCCCGTCGAGGCCTGCCCGGCCGATCGTGTTGGAGCCGTTGTTGGCCCAGTAGACCGCCGAGTTACCGGCTGCCATGCCTGCGGGATTCGAGGCACCCGTGACCAGGCTTTGAGTGACGTTCGTCCCGTCCACATCGGCGCGACCGATCGTCCCGCTCGTGAAATTGCTCCAATACACGTGCCGTGCCCCTCGCCCGGAGCCGCTGAGCGCAGGGGCCTTGCGCACACCGGGCTTTCCACTCCTGGCGGTGAGCACGGCTGTGTCGCCCGCTCTGGTGGCGCTCGGTGTGTAGTCGATTGTGTGGGGACCTTGCTGATGTCAGGTTGTGGGCTAGCTGATGGTGAACTCATTGCTGAAAGAAACGACACGCTCATCGGCGAAGCAGGAACCGCCGAGGCGTCACCACGGACATCGTCACTGTCAGTCGTGCAGGGCGGTCTTGAGTGCGTCGATGGCGAGGTGACGAGCGACCTTGGTGGCGTTGGTGTCACGCAGGAGGTCCAGCATCATGAAGTCGTGGACCATGCCCAGAACGCGGACCGCGGTGACATCGACGCCGGCTTCACGCAGCTTGGCCGCGTAGGCCTCGCCCTCGTCACGCAGGACGTCGGCCTCGTCGGTGATGACCAGGGTCGGCGGCAGGCCGCGCAGCTGGTCGATGCTGGCCCGCAGCGGCGAGGCGTAGGGCTCGGCGCGCTGGGCGGCATCGGTGGTGTACTGGTCCCAGAACCAGATCATTCCGTCCCGGGTCAGGTAGTCCCCGTCCGCGAACTGCAGGTAGGACGGGGTGTCGAAGTCGGCGTTGGTGACGGGGTAGAGCAGGACCTGGCAGCCGACCCGAACATCATCGCCTCTGTCCTTGGCCATCAGGGCGAGGGCCGCGGACATGTTTCCGCCCACGGAGTCGCCACACACGGCGAGGCGCGAGGCGTCTAGGCCGTGCTGCGCGCCTTCGCTGACCGACCATTGGGCCACGGCGTAGTTCTGCTCGATCTGGGTGGGGTACTTGGCCTCGGGGGCCCGGTCGTAGACGGGGAAGACCGCAGCCGCGCCGGCGCCGACGGCGAGTTCGCGTACGAGGCGGTCGTGGGTGTTCTCGTCGCCAAACACCCACCCGGCTCCGTGGATGTAGAGGATGACCGGAAGCGTCCCAGAGATGCCGCGCGGGCGCACGATGCGGGTGCGTACCTGCCCCCACCTGCCGGCGTCGACGGTCACCCATTCCTCCTCGACGTCGGGTTTCGCGACACCTTCTCCGGTCTGCAGGCCAGAGAGGATGTCACGCCCCTGATCCGGCGGCACCTCGTAGATCCGCGGGTGCGGCGAGGTCGCCTCGGTCAGGTCCTTCGCCGCGGGCTCCAGGACCGGAGTGGGAGGGGGAAGCACTGCAGTCATGCTGATCCTCCTTTCCCTACAGAGTTGGGGCAGCAACGACGCCAGATGCAGCATTTGCGCATATATCCATCCTTGATCAGGGTAGCGGGGCGGCGGCACACCCGCGATCGCACCGGTCCGTCCCTGGGTGGGCAGAGGAAGGACAACGGCAACGTGCTGATGAACACGGCACCCCCCTGTGCACACCGGGCACTGCAACCCGAATGGATCGACCCGTTCGAGAAACCGCACGGCACGGTGGATCGCGGCGTACAGATCGACCGTGGACTCGGTGGCACCAGTGCCCCGTTACCACGCCGAGCGCTTCGATGCCCCAACCACAAGCACCCAGGCGGTGTCCATACGCATCGACATCGCTCCCCGGCGACACCGAGTGCTGTCGATGCCGACCGACAGCCAGTGGCAGCTCTCAGCTCTCACCCGCAAAGCCACCCGCAAGGCGCTGGCGCAGGTCATCGAACGCCGGATTTCGGACATCGGCGGTGCGCTGACCGTTCCCGCCGAGCGCATGGCCACGCTCCTACTGGCCCTGTTCCAGGGACTGGTCGCCCAGCGGCGCACTGACCCGGACAGTGTGCCCGACGACATGTTTCCGCTGGCCGTCCGCTGGATGTTCGCCGGCGTCATCACCCCCGCACCCGCGCCACCGCAGGTTGGCGACGCGGCAACGGACGCTCATGCCGAGGACTGACGCCCTGGCCGACGCTCACCTTGCGGTGGGAACGGCGCGGGGAAGCCGGACTCCCGTAAGGCCCACAGACGCACCGGCAGGTGCCGGTCGCCAGGAACGAGCAGAAGGAAGAGCAAGGTGAATCCGATGACCTCCACCCACCGCACTGCGGTCGCGGTTCCCCGGACCACGGCGGGACCGTCGCGTCAGGCGCGCAAGCTGTACCTGGTCATCGGCGTCGTCCTGGCTCTCATCTGGGCAGCGCGCGCCGAAGACCCTCCCTGGCAGCACGCCCTGCGCACGCTCGGGCTGATGCTGGTCATCCTCCCGGCAGCAACTCTGCTGCTACGACGCAAGCAGGCAAGGACAGGCATCCAACTCCCCGAGCTGCGGCATCTCAACATCTTCGCCGCGAAGTTCCTGCTCGTGGCCGCGGCACTTGGCGCGGAATGGCTCCTGCAAAGCCACACTCAGAAAGCCGCCCACTACGTCGCCATCGGGATCGCCGTCGTCGTCGCCTTGGTCGGCCCCCGTCTGAGCCGCTTCTTCATCAAGCAGTCCGCGGATCCCGCGCCTTGACGCAGCTCACCGCTTGCGGGCGCCCGCGCCGCACTGGTCCACCTGTGGTGCGTCGTCGTGCCGCCAGCGCGCACACGAGACGATGCCCGGGTCCAGTACCTCCAGGCCGTCCAGGAACGTGGAGAACTCCGCGCTGCTGCGAGCCGTGATGGGCGGCGTCGCGTTCTCGTTCCAGAACCGCATCGCCTCCTCGTTGCCCTCGCCGCCCGGTTTCAGCGTCGGATGTCGGATGTGGCAGGCGAATCAGCGCAGTTAGCCCAGAGCGGCCTATGTTGCATTTGCGTAAAGGTCACAAATAGGCCCTTTCTGCACCAGGTGATCTCTATTTCCGCAGGTGAAGGCGAGATGGGCAAGCTCCGCTTCAATGGCCGTGACAAGGGCGACATGGTCCTTCGCCTGCTGGACTGGCTGCACGCAAAGCCGAAGAATCGGCGGCCGTACCCGTCATCGAGGTTCCTGATGAACTCCCTGCGAAGCCGCACCTTTTGGTCGCCCGCACGTCCAAGGCACTGGGGCGCTCGAAGACGGTCGCGGACTCCCGCGGCCGACCGGACGTCGTCCCGATCCACGTCTCACGCCCCACCTCGCCGACCGCGCCCTCGTACATGTACCGGGCCAGCCCCGCACTCCGCGAACTCCTCAGCCAGGCCCTCGATCCGCAGGTCCTGGCCCGACTCTTCGAGACGTGAATCGGCTCGTCGGCAGCTTCACCATCGACTGCGAGGCCGCGACACCCGCGGACGTCAAGGAGAAGGTACGGGAGTGCCTCACGGGCCACGTACACGGCGAACTCCGGCGCGGTCAGGCCCCGGTGCCGGGGCGTCCGCGCTCCAACGGCACCGGAGCCCGGTCGTGGTCAGACTGGGATACGGATCTTCAGCCGCTGCTTCGGATGCCGCGCATCGTTCCGCTGCGGCTGATCCGGCTCCTTCGCCAGCCGCCGTCGGCGCATCATGACGAACGGCAGGGCGGCGAGCAGGCCGAGCGCCGCGGCGTAGAGGCCATACGGCCACGGCCAGTTCAGCCCGAACAGACGGTCGAGCGATACGCCGCCGGGTCCGGTGAACGCGACTCCGAGCACCGTGACCGCGTAGAGCAGCGGGGTCTCGTAGCCGCCGTTCTGCACCCACAGGCCGTTTCGCATGTGCGTGGCAGCCGCGGCGATCATCGTGCCGACGATGATGGCGGCGGCGAGCGGGGTCAGCAGGCCGAGCGTCAGCAGCAGGCCACCGGTCAGCTCGGCGAGGCCGGCCAGCAGAGCCAGGCGACGTCCTGGCCGGTAGCCGATGCCGTCGAAGAAGGCGCCCGTGCCGGCGAGCCCGTGCCCGCCGAACCAGCCGAAGAGCTTCTGGGCGGCGTGCCCGATGAGCAGCATTCCGACGACGACACGAATGAGGAAGAGTCCGACAGCCATCATTTACCCTCCTTCACACGTCCAATGATTCTCTGATTGCGGGGATGCGAACGTCACGCACGTCGGGCCTGTCAGGTCCTCAGACCTGAGCCGGTTCGGAGATGCGCGGCTCTGGTGTCGGCGTTTGGTGCCGCTCCGCGGAGCCAACTGTGCTGACTGGGGCGGGGCTTCCTCGCAGGGGCCGCAGGATCACATCCGTGATCAGGTCATCCAATGTGGTCCGGACCTCCCGGGCCTCTCGAAGGCGTCCCCCCACCACTCGAAGATCTGCCCGCACCTCAACAGGGCTTGCCAGCACCTCTTGAGGGCCGATGACGCTACGGACAGGAACATCGCCATCACCCCTCTCGGAGAGGAATGTCCATCTCAAGGACGAGAATATGTACAACCGCAAGGCCCGTGGGGCTGATCCGCCCCGTGGGACGGTAGTGGGTCAGGTCACCCACCTCCACTGGTCGTTGCTCGGCACCAGCACACCTCACGTGCGGGCAGTTTCCGCAGTTCGGAGGGGCTGGGCGGCAGGCGATCAGGCGGCAAGCTGGACCCGGCCGAACAGCAGGGCGTATCCGGGCGGGAGCAGACGGATAATCCGCTCCGTGAGCTCGTCACCCGCAGCGTCCGCCACCACACTCAGGACCGAGCTGACGTCCCAGCGGGCAGTCGTGGGAGTGGCTCCATCGATCCGGGCCGCCACACTGTCGACGAACTGCGCACCGGTCAGCGGTTTGATGACGGGTACCTGCTCGGCAATGACCGTGGCGGCCTCGACAGGCAGCCGCTTGACCAGATCGGCCTTCGCGGGACCGGTCAGGTGCCCGCCGAGTGTGGAGAGCACGATCCTTGTGATCCGCTCGGCCTCCTTGGTGGTGGGGTACTCCCCGCGCTCGCGTACTTTCTCCACGAGTTCGCTCCATCGCATCTCCGGTATCCGTTCCTTTCATTCTGTTCGCCGAGCTCCGGGCCAAAGGCGCCGGCGACGATGTCAGACGGTGCGTGTACGAGATGGGCCGGCTGCCGGCCCCCGGCAGTGCAAAGCGAGGGCTCCTGCCGGGAGCCGGGTGCAGCCCGTTTCAGGCGTCGATCTGCTTCGGAGGCTCGCCGCCCGAGATCTGGATCTTCCGCGGCTTGGCCTGCTCGGCCACCGGGATGCGGAGCGTAAGGACCCCGGCGTCGTACGAGGCGTCGATCCGCTCGGTGTCGAGGCTGTCGCCGAGGAACAGCTGGCGGCTGCACGTCCCGGTCGGGCGCTCGGCCGCGATCAACTGTGCACCATCCGGTGTCGGCGAGCGGCGGTCAGCGCGGACGGTGAGGACGTTCCGGTCGACGTCGAGGTCGATGGTCTCGGGGTCGACACCCGGGATGTCGAAGTGGACCACGAATTCGTCATTCGCGCGGTATGCCTCCATCGGCATGGCGGTGGTCCAGGACCTTGTACCGAGCGCCTGCTGGGTGAGTCGATCCAGTTCACGGAACGGGTCGGTGCGCATGAGCATCACTGGTCATCTCCTTTCGAACGACGGATCCGGTCTGCGATGCCCGTACACCATTCATATAGCTCAGAGAAGAAAACTTGACAAGTATGGGCTGATATTTCCCCGAAAGCCCAGTTCAGGGGCGGCTGGCCGTGCCGCCGCCCTGGATACTGTGACGGCGTGGAGGTCCGGCGGCAGCGGCCATCAGAACCCGGTCGGCGCCGTCGACGAACCGGCGCAGGCGCCAGCACCCGCAGTCCCTTGCGAAGGATCGGAACGTCCGGACGCCGGCCGGCCGCCAGGCCCGGTCCCCTCCAAGTACGCCCACTGCCGGGCGTGTGCCACGTCATCCCTCGAAAGGCCTTCGATGATCCGCATATCGCAACCCGCTCGGTCCTCCCCGCCGTCCTGGCGATGGCTGCCGCCGCTGCCCTGACCATGACCACAGCCCCGGCCGCGCATGCCGTCGGCGAGAACAGTCAGTGCACCGGCAACTGGTCCGACTTCGGCGCCACGGTGGGCAAGAACGCCTGGAACTACCGCAGCGGCCCGGGCACCAGCTACAAGAGCAAGGGCTACCTGTACCGGGGCGACAAGCTGAAGGTCTTCTGCAGCAAGGGCGGTTGGAGCTACAGCCAGCTCACCCAGCGCTCCAAGTCCGGGATCCCCAAGGGCACCAAGGGCTGGGTGCGCAACGACGGCCTGATAAACCTGGCCGGCTGACTCCCGGACCCACCACAAGCTGTAGGTTTCCAGATCCCGTGGCCACTTTCCATTATCGATGGCCACCGCGTGGCCAATAGGACACGGGGATGGAAATCATGCTCCGTGGACGAGTAGTTCCTCTCTTCGTGTACAGGACCTCCCCGGTCGTCGTCTCCACTGCTGGCCGGGGCAGGACCCCAGCGTTCGGCGGCCAGTGAGGCCGCCTCGGAGATCGCGGGGTTGATGGTCCGATGGGTACAGCGGTGGCTGCGCCGGTACGGCTGAGTGTCCGGCGTGGTGACGAGACGGTGGTGGAGGACCTGGAGTGGCCGTCGGTGCCACTCGGGCTGCTGCGGGAGGCCCGGCCGTGGCGGACGTTCCGCTGGTACAAGGGGCAGCAGCACTATTCGGGCACGTACTGGTCGGCCACCGTGGGCGATCACGTGATCTACGAGTCGCGGCTGGAGCTGGGGCGGCTGCTGTTCGCCGACTTCGCTCCGGAGGTGCGGCACGTCGTCGCCCAGCCCTTCCTGCTCAAGGCCGACCTGGACGGCAAGGTCACGCGGCGACAGAACAGAGGTGACGCCCGGCATGCGCGTGGGCAAGTCGCGGTTGCGGGCCGCTCGCGCGTGGATGCGCGGGTACTCCGGCGGTTCCGTCGCAAACTCAACTGGACGGCGTGACCGGGGACCACATGCCGAGCCACTGCTCGGCGCCCCAGGCCTCGAACCGCTCTACCTCAGTGAACCCCAGCTTCGCCGCGAGACGCATCGAGCCGACGTTGGCGGTCTGGGTGGTGAGCACCACCGGCTCGCCGGGAAGGACGCCGTCGAACCAGTCGAGTGCGGCCGCGCACGCCTCGGCGGCGTACCCGAATCCCCACGCCCGCGGCAGGAACAGGTAGCCGAGATCGGCCTTCCCCGCGGCAGCCGGGCGACGGTGCCCCGTTGCTCTCCTGAGCAGGATCTGGCCGATCATCGACCCGTCGAGATCAACGACGAAGCTCCCGGGCCACCGCTCGGGCGCCCCGGACATCTCGCGCTCAAGCTCGTCACGCGGCCGGGGGCCGCCGAGGTAGGTGTGCACCTCTGGCGAGGCGAGCAGCTCGATGAACGCCGCACGGTCCCGGGTCTCGGGCTCACGGAGCACGAGCCTCTCGGTCCTGATCGGCTCAGGCGGCCAAGCCACGGGTCCCAGATCTTCCATCCGCGCACGCTAACAGGTGGTCAAACCAACCGAACGGGAAACTCCACCTAGATCCGAACCCCAAGGAGCACCTAGGCGCCACAGACGCCTCCGGGCCCGCGCGCCGAGGAAAATGACACGCACCATGGGAATCCGGCACTGACACGATGCTGGAACGGTGCGCAAAGCCGCGGGTCTGAAGAGCTGACGGTGAATCAGGTAATGGGAACCTACACAAGCATGTAGGTTCTCGGATCTCGTGGCCTTTCTCACCGGGGATGTCCACCGCGTGTCCAATACGACACGGAGGTGAGAATCATGCCCTTGATGTCCCTTCTCCTGCGAATTGGCCCCTGTCTCAGATGATCTGGCCCGTTGGCGCTACTCATGTCACGCGAGACCTCGACCTGCGCGGCGATGACACCCCGAGGGCTCGGTGAACAGCACACGCCAATATGGTTGCCCGATGACGTCGATCAAGAAGTTCCAAGTCACCTTCGACTGCGCTGAACCTGAGCGCCTCGCTCGGTTCTGGTGCGAGGTGTTGGGGTACGTCGTACCGCCGCCACCGGAGGGGTTTGCCACTTGGGGCGATTTCAAGCGCTCTCTGCCAACTGAGCAGCAGGACGCATGGTTTGCCTGCAGTGATCCCTCAGGCGTGGGCCCGCGACTGTACTTCCAGCGTGTTCCCGAAGGGAAGGCCGCCAAGAACCGGCTGCATCTTGACGTGCGGGTCGGCACCGGACTCGTGGGTGAAGAGCGCCTCGCCGCACTTGAGGCCGAGTGCGCTCGACTGGTCCCGCTCGGCGCGGTACACGTGCGAACGCTGTATGACGGCAATGATTCGTGCATCCCGATGCAGGACATCGAGGGCAACGAGTTCTGTATCGACTGAGGGGCCGCGAACGAGTCCTCGTTCCCCGTTGGAGTTCCGACTGGCAGCTATCCCTCGCAGTTCGTTGGTTCAAGGGCGCGGAGAATGGCCGTGTGACATATTTCGCTGCGCCAACTGCCGACAGCCTCTAACGAACGAGCTGGTACCGGGAGAGCCGATCAGGGGCCCCGAGCGGCCGCCGGGCCACGAGGTCGTCTCGCCCCGGATGGTCCCAGGAAACTTCAAGGTGAACTTCGATGCAAGCCTTCTGATCCTTCACCCGGACGACGCTCCGGGGACTGCTCTCCATCCCGATCCGCGGCG
Organism: Streptomyces sp. NPDC005408; assembly: GCF_040606445.1. Taxonomy (NCBI): domain Bacteria; kingdom Bacillati; phylum Actinomycetota; class Actinomycetes; order Kitasatosporales; family Streptomycetaceae; genus Streptomyces; species Streptomyces sp. NPDC005408. The sequence goes on along the minus strand of NZ_JBEXEX010000086.1, from coordinate 7,612 downwards.
TCTCGCTGGTTGCTGCGGATTCGCTGGCCAGAACGGACGCAACCTCATATGTAGTGGCTGCGGTGTTGAAGTTGCGACCAAGGAGTCCGACTGCTGGACCGACAATCTCGTGGGGCTGATCGCCGCCGCAGTGACGAATGAGTTGAGGACTGCGTTCGTTCCCGCAGCCTCCGTCCGTTCGATCGCGCAGGGACCGGACAGAGGTGGGACATGCTGCGTCACGGTCAGCTCCAACACGGCAGGGGACAGGGCCGTCCCGTCGAACCCCCGCCCGTCGCCAAACCGGTGGAGTCGGCCCCCCAGGGGCGCCGGGCGGAAAACCGGCACTCGTCTTCCCCGCCCATGGACCATTGCGGCAGAACGAGCACCGCACGCGCAGGGAGGCACTGCTCACTCGCGCCAAGTCGCGCAATGTGCCCGCCCCGCCCGGCCGGAGGCGGGCACCGTCGAGCCGGTAGTCCGGCGGGGATGGCTGGATGCCCGCGCCCGAGCGTCTGGTTCCCGACGCCTGTATGACGGGGTGGGACACGCGGTGGCGATGATCGAGGACCGGCGGCGAGACGCCGAAGCGGTAGGGATGACTGTCGGCCCCTGGTAACAGCTGTTACCATGCGGGTATGGCAAAGACACAGCTCGGGGCCCGGGTAGAGCCAGAGATCGCGGAGCTCGCCAAGGCGCGGGCAGAGGACCGCGGTCTGAGCATCGGCGACTACATCGCCCAGTTGGTCCGGGACGATGCTGGCGGCCTGCGCGCCCGCGGCCTGGATGCCGCCCGGCGCTTCCTAGACGAGCATCAGCACGTCTTCGACGACGACGCCGAGGACACCCAGCAGCCCGCCTCGGGAGCCCACGCCGCGTAATGGAACTGCACATCGACGTCCCCTGGATCCTGCAGGTCGCCGAGATCGCCGGGGCAGGAGATCCGGCGCCCGACGACTACGGCGTCCCAGTGGCCGCCGTCGCCTGCCACAAGGCCGAACTCCTCCAGCAGCCGGTCTACGACGGCCCGTACGCGCGAGCCGCCGCCCTGGTCCACATCCTGGGCCGCTGCCGCTGGCTCGAGCGCTCCAACATGGCGGTCGCGGCAGCAACCGGCGTCATGTACATGGAAGCCTCAGGTCACCCTGTTAAGCCCACCCGCGGTGATGCCATCGCCCTGCGCGACCTGCTCCGCGACCCCTCCTGCACCGCTGCAAAAATCGCCGCACTGCTGCGCTCCTGGCCCGCCTCAACCTGACGGGAGACACCTCGCTGCCTTTGCTCCTGTCGACGGCGTTTCGGCGTCCGTCAACGGCTTCCCCGGCATCGACATGACGCGTCCCACCTCGCAGGAGTGGACGGACATCGCGCCCGCACACGCGGCCAGGTGTTACTCGCCGTCACCACCCGGACGTCGCCCGAGGGCCCCCAGGCCGACGAGGCCGCCACCTTCCGGTTCGTACAGGCTGACCGCACCATCAACAACGCCGTATCCCTACTCATCCCCCTGCGGTGACACCGACAGCAGGCCGCGTGCAGAGCCGGTCCTGGGAGCGCCGCCTCGGCGCCCTCGCCTGCCACAGGAGGGTGTCAGGACCCGGTGGTTTTGCGCAGCCGGTAGGCCGGTGACTCGGGACTGCGCAGATGTACAGAGCGATGAACGAAGCTTGATCCCCCAGTTCTTCTGAGCAGCTGGGGTGTCGGGAGCCTCCAGGGCAAGGACGAGGCAAACTCAGTAGGCAGCGCCGCGCCCTCGGCAAGCTGCGCCGGACTCCAGCCGGTGACGTCCAGCAGCACCCGTCCACCGGCTCGCGATAGATCTGCCCCGGCCGCGGACCGGATCGGGAGCGTCAGATACCCGCCCCGGCTGCGCGAACTGGAGAAGGACGGCGAGAGGCTCCAGGCCGTTTGTGACCTGGAGCCTGCCTGTGTGCACTTCGTGGACCGCCCTGTTCAACGACTGCCAGCCGCCGCGGTCGAAGGCGTGCTCGACGCGGGCACGGACGACCTTACGGCCGCGGACCGGGATCAGGGTGCCGTCCACGATCCACAGCCGTTCCACGGCGTCGGCAGGCCGGGACGCCGGTTTCGATGGCTAGGAGAGGCCGCAGCCGCTGGATGACCTGGTACACCGTCGCGGGCGAGACACTGGGTGTGGTGCCTGCCCTGCGCGATCTTCTTGTCGTAGTGGGCCCGCGATGCCGGGTATCGCGCCCCGGGCGGCGAAAGCGGAGGAAGAAAGCCCGTTTCAGCTGTGCGGGCCGCATGACCATGTGGATGGGCGGGGCGGCGCATTGGCCGGTCGGCGGGACGAGATTCTGGCAGACGCTCAGAGGCGCATCCCGTGCGTGTCCGGGGCCATCCACGCCTCCAGCGTCACCACTTTCTCCAGCCTGCCTGCGTCCGGGCAGCAGCAGGTTCCCCCCGGGCCGGTCGAGCTCGAGCTCTAGGCGTGCCCGACTGTCGTGAGGAAGGACGTGGCGTCCCGGTGCAATTCATTCGGCAGGTCGGTCAGTCGGGACACGACCGTCCCGAGCTCGCGGGCGAGGTCGGGGAACATCGACCAGGAGCCGGGGTCCCTGGTCGTCACCGCGGACAGCAGGTCGCCTTCGTAGAACTTGCCTTCCACCAGCGGGTTGTTGAGCAGTACCTCGACAGCGAGCGGCAGGAGGAACGGCAGCCCCACGCTCTGCACGATCAGTGTCCGCAGGTCCTCGACGGTCAGCGTGCCGATCGGCTTGCGGCGCAGAGCGTGCACCCTCTCCGCGAGACTGGTTGTGGGGCCCGGGTCCGGCCAGCGGGAGTCCTCGAGGTCCTCGAGCGTGCGGTCGCGGTGCAGGAGTCTGTTCATCCGGGTGATTGTCCCGCCCCGAGCGCGCTCCCCGCGCCGCCTGCAGGCTCAGCTGTGCGCGAGGCGCCGGGCGTTGTCCCTTTTATCCTCCCGGGCCTCGCTCGGGCGAAGGCCCGTCAGCTGCCGGTACTGGGTGACACCGTCCGGCCGTCGAGACCCCCCGCGCCGGTCGCTCCGCTGCGCTGCGGCCCGGCGCTCCCGCTCTCACGCACCGGGGGCCCGGCAGCTGGTCGGCGGGGACGCTCCGCGCCCCGCTCCCTCGCTTCGCGCTGCCTTCCCCTCGGCCCTTCGCGCCATGGAGCTCCTCATCTCTGCCCGCGAGGCCGTGGCCGATGGTCTATCCGCTCTTGTCTGCGAGGCCCCTGGAGCTCAGCAAGGACAAGGTCCTGGCGCTGCTGGCCAGTCTCGAAGAGCTCAGCCAGCTCCGGCCGTAGCAGCCGCCCGGCGGCTCCGGCCGCCGGCGACAGGGGGAGTGGCATCCCCGCCGCGTGTGTGCCGGGGTTGTGGTGGGGTGGACTGACGTTGCTGTCGGTGGTGCCTTCTATCGTGGTGGTTGTAGGAAGTGCACGGCACACCACCACGGGGAAGTATGTCCGCTACCAGTATCACCGTGCCCGCGCACGTGCTGCATCCGTCCGTCACGGACGGGGCGACTCGGGTCCGTCTTACCGGACCCGGACTGCCCGCGGAGAGCGTGCTGATGCGCTTCGCACCGCTGGCCGGGCCGGGGGCGGTGCCTGTTCCGGATCTGCTGGCTGAGGGGGCGGACCCGGGCAAGCTCGATCCGTATATCGCGGGGCTGCTGCTGATCGGACACCTCCGATGCGAGAAGGGCGACGGCCAAGAGGTCGTCCTCGATGGCGCCACGGGGCGGGTGTTCACCATGTATCTCTTCGAGGACTCGCCCGGCCTGATCGACGTGATCCCGCTCGCGCCGTCGGTCGACGCGCTGGCGCGGTTCCTCGCGCACGTGGACGACTTCCGGGCGATGCGAGGCCGGTTCGCTCACCTTGCGGGCCGAAGGGGGCCCGAAGTGGTGGCGGAGGCCGAGCAGTTGCTGATGGCCGGTTTCGTCGAAGAACCCTGGGGGGAGGGCGACTGGGGCAGCGCGGGCCCTCGATCTTGCTGGGACCACGAGATCCCGGTGCTGTGGGGTATCGCCTCGACCATACGGCCCTTGGCACTGGTCGCCGGGCCGGGCCGCGGCCTGCAGCTTGACCTGCCGGAGGGGCTGCTGGAGGAGGAGTTCGGGGCGGACGAGATGATGCGCATCGATCCGGCGAAGCTGCCTGCGGCCCTGATCCATGAGCCGACACGCCGGTTCCTCGCCGAGGTGGGGCTCCCGAAGGTGGAGCTCCTGTTTGGGCTGTGGGACGACGAGTACCTGCTGCGCATGTTGGCCGAAACCGAGGCTGAGACCGGGACGCAGAGCGCGTGTGGCGCGGACAGCGCAGCCGGCTGGATGCCGGCCGATGCGGATCGGCTGATCTGCCTCGGCAGCCTCGTCCACGACTTCGAGGTCGTGATCGATGGCCGCACGGGCCTGCTCTCGTACCACGGGTATGGTGCCGACACGACGACTCCGGTGAACGCCGACATATCCACGCTGGCATTCACGGTGTGGATGTACAGCCGGGAGCAACGGCTCGACCAGCAGCACGACTTCACCCAGGACTTCTACCACCAGCTCGCCGACACCATGGTCGAGGTCCTCGCATCGGTCGACCCCGTGGCCTGCCTGCCGGCGAAGGACGAGGACGACTACCGCTACTGGCCGGAAGTGTTCCACGACGAGGCGGGTGGCGTCCTCTGAACCCGCCCGGATCGGCGGAGTGAACCCGGTCCATGGCGCTGCTCGCAACTCTCGTCGAGCTCTGACAGCTCCGGCCGGAGCAGCTGTCCGGCCATTCCTTCAGACAGTCCCCGGAGCGTGCCGGACGACGTCGTCTGCGCACACTCCTCCCCGTACCCGCAGGGATGGTCCCGCGTCAGGCGGTGAGTTCTGTCTGGGCTGACAGCACGGTGCGGGGGTTGTGGCGGATGTACCACTCGGTGGAGAGGACACGCTCCCGGTCGGCCGGTGGGAGGCCAGCGATCAGGCCTGGTGCGGCTCCTCGCTCCACCTCGGTGTGGTGTGCCAGTACGGCGGCCCACTTTTGCTCCAGCCAGGGACGGACGTTGACGGTTGCGGTGATCTGCTCGTCGGGAACGCTGTGTATCGCTCTCCCCTCACGGGCTAGGAGTCCGCTCAGCTCCTGCACTGCTGAGTGTGGGTGGGTGGCGAGGTACAGGGCGGTCGGTTGCCAGGGGTCACCGGCATCGGGGTAGAGCTGGTCAAGCCCGGCCGCTTGGACTGCGAGCATGGTCACCCGGTGGGTGTGCACGTGGTCGGGGTGGCCGGTCAGTCCGCCGTAGGCGTCGTGGGTGACCACGATCTGCGGGCGGAACTCGCGGAGATGCGCGACCAGCCGTCCCACCGTCTCGTCGAGTGGTGCGTCGCAGAATCGCGCACTGCCCGGGGCTGATTGGGGTGCGCGTGCGTCGGCGTAGCCGAGCATGCGTGGCTTACCGGCGCCGAGGGCCTCGAGAGCTTTGGCCAGTTCTGCAGCGCGGGGGGTGTTAGCGGCCCAGGTTGCCGTGACAACTGCGGTTCGGGCACCGGCGGCGGCGTGACGGGCGAGCACCCCGCCTGACCACAGGGACTCGTCGTCCGGGTGAGCGTAAACAGCGAGCAGGCTCGGCACAGGCATCGGTGGGTCACCTTCGAGTGCGTGGAGGTCGGATCATAGGCCAGCTCGGCAGGCCAGCCGGGCCCGCGGAGGCCTTGCGGCCCCGCTGACAGGGCGAGCGGCTGTGTGAGTCTTGAGTCGACAAAGCCCAATAATTCTGTGTGGAGGGGCGCATACTGGACGGGCGATTCCCCTCCCGTCTCCTCACCGGCCGCACCGCACCCTCGGCTCGAACGGGCCCAGGCCGCGCCTCTGGGAGAGGCGTCGAGTGAACACACCGCAATCGATGCGCTGGACTGCAGCCCGGATGGGCGCACCCTGGTCAGCGGCGGCTCTGACGTACTGCGGCTGCGGGACCTCTCCGACCCGAAGCGGCCCAAGGCACTGAAACCCCTGACCGGCTACACGGGCCCCGTTGACGCGATGGTCTTCAGCCCGGACGGGAGGACACTGGCGACCGGGACGACACGGTCCGGCTGTGGGACGTCTCCGACCCGAAGCATCACCACGTCGGTGCGGGTGCTGGCCGGGCGATTTCGACCTGGACCGAGGCGACCGTGTCGAGGTTGTCCGCCTCGCCTCGGGCGCCGCGCTGGCGAGATTCGGGAGGTAGAAGACTCGCAGGAGCCGGCGATGGTAGCGGTGTGGCCGACGCATGTTGCCGCTGACCATCAGGCCGACACAGCCCACCCAGCCCCCAAGCCGACCCAACGGAGTCCAACTAGGCGCCGAACTGCTGGGCGGCGGCGCGCAGGCGCTTGCCCCGCTTGCCCGTCACTGACTTGATCGGGATCAGTACGGCCCACCACAGCTTCGCGCCCGTCGGGGAGATGAAGGCGAGCGGCACTGCGACGGCGAAGACCAGCACCGTCGACGCCAGATCGGCCAAGTCGTTGCGCGCGACGGGATCTGGCACCGCCGCGCTACCCAGCCACGGGCGCTTCCACAGTGCGACCGTCAGTGCGAGTTGTGTGGCCCCCATGGCCGCGACGGCCCCGGAGTAGACGGCCACCGCCTGCGGCTGGTCCCCGTACTCGGCCAGCAGGGTGGTAGGGAAGGGCATCAGGGCGATCAGCCCCAGGCTCAGCAGCCCGAATCTGATGACCGTCCCATCGACCTCCCGCACGTACCGGAAGACCTGGTGGTGGCCCCGCCAGAACGCCGCGATGACCAGAAAGCTGAGGGCGTACGCCCACACGTTGGGCATCACATCCCCCAGCGCGTGCTCGAAACCGGCGGTGTCCAGCCCGGCGGGCAGCGTGATGTCCAGCGCCAGCAGCGTCATCGCGATGGCGAACACGCCGTCCGACAGCGCGAGGAGTCGGACCGCGCTCCCCTCGTCGTCCCGCACTCGCTGATGGCCGTTCACAACCCCCACCCTAGGATCAAATGCCCAAGAATGCTCAGATCGCCTTCGTCGCGCTTCTTGAAGGGCCGCATGACGGCGCCCGGTTGTCGTGGCCGGGAGATTCGGAGATCATGACGCCAACGATCTGCGCCCGGTGAGGGACAGATGCACCCGACGCGAGGCGGTCGCGCAGTCCGGGCACCTCAACTCCGGTACGGCGCTGTGGGCTTCGGCCACAACAACGCCACCCACCTCGGTCAACCGATCCAGCACCAACCCCAGAGCGTTCGGGAACAGCACGTCCTTCACCCCGGACAGAACCCCCATGACCAGGGCATTCCCGCCGTCAAACGTAAGGCGCTGGGCTGACGATCGTGACCATCACGAAAATCCGACCGGACCCGTTTTCAAAGATCGCCATCAGCTGGCGTCCTACTCGTACGACAAGGGCTTCAAACACGCCATCGACCGGGTGAGATGCGGCGGCACGTGGATGGGTGATGGCTATCTTGCGACCACCGAGGGCGATGCGTAAGGGCTGCCCGGGGCAGGGAGCAGGAGTGGGTCGATGGGGCAAAAGTATCTTCAGCGTTTCGCCTACAGCGAGGGTGTCACCAAGCCTGCACTCGATGAGGCGTGGGGCGAAGCCTTCAAGGCGTTCGCCCGGTCGGGCAACTGGGGCGACGTCGACAGCGGCATCGTGCA
>NZ_JBEXEX010000085.1:0-16871 GCF_040606445.1 Streptomyces sp. NPDC005408 | reverse complement strand
TCGGCTTTCCGGCGATTCCGACTCTATCAGATCCTTTCGGGCCTGATTCCCGGTCGAACTCGGGTTGTCTTTCCGGCCGTTGAGCCGTTCCGACGCCCAAACTCTAGCGGATTTCCCGGGCGACTCATAATCGAGTCTTCGAAATGAATTTCGGCATGCCGAAATTCGTCCCGGCTGGGAGATCGTGCTGAGTTGGGATGCCGCATTCGCGGCGTGAGTGGCTGTCGCAGAACCGTTCCGGCTCCGTGACAACTCGAAGAACCTTACGGACTGGTGAAGTGTGTGTCAACTTCAGCCGCCAGGGTGCCGACCGGCGCCCTAGTCCAGGTCGGTGAGCCTGCCGCCGGCGTCCGGCTGGGCGTGTTCCACGCGGCGCAGGACGCGGATCAGGAGCTCGCCGAGCATGCTCCGCTCCTCCGGCGAGAGGTCCTGGAGCAGGTCCTCCTCGAAGTCCGTGGCCATACGCATCGCCTGCTGCCACTTCGTACGGCCCTCGTCCGTCAGCTCCACGATGACGCGCACCCGGTTGTTCTCGTCGCGGTCACGCGTGACCAGGCCCTCGGCCGCCATGCGGTCGATGCGGTGCGTCATCGCGGCCGGCGTGAGGCCAAGTCGCTTGGCGAGCTCGCCGGGGCCCAGCCGGTAGGGGGAGCCCGCGAGCACCAGGCTCTTGAGGACTTCCCACTCGGCGTTGCTGATGCCGAGGTCGGCGACCTGACGGCCGTACGCCACGTTCATCCGGCGGTTGAGGCGGCCCAGGGCCGAGACGACCTTCTCGACCTGCGGGTCCAGGTCACCGAACTCGCGCTGATAGGCCGCGATCTGTTCGTCGAGGGTCGGCTCCTGGAGGGCGGGGCCGGGCACCTCGGGGCCGGGGCCCTCAGGGGTCTCGGTTGGCATGCGCGAAGTATCGCACGAGGCGCGTTGGCCTTGAAGTCCTTCACTGTGTATTGTTGATGTTCTAACTTTAGCGTTGAAGTCTTCAGGCTTCATCCCTTCACGACCAAGACCTCAAGGCAGGTGAGTGTGACCAGGGCGTTGGGCGCTGCGATGCGCCGGATTCAGACGGGGAACGCGCTGAGCGCGTTCGGACTCGGCTTCACCGTTCCGTATCTCTACGTCTATGTGGCGCAGGTGCGGGATCTGGGCGCGACGACGGCGGGCGCCGTCCTCGCGGTCTTTGCGATGGCCGCACTCGTCGCCCTGCCCTTCACCGGGCGTGTCATCGACCGGCGCGGGCCGCTGCCCGTACTGATCGGGGCCGCGGTGCTCGCCTCCGTCGGGGCGGGGTCCATGGGACTGTCGGCGAGCGTGCCGACCGTCGTCCTGTCCGCCGCGCTGCTCGGGGCCGGTACGGCCGTGATGCAGCCCGCCCTCGCCACGATGATCGTCTGGTGCTCGGACACCTCGACCCGTACGCGTGCCTTCGCCATGCAGTTCTTTCTGCAGAACCTCGGGCTCGGCATCGGCGGGCTGATCGGCGGGCACATCGTCGACGAGAGCCGTCCGGGCAGCTTCACCCTGCTGTTCGGCATCGAGGCCGCGATGTTCCTGGTGCTGGCGGCGATCGTGCTCAGTGTCCGGCTGCCGCGTTCGCTCTCGCTTCAGGAGGCGCGGCCCGCGAACACCGAGGCCAAGGCCAAGGGCGGGATGCGCGCGATCCTCGGGAACCGGGCCATGGTGCAGCTGTGCGTGCTCGGGTTCGTCCTCTTCTTCGCCTGCTACGGACAGTTCGAGTCGGGTCTTGCCGCGTACGGCACCGAGGCCGCCGGGATCCAGCCCGCGACGCTCGGGACCGCGCTGGCCGCCAACACCGCGGTGATCGTGGTCGCGCAGTTCGTGGTGCTGAAGTTCGTCGAGCACCGCAGCCGCAGCCGGGTGATTGCCGCCGTCGGGCTGATCTGGACCGTCGCGTGGATCGCGGCGGGCTACGCGGGCCTCGGGCACGGCAGCCAGGCGATGGCGACGGCCGCGTTCGTCTCTTCGTACGGCCTCTTCGGGCTCGGTGAGGCGATGCTGTCGCCGACCGTCGCGCCGCTCGTCGCCGACCTGGCGCCGGAGGCGATGGTCGGGCAGTACAACTCCGCCTTCGCCCTGGTCAAGCAGCTCGCGCTGGCGGTCGGGCCGGCCGTGGGCGGGCCGATGGGTGCCGCGCTGCACGGGCCGTACATCGTGACCTTCGTGCTGTTCTCGCTCGGCATCAGCGTGCTGGCGCTGCGGCTCGGCAAGAAGCTGACCCCCGTACAGGACAGGCCGTCGCTCGTGTCGAGGTCGCGGGTCGTGGCCCAGCACAAGCCTTCCGGGCAGCTCGAGGCCGCCGCGTAGGTCCGATCCGGCCTGATCGGCCGGACAGGGCCTAAGCGGGCAGGGCGAACTCGCACCACACAGCTTTGCCGCCGCCCGGAGTGCGGCGGCTCCCCCAGGACGAGGCGATCGTCGCGACGATGGAAATCCCGCGGCCCGCCTCGTCCTCCGTTTCCGCGCGGCGGCGGCGCGGCAGATGGTCGTCGCCGTCCGTCACCTCGATGATCAGGCGGCGGTCGGTGCGGCGGAGTCTGAGGCGCATGGGCGGGGTGCCGTGCTGGAGGGAGTTGGCGACCAGTTCGCTGGCGGCCAGCACGCCCAGGTCGTGCAGCTCCGGCGAGAAACGCCAGGAGGCCAGGACTCCGGAGGCGAAGGCACGCGCGCGTGGAGCCGCTTCGATGCCGCCGAGCAGTTCGAGGGCGGCGTTGTGGAAGAGCTCGGCCGCCGGGCCCGTACGTGTGGGGTGCTGGACGACCAGTACCGCCACGTCGTCGTCGTGTTCCGCGGTGACTCCCAGGGAGCGGATCAGCCGGTCGCAGACCACCTGCGGGGCGCCGGTCGCCCCGGACAGCGCGCGCTCCAGCGCTGCCACGCCCTCGTCGATGTCCTCGCCTCGCCGCTCAATCAGACCGTCCGTATAGAGGACGGCGCTGGAGCCGGGCGGCAGCGCGATGGTGCCCGAGGTGTGCACCCAGCCGCCCGTGCCGAGCGGCGGGCCTGTCGGCTCCTCGGCGCGGCGGACCGTGCCGTCCTCGTCCCGTACGAGAACCGGGAGGTGGCCCGCAGATGCGTAGACGAGCCGCCCTTCGTTCGGGTCATGGACCGCATAGACGCAGGTCGCGATCTGGCTGGCGTCGATCTCGGCGGCCAGACCGTCGAGCAGCTGGAGCACTTCGTGCGGCGGCAGGTCGAGGCGGGCATAGGCCCGTACGGCCGTACGGAGCTGGCCCATGACGGCGGCCGCGCGCACACCGCGGCCCATGACGTCGCCGATGACGAGCGCGGTGCGTCCGGCGCCGAGGGTGATCACGTCGTACCAGTCGCCGCCGACCGCGGCATCCGTGCCGCCCGGTTGGTATTTGGCGGCAATGCGCAGATCGTCGGGCTGCTCCAACTCCTGCGGGAGCAGGGATCTCTGGAGGGTGACGGCTGTCTCGCGGTGGCGGCGCTCGCTGGCGCGCAGCCGCTCGGCGGCTTCGGCGTGGTCGGTGACGTCGGCGGCGAAGACGAGAACGCCGCCGCCTTCCTTGGGGCTCTCGGCGGGCAGGCACGTGACGGTGTACGAGCCACCGCCGGGGACCTTGCGGGACTTGACCGTGCGGGGCTTGCCGCTGCGCAGCACCTGGTCCATCAGCGGCAGCAGGCCGAGCTCGGTCAGCTCGGGGCAGACGTCGGCCGCGGCGGCGCCTGCCCGGCGGGGACCGAATGCGGCGGCGTAGGCGTCGTTGACGTACGTGACGCGGTGCTCGGGTCCGTGGACCAGGGCTACCAGGGCGGGGAGCCGACCGAGGATCTCCCGTACGGAGAAGTCGTCGAGGGCGGGGACGTCGGGCAGGGGCTCCGGCTGCTGCTCGAACTCGCCGCGGGCCGCGGGCACGGAGCCTTCCCCTCGCTTGGCCGGGGAGATCCCGTGGCCGGTCCTCCGCGCTGCGGCGCGACGCTGCGTACCGGGGAGCCTTGCGCTCCAACGCGTGAAGTTCACTGACTTTCTAGCCTCAATGGTTGTCGCCAAGGGTCACTCTGTGCAGGTGTGAGCCCACCTATGGTCACACGTCCAGTGTGACCGACCGGACCGACAGTCCTCGTTGCCTACTTCCCTCTGGGACCGTCGTCCGACCGGCTCGGCGGGCCGCTGTCGGGCCCGGCGTGCGGCGCGGGTTTCGACGGGGTGTGAGGGCCGTGCCCCGGGCGCCTGCCGCCCGCGGCAAGTTCGAATTCCGCGCGCGGGTGCTCCAGCGAGCCGAGCGAGACGATCTCGCGCTTGAACAGCCCGGCCAGGGTCCACTCGGCGAGCACACGGGCCTTGCGGTTGAAGGTGGGCACGCGGCTGAGGTGGTACACGCGGTGCATCAGCCAGGCCGGATAGCCCTTGAGCTTACGGCCGTAGACATCCGCGACACCCCTGTGGAGGCCGAGGGACGCGACGGATCCGACGTACTTGTGGGCGTACTCCTTGAGGGGCTCTCCGCGCAGCGACGCCACGATGTTCTCGGCGAGGACCTTGGTCTGGCGCACGGCGTGCTGGGCGTTGGGTGCGGTCTCCTTGCCCGGCTCGTCGGATGTCACGTCGGGGACGGCCGCTGCGTCGCCGGCCGCCCAGGCGTGCTCGACGCCGGCGACGGTGAGCCGGGCGGTGCACTTGATGCGGCCGCGTTCGTTGAGGGGCAGATCGGTGGCGGCGAGGACGGGCGCGGGCTTGACGCCCGCGGTCCACACGACGGTCCGGGTCGGGAAACGGCTGCCGTCGCTGAGGACGGCGATGCGGTCCTCGCAGGAGTCCAGGCGCGTCTCGAGGCGTACGTCGATATTGCGCGAACGCAACTCGCGGATGGCGTACTTGCCCATCTCCTCGCCGACCTCGGGGAGGATGCGGTTGCTGGCCTCGACGAGGATCCACTTCAGGTCGTCGGGCTTGACGTTGTGGTAGTAGCGCGCTGTGTAGCGGGCCATGTCCTCCAGCTCGCCGAGCGCCTCGACGCCCGCGTAGCCGCCGCCGACGAACACGAAGGTGAGGGCGGCGTCGCGGATCGCGGGATCGCGGGTGGAGGAGGCGATGTCCATCTGCTCGATGACGTGGTTGCGCAGGCCGATGGCTTCCTCGACGGTCTTGAAGCCGATGGCGTAGTCGGCGAGACCGGGGATCGGGAGGGTGCGGGAGATCGATCCGGGCGCTATGACGAGTTCGTCGTACGTGATCTCCACGGCGCCGGTGCCCTCTTCGGCGGTGGCGAGGGTGGTGACGGTCGCCGTGCGCTTGGCGTGGTCGACGGCCTTGGCTTCGCCGATAAGGATCTTGCACTTGTCGAGCACCCGGCGCAGGGGGACCACGACATGGCGGGGGGAGATGGATCCGGCGGCCGCTTCCGGGAGGAACGGCTGATACGTCATGTACGGATCGGGCGTGATCACGGTGATCTCCACCTCGCCGCGTGCCAGCTCCTGTTTCAGCTTCCGCTGGAGCCGCAGTGCTGTGTACATCCCGACGTAGCCGCCGCCGATGACGAGAATGCGCGTGCCCGGCGGGGGGCCGGGGGTCGTCCCCCGGAAGTTAGAGGCCTTCACCATCCCATGACGCAACGGCCTCAAGCGTTTGTCCACAGCCCCGACAAATTGTGTGACCGGAGGCTTCGCGCCACTGTGCGCGGGCGCAGCGCCGGTTGAAAGGGAAGGTGCGCAGGTCAGGGCATACGAGGGGGGTGGTGCGAGGGGGCGTAATAAGGAACCTTCCGGTCCTTGCTCCGATCGGGGGGCGCTCCGTGCGGAACTACCCCCTTCTGAATTGACCCTGGCTCAACTATGTTCGTACCTCGTCGGGGTGCCCGGACTAGGCACGCCCGGCAGACAGGCGGGGAGGTCTCCGGGGGGAGACATCATGACCGGGGGAACGCGTATGACCATTCAGGATTCGCATTGGCAGGCTGCCGTCGCGCCGGGTTCGGCGGCTGACGGGAACGGACGGGCGGGATCGGGCGGAGCAGGCCGCGCCGCTCCGCTGCGCGTGGACGCGCAGCGCAATCTCGAGCATGTACTGCGCGCAGCACGCGAGGTGTTCGGCGAGCTGGGATACGGCGCGCCGATGGAGGACGTGGCGCGCCGGGCCAGGGTCGGCGTCGGGACGGTGTACCGCCGCTTCCCGAGCAAGGACGTGCTGGTGCGCCGGATAGCCGAGGAGGAGACCTCCCGGCTGACCGAGCAGGCGCGCACGGCTCTCGGGCAGGAGGAGGAGCCCTGGTCGGCGCTCTCCCGTTTCCTGCGTACGTCGGTGGCTTCGGGCGCCGGACGGCTGCTGCCGCCGCAGGTGCTGCGGGTGGGCGTGGAGTCCGACGAGTCGGCGGTTGCCGTACGGGACGAGGTGCGGGTGCCGCAGCAGCGGCTCGGCGCGCAGCCCGAGCTGCGGGTGGTCGGGCCGCGCCCGGTCCCCGCGGAGGAGCAGGACGACGCGGGCGCTGCGGAACTGCTGGACGTCGTGGGGCAGCTGGTCGACCGGGCACGGGCCGCGGGTGAGCTGCGCGGCGATGTGACCGTCGCGGACGTGCTGCTGGTGATAGCCACGGCCGCGCCCTCGCTGCCGGATGCGGCACAGCAGGCGGCGGCTTCCGCCCGGCTGCTCGACATCCTGTTGGAGGGTCTGCGGTCTCGCACCGCCTGAGCGCGGCGGAGCCTGAACGGCGCCAACTGACTTCTGGGTAAGGTCGGTTCAGTCTTCCCCGAACGAGTGACGAATAGTGCTCTCTTCCGGGAAGTCGTGCCCGGATGAGTGGTTGCCGTACACAAGGGTTCGGTGTGCTGCCGCTCTGTGGCACTCTTGCCCGGTGTTCGGGTCTCATGGTGCTTACGGGGGCTTCCGCGATGAGCGGTGACGGTCGGGACGAGTCACTCGGCGGTGCGGGCGGCGCAGAGGCAGCCGGGCTGCACTCACGACAGGTGCCCAGCCAGGGCGGGCCAGGTGGGTCGTCCGGCGCGCCCGGCGCCACGGGTTCCGCCGGTGTGCCGGGTTCCTTCGGACCGTCCGGGGCAGGTGCGGGCGGTCCGGGCAACTCCGGTGCGGGCGGCCGGGAAGAGCACGCCGTGCCGGCGCAGCGCGAGGCCGCCGGGCGCGACTCCGTACTGCCGCCGCCGCGTGAGCTGCCCACGTCCGACGCAGCATTGATCCAGCGCATGCGGAACGGCGACGACAGCGCGTACGAGGAGCTGTTCCGCCGCCACTCCGACTCGGTGCGGCGGTATGCGCGCACCTGCTGCCGGGACGCGTACACCGCCGACGACCTGACGGCCGAGGTGTTCGCCCGGACTTTGCAGGCGGTGCGCGGAGGCTCGGGACCCGAGCAGGCCGTACGGGCGTATCTGCTCACGACAGTGAGGCGGGTCGCAGCCGCCTGGATGAAAACGGCAAAGCGGGAGCAACTGGTCGATGACTTCGCGGTGTTCGCCGCGGAGGCCGCCCGAAGCACGGACGCCGCGAACGACGACACCCTCGATCTCGGTGCCGATGTGCGCGCGATGCACGAGGCGGAGCAGTCGCTGGCCATGCAGGCCTTCCGCTCCCTGCCCGAGCGCTGGCAGGCCGTGCTCTGGCACACCACCGTCGAGGAGGAGTCGCCGAGCGAGGTCGCGCCGCTGTTCGGGCTGACCGCCAACGCCACCGCCGTGCTGGCAAGCCGGGCCCGCGAAGGCCTCAAGCAGGCCTATCTGCAGGCCCATGTGAGCACCGCGCTCACCTCCGGAGGCGACTGCGCCCGGTACGCCGACCGGCTGGGGGCGTATGCCCGCGGCGGTCTGCGGATGCGGGCCGAGCGCGGACTGCGCAAGCATCTGGAGGAGTGCGCCAAGTGCCGCCTCGCCGCGGGTGAGCTGGCGCATGTCAACGCCGGGATTCCGGCGCTGCTTCCGGTCGCGGTCATCGGCTGGTTCGCCGCCGGATACTCCCTCAAGGCCGTCGGGATCGTGGCTGGCGGAGCTGCCGGCGCGGCGGGGGCCGGTGCTGCCGCCGCTGCCACGAGCGGTTCGTCCGGGGCTTCCGGGGGCGCGGCCGGCGGTGCCGCGGCGTCGGAGGGACTAGGTGCCCCGGCGAAGGCCGGGATCGCGGGGCTGGTGGCCGTCGCCGCGGCCGCCGGGCTGGTGTGGGCGCTGTCGGGCGATCCCAAGCCCGCACCGAAGCCGGTGGCAAAGCCCCCCGCCTCGGTGCCCGTCGTACCGCAGAAACCGGCACCGTCGCCGAAGCCCGAGCCTCCGGCGCCGCCCGCGCCGGAGCCGACTCCGCCGCCCAGCAAGCCCGCGCCCAAGCCCACCCCGCCGCCCGCGACGAAGACGACGCCGAAAGCCACGCCGCCCAAGCCCGTGCCGCCCCTTCCGCCGGTCCCGCCCGCCCCCAAGCCGCCGAAGCCGACCCCGCCGCCCGCACCGGCGCCGAAGGTCTACCAGGTCAACCGGCTGGAGTACGGGGTGTTCGGCGACCACACCGGGCCCGAGGTGCGCCTCGGCGAGAGCAGCTGGCTCTGGCAGCGCGGGGGCATGTCGATCAACGGAAAGCGGTACGGACACGGGGTGACCGTGCACGCCGCGTCGTCCGTCACGATCGACCTCAACCGCCAGTGCTCGTCCTACGACGCGTTCGCCGGGGTCGACGATCTGACGCTGGGCCTGGGCGCGGTGCGCTTCTCCGTGTACGGCGACGGCGGGCGGCTGTGGCGTTCCCCGGTGATGCACGGCGGGGATGCGGCGGTGCCGGTGCATGTGTCGCTCGCCGGGCAGAAGACGATCCGCCTGGTCGTGGAGCCGCACTCGGCGCTCGACTCGGTGGCGCTCGGCGACTGGGCCCAGTCGCAGATCAGCTGCGGCTGACGGGCTCAGCGGCCGGTCCGCCCTCGCTGCTGTCCCCGGCTGCCTCCAGCAGGGCGACGACTTCGGGGACGTCGAGGTCGCGGCCCGCCACGCACTCGGCCTCGTACCGCTGAGGGCCGAGATCCTCGCGGGCGCGGGTACGGATCGCCTCGACCGCGTTCGCCTCCGGCACCGAGCGTGGGATGTCCCCGCGCCAGGCGTCGGCGGCGGCCATGATCCGTACGGACAGGGGCAATTGACCGGTGAGCGGCAGTACGGCCGCGGCACTGTCGGCGAGATGCGCCGTGATGAACTCCGCGCACCGGGCCTCCCACGCCTTGTGGAGAACGGCCGCAAGACCCCGTACGGAGGCCAGAGGCCCGGCCGGTTCGTACGCGTCGAGCCGGGCCGCGACCCCCTCGATGACCACCTCGAAGTGCATGGGCGGGCTGCCGCGCTCGCTCAGGCGGCGGCCCTCGTCGATGAGCCTGCGGGCTTCGCCGTACTCACCGCGGTACAGGGCGATGGTGGCGCGCATGACGCAGACGTACGCGCGCGCGTCCTGGACGTTGTAGCGCTCCGACTCCTCGGACGCCTCGGCGAAACCCTTCTCGGCGGCGTCCGGGTCACCGGAGCGGAAGGCGAGTTCGGCGAGTCGGGCGATGAGGAACGGCGCCTCGGCGTGCGCGCCGACCTCGCGGGCGAGGGCCAGCGCCTCCTCGTACGCGACCTTGGCCTCGTCGTACCGGCCGCGCATCATGCCCGTCTCGGCCGCGGCGCTCGCCGTCTGCGCACGCATCCAGCGGTCACCGACCCGGCGGCTCAGCTCCCGCAGCAGGACCAGGTCCTCGTCCACGCCGGGCATGCCGCCGGGCATGTCGACGACGAGGTGGGTGCGGAACATCAGCATGGCGCCGTACTCCCACTCGCCGCCGTACTCACGGCAGTTGG
The DNA here is from genome assembly GCF_040606445.1 of Streptomyces sp. NPDC005408. NCBI lineage: Bacteria > Bacillati > Actinomycetota > Actinomycetes > Kitasatosporales > Streptomycetaceae > Streptomyces > Streptomyces sp. NPDC005408. Next base: position 7,076 of record NZ_JBEXEX010000085.1, on the reverse strand, counting down.
CGACGGCCGCCTCCAGCAGGGCGCGTACGTCCTTCATGTCGTCGGTCAGGTACGCCGTCATCGGCCAGAGCAGTCCGGGGAAGCGGGCGGACTCGGGGCCGTGGCGGCTGAAGGCGTCCCGCACCCGGCGCAGCAGCGCCATCATCTCCGCGTCGTCACGTACCGGCTCGGACCCGCGGCTCTCCACGGCGAGGAAGAAATGCAGCATGCGCAGATGCATCCGGGGCCAGTGGCGCGGGTCGTCCTCACCCGCCGGATCCGGAGCGAGGGCCAGGGCGCGCTCCACCCAGGACAGGCCCTCGGGGCGATAGTTGCGCAGCCACCAGAACCAGCCCATGCCGAAGACGAGACGCAGCGCGGAGGCTTCGTCACAGGTCTCGACGACGGCGCGGTGGAGGGCGGCACGGATGTTGTCGAGGTCCGCCTCGAGTCGCGCGATCCACGGGAGCTGGTCGGCGGAGCGCAGCCGCGGGTCGGCCTCTTCGGCGAGGGCCGCGAAGTATTCGGTGTGGGCGCGGGCGGCGGCGTCCCGTACGTCCGGATTCTCGGCGGCGCGCTCGGTCGCGTACTCGTGGATGGTCTCCAGCAGGCGGTAGCGCATCTCGCCGTCGGGCGTGGGGGCGGCGACGACAAGGGACTTGTCGACGAGCGCGCCGAGATGTTCGGCCGCGTCGCCGCAGACGGCCTCGGCGGCGGGGAGGTCCCAGCCGCCCGCGAACACGGCGAGCTGCCGCAGAAGGGTGCGCTCGGGGTCCTCCAGGAGGTCCCAGGACCAGTCGACGACGGCACGGAGTGTCTGCTGGCGCGGCAATACGGTGCGGCTTCCGCTCGTCAGCAGGCGGAAGCGGTCGTCGAGACGGTCGGCGATCTGGCGCGAGCTGAGCATCCGCAGCCGGGCGGCGGCGAGTTCGATCGCGAGGGGCAGGCCGTCCAGACGATGACAGATCTCGGCGGCGGCCTCCGGGTCGTCCTCAGCACGGAAGCCGGGCCTCGCCGCCGCGCCGCGGTCGGCGAGCAGCCGCAGCGCCATCGGGTCCGGCAGCGGGTCCACCGGGCGCACCAACTCGCCCGGCACACCGAGCGGTTCACGGCTGGTGGCGAGAATGCGCAGCTGGGGGCAGCGGACGAGAAGCGTCTCGGCCAGTTCGGCGGCGGAGCCGATGAGGTGCTCGCAGTTGTCGAGTACGAGGAGCAGCGCGCGGGCTGCGAGGTGCTCGACCAGCCGGTCGGTGGGGTCGGCCGGCGGCGGCTGGCCCTCACGGGCGATGAGCGTGGTCTCGCGCAGCCGGAGCGCGGACAGGACTGCGCCGGGGAGTGCGGCGGGGTCGTCGAGGGGAGCGAGTTCGACGAGCCACGCGCCCTCCGGGGCGGGCACGTCCGGGGCGGCCTGCTCGGCGAGGCGGGTCTTCCCGGAGCCGCCGGGTCCGGTGAGGGTGACGAGACGGGAGCGGGTCAGATCGGCGCGGATGGCGTGCAGTTCGCTGTCGCGGCCGACGAAGGAGGTGAGACGGGGGCGGAGGTTGCCGCGGGCCTGCGGGGCGGGGGCGGCGGGGGCCTCCAGCAACTCTCTGTGCAGGGCGACCAGTTCCCGCCCGGGGTCGGCACCGAGCCCGTCGGCGAGCGCACGGCGTGCCGCTTCGTACGCCACGAGAGCGTCGGCCTGGCGGCCCTCGGCACGCAGGGCGCGGATGAGCAGCGCGCGGAACGGCTCGTGGTACGGATGCGCGGCGGTGAGCCCCTGCAGCTCCGGTACGAGTCCCTCGGCGGTCCCGCGCCCCAGATCGGCCTCGATGCGCTGCTGGAGAGCGGCAAGCCGCTGGGCCTCGGGGCGGGCGGCGTGCTCCCCGTCGGGCAGATCGGCAAGCGCGGGGCCTCGCCAGAGGGCGAGCGCGGTACGGAGAGTACGGGCGGCGGCGTCGGGGTCCTGCGCGGCTGCCTGGCGGGTGAGCCGCTCGAAAACGTACAGGTCGACGTCGTCCTTGGCGGCGGCGAGACGGTAGGCGCCGGGGGTGCTCTCGATGGCGTCCCTGCCGAGGGTGCGGCGCAGCCGTCCCACGAGGGCCTGCAGGGCGGCGGGCGCGTCGTGCGGCTCGTCGCCGCTCCACACATCGCCCACGAGGTCCCCGACGGGCACAGCCCGCCCGACCCGCAGCGCGAGCGCGGCAAGCAGCCGGCGGAGACGGGGGCCGCCGAGGGGGAGTTGGCCACCGTGGTCGTCGAGGGCCGCGGTGGGGCCGAGGATGAGATAGCGCACGGGGTCATTGTGGACGGGGCGTGGTGTTGGGCGGGGCGTGTTTTCCCCCAGCCCCGCCCCTTCCCGAACTGGGGCGAGCCCCCAGGCCCCCAAGGGGAGGGGGAACGTGGGGGCTGACGCCCCCACACCCCGACGCGCCGGCTTCGCGGCTCCTGGCTTCGCCCACACCCCGAACCGCCAGCTTGGCGGCGCGGGGTAACCGACAACCGTCACGGGCAAGGGGGCCGCGCAGTGGGTGGAGTCGGGACGTAAAGCGTGATTTGTGGCGCGGGGACGCCCGCGCGCAGCGTCACGCCAGAGACGCGCCGTAAATCATGCAGTCCCGGCGCAACCCCGGAGCGGCCCCCAGACGGTCACCGACACGGCACCGGGCAATCCCAAAGACCCGCACCCCCCTACTAGACCCGTACCCCCTACGCCTGCAGCGTCCGCCTCGGTGGGACCCCTCCCGCCACCGCCCGCTGCCTCGGCGCCGCCGTCCCCGTCCAGCACGTACCCCGCCGCGAGAGCAACCTCCGCAGCCACAGTTCCGTCGAGATCAGGTCCGCCAAGCCGTCCAGCGGCACCGGCTCGCCCTCCGACGCCGCCCGTAGCGCCTTGCGGACCACCCGCGCCTCCACCAGGCCCGCGTCCGCCAGTAGTGGCGCGTCGAACAGCGCGATCAGGTGCGGGAGCGACGCCCGAAGGCCCGTGCGCGCCGCCGTCGTCGACGTCGCGTGGGTTGTCGCGCCCCAGCCCGGGGGCAGGTCGTGGATGCCCGCGCCCGCCAGCACCCTGCGGAGGATTTCCGCGCGGGCGCCCGGCTGGACCCGCAGGGATTCGGGCAGCGCGCGGCAGGCCCGTACGACCTGGTTGTCCAGAAAGGGCGCGTGCAGCCGCTGGCTGCGGATTTCCGCGGCCTGTTCCAGGATCCGCTGGTCCGACGCGTGGCGGGTCAGCGCGGCCCGCGCGCGGGCCTCGCCCGGCCGCTGCACCGACACCGGCCGCGTCGCCGCCTCCATCAGGCGAACCGATACTTCAGCAAGCGCCTCGCCGGTGAGCCAGCGCGCCGCGGGACCCGGCCGCGACCAGGTCAGGGCGGCGAGCGAGGCGCCGAGCGGACCCGGGCCGTTCAGCAGGCCGCCGGGACGGTTCGCCGCCAGCAGACGGTCCGCCGCCTGCTCCAGGCCCGTGCGGTACGGCGTACGGGCCAGCCGCCGCGCCGCCCGGTACACCGTCAGCGGTACGAACAGGGACTGCGGCGAGGGGCCTTCGGCCCGGGCCAGCGCCGCGACCGGCCGCATCAGATGGCGGCGGCGCCGGTCGAGCAGTAGGTCGGCGAGCCGGGCCGGATGCGCGTCCAGGACCTGCCGCGCCCCCGCCCCGGTGAAGTGGTCGGCGCTGCCCGCCGCCAGCCGGTTGCGGTGACGTTCCGCCAAGACGAGGGACGGCGCGGGCTCATCGGTCAGCGGCCCGTCGAGTTCGGCATACGGCAGGCTCTCCTCGCCCGCCGCGACCACCACATGGTGCAGCCGCGGATTCGCGGCGATCGCGCGCGCCCGCTCCAGCTCGGCCTCGTGTCCCGCCTCGCGCCCGCCCGTCGCCAGGTCGTTGAAGGTGACCGCCAGCAGCCGCTCCCCCGCGCCCGTGCCGTGACCGAGCACGGTCCCCGGCACTCCCGGCAGACCCGCAGCCAGCAGCGCGAGCGTTCCGGACGCGCTGCCGCCGGACAGATCCGCGCCGATCCCGGGTGCGGGAGCGGACCGCCCGCCGCGCGCGGCCCGCCGCTCCGCGGGCCCCATCCCGGGGACGGGCCCGGGGTCCGGCGGCACGGTCTCGGGCGCGTGCCGCGGCGCGGTGAGCCTGGCCCGTACCGCGTCCACCAGCGCGTCCCGTACCCCGTCGACCGCCCGTTCCGCCTCGATCTGCGGTCCGGCGACGGCCAGCGATGCCACCGGCTCGTATCCGGTGATCTCGCGCGAGCCCTCGCGCAGGATCAGCGCGTGCCCCGCGGGGATGCGCTTCACACCGTCGTACGGAGTCGAGTCGCGCAGCGCCTCCGGCGTCTCGGGGCAGGCCAGCAGTGCCGCCAAGTGCCCGATGTCCAGCTGCGCTTCGATGAGGTCGGCGAGCGGCAGCGCGGCGGTCGCGTACGCGGTGCCGTTCGCCCATGGCGTGTAGAAGACGGGTCTCGCCCCGGCCAGATCACCGACGATCGTGATCCGTCGGCCGACTTGCACGACGGCCGTATAGCTGCCGGCCCATGCGGTCAGATGCCGCAGCGCACCGCCGCGTGCCGCGAAAAGGCCGACCTTCAGCTCGTCGTCACTGGCCGCGCAGCAGCCGAGGACGGCCAGTTTGGTGATGGGGTCGACGGTGACGACACGCACCTCGTCGGGGCGCCAGTCGCCGACCGCCCACAGCGGATCCGGGTCTCCCCACAGGAGTTGGGAGCCGACGGGGTGGACGGTGCCGCTGTCCTCGGACGTACCGACAGCGCCGGACATACCGACAGCCCCGGCCGTACCGAAGTTTGCGGCGATACTGCTCCACCCCACCAACCACCGCATCGCGCCTCCACAGGCTGTGGACGAACTCGGACCCGGGCCGTAGCCGCTCGGGAGCATTCGGGAGCATGCAGCCGCACGGGAGCATGCCGCCGTTCGGGAACATGCTGCCACGAAGGCGGCGCACAGGAGGGTCTCCGGGTAGCGTGCGCAAAAAGTGAACGCGCCCCTGGCATTGGCGATTTGACGACGGTCCAGGTCACGGCGAAGCGAGCGGCCAACGCCCACACGGGCGCAAAAGGGACGCTAAGGACAGTCAGCATTCAGCCAATCTGCGGGGCGCACATCCGTCCGTAGCCCGTGCACACACACAGTCCGGGAGGCGCCACACGCCTCCCGGACCGGTCCGCCACCCGCGGGGATTGAGGCAGCGGATTCCCCCAGCCCACTGGTTCCAGTACGCAGTGGGCCGACCCACGCAGGACTCATGGAAGCGCTCCCCCACCAGCAGGACCAGAGCGCACGGACGGGCGCACGGCCACACACCCGGAGCACGCCCAGGAGCACGCCACGACCCCGCCGTCCAGGGACGGTCTGCTCCAACGCACAACAATCTCGCCATACGGAACACCGCCTCTTAACGGTCGGGATGCGGCGAACTACGCTGTGTTTACTGATGTTCTCCTCAGGGGCGCATATTCCGTGGGGCTCGGCCAGACGCTTTTGCAGCCGGGACCAAGGAGCTGTTCACCGGGGAGAACGCAGCACGAATGCCGTGCGCCCACACAGCGACGCGGCGGCCGTCTGTGTGTCGAGGGGTGGCGCATGTCCAGGGAGCAACGCGGGCCGAACGAAAAACTCGGCACCGTTCTCGCCCTCGCGGGAATCAGCAACGCCGGGCTCGCCCGGCGGGTCAACGACCTCGGAGCGCAGCGCGGGCTGACCCTTCGCTACGACAAGACGTCCGTGGCGAGATGGGTGTCGAAGGGCATGGTGCCGCAGGGCGCCGCGCCCCATCTCATCGCGGCGGCGATCGGCGCCAAGCTCGGCCGTCCGGTGCCGCTGCACGAGATCGGCCTGGCGGACGCCGACCCGGCCCCCGAGGTCGGGCTCGCCTTCCCGCGCGATGTCGGCGAGGCGGTGAAATCGGCCACCGAGCTGTACCGCCTGGATCTTGCGGGCCGCCGGGCGGGCAGCGGGGGCATCTGGCAGTCGCTGGCCGGTTCTTTCGCAGTGAGCGCTTACGCCACGCCCGCGTCCCGCTGGCTGATAACCCCCGCCGACTCCTCGGTCGAGCGGTCGGTGGACGCGGCGGAGGACACTCCAGCCCGCGTGGGCCACAGCGACGTCGCAAAGCTGCGGGAGGCGGCGGAGGACGCGCGCCGCTGGGACTCCAAGTACGGCGGCGGGGACTGGCGTTCGTCGATGGTGCCGGAGTGTCTGCGGGTTGACGCGGCTCCGCTGCTCCTCGCGTCGTATTCGGACGAAGTGGGCCGGGCGCTGTTCGGCGCGACCGCGGAGCTGACCCGGCTGGCCGGATGGATGGCCTTCGACACCGGGCAGCAGGAGGCGGCACAGCGGTACTACATCCAGGCGCTGAGGCTGGCCCGCGCGGCTGCGGACGTGCCGTTAGGTGGCTACGTACTGGCTTCGATGTCGCTGCAGGCGACCTACCGGGGCTTCGCGGACGAGGGCGTGGACCTCGCCCAGGCGGCACTGGAGCGCAACCGCGGCCTCGCCACCGCCCGCACGATGAGCTTCTTCCGGCTCGTCGAGGCACGGGCGCATGCGAAGGCGAGCGACGCGCCGGCGGCAGGGGCGGCGCTGAAAGCGGCGGAGGGCTGGCTGGAGCGCTCACGGGAAGGCGACGCGGACCCGTCCTGGCTGGGCTTCTACTCCTACGACCGGTTCGCGGCGGACGCGGCCGAGTGCTACCGCGATCTCAAGGCGCCACGGCAGGTGCGGCGCTTCACCGAGCAGGCGCTGTCGCGGCCCACGGAGGAGTTCGTGCGCTCGCACGGGCTGCGGCTCGTGGTGTCGGCCGTCGCCGAACTGGAGTCGGGGAATCTGGACGCGGCGTGCGCGGCGGGCACGCGCGCGGTGGAGGTCGCGGGACGGATCTCCTCGGCGCGGACCACGGAGTACGTACGGGATCTGCTGCACCGGCTGGAGCCGTACGGCGACGAGCCGCGGGTGGTGGAGCTGCGGGAGCGGGCCCGGCCGTTGCTGGTGGCTCCGGCGTAGGTCCTGTCCGGTCGATCGGGCCGGAGCGGACACGACCTCGATCACGAGGTCGGCGTCGGCGGCTGCCTGCAGATCGGAGAAGGTGCGGAAAC
>NZ_JBEXEX010000084.1:0-17507 GCF_040606445.1 Streptomyces sp. NPDC005408 | reverse complement strand
GCGATCGAGTCGCGTATCCCAATCAGCGGTCGAGTCGTCGCGGGGCTCCGGGCGGCCAAGTGTCAGCAGCCTTGAAGACGGCAACAGCTTCTGAGAAGCTGTGTCTGAACCTCTTTCCGCAGGTGGCAGCGCTATGACGTGGGGCGTGGGGCTGCTTGCCGTTCGGTTCAGCGTCGATGGTCGCCGTTCCGAACGGCAACGGAAGGGTGCTGATCTTCAGGCGGCTGCGCGGGTGGTCGACGGCGCCTCGCTCTGGCGGCGAGGCCGGGCCAGACGGCGGGACATGAGGTTGATGAACGCCCACAGGTGGCATCCGCAGGCTTCCTGAGCCGCATGGGTCAGGCGCGGCGGCCGAGTCCGGGTGGGCCCATCGTCGAAGGGGCGTAGGCGCCGGACGCGGCCTAGACGAGAGACCATCGACTTCTCATTGCTGTCGCCAAACGGTTGCCACGCACGTCAGCTGCTGGATGACGCGTGGCCAGGTGAGCCGTTCAGGAGGTGATCGCCCTGTGCGCTGTCCTCACCCGGCGGGGTGAGTCCCTGGCACTGCCGACGGTAGGCGGCGGGACTAATTCCGCTGGCCGCCCGGAACACCCTGCTGAAATGCGCCGCGTTGGTGAATCCCCAGCGTGCCGCGACGGCGTGCACCGGCCGGGTCTGGAGCAGGGGATCGGCCAGGTCCCGTCGGCAGCGATCGAGCCTGCGAGCACGGATCCACTCAGTGACGGTCACGCCCTGGTCGCGGAAAAGCCGGTGCAGGGACCTGGTCGAGATGCCATGGGCGGCGGCGATCATGTCCGGTGAGAGGGAGACATCGCCGAGCCGTTGCTGGATGAAGGCATGGATTCGCACGAGCAGGACCCGTTGCTGGGCGGACGGCGACAGCGAGCCCTCTGCGTCGAGCCCACGGGCGATCATGGCCCAGATCAGGTCCAGTGTGATGGTGGACAGCCGGGCCGAGTCGTCGGCACGGAATTCGTGACCGGATGTCGCCAGCTCACTCAGATACCGCGAAAGCAGGGCACCCATTCCGCTCCCCCCCGGCAGGCGCACGGCCAGCAGCCGTTGCACCTTGTCGGGGTGCATCGGCACAAGCGTGCGCGGGAAGGCGACCGTCACCCCGGACGCACGGCCCAGGCCCTGGTGAGTGACGCTCCGGAACGGGCGCGAGCTGTCGTGGAGCACCAAGTCGCCCGGTTCCAGTACGACATCCTGTCGGCCTTGGGCCATCCGCACGGAACCGCTCAGGTTGAGCGAGAAGTGGTACACCTCGGGATCGTGCCGGCGGATCAGTTTCGCGGTGCGCCGTGCTTCCAGAGACGGGTGAGTCAACCATGACACCCCCACCGCACCAAAGGCCCTGGCGTGTAGCTCCGCCCGGAAGTCGGCTGAATGGTCGCTCACGATCTCGTACAGCCCGTGCACCCCGCTGACCGCGTCGTACCAGTAGTCAAACCGCTCTCTGGGCGGAAGTTGCGCCGTACGAATCACGAACTCCATCGTCATCCCTCCCCAGCAGATCCCCACAAGGGTCACACGCACGAGCTCCAGCCGGTCGCCGCTATCACAAATCTACGTCGATCGTCTCGGTGCCTATCGAGGAAGTGGCGCTTATGACCGGGGGGTCGGCTTCCTGGGCGGCCCGGCCAGGAGCCAGGGCTTGGGTGTCGGTCGGCCTCGCGGCAGCCTTGGGAGTCGTTCTGTTCGACGCCGTCCCGCCCTCCGCAGAGAAGTCCGCTGACGTCGAACGGTTGCACCTTTCAGGTGTGACCGCTTTCTACTGGGGCGGACCGGCGTAGTCCGCGCTGCCCATCGCGAACTGGCATGCAGGGACAACTGCTTGGCGCTCCAGGGCAACAAGAACCCCTGTCTCGCGGGCGACACTCTCCTGGCCAGCGGGCGGTGCGTACCACGTGCCTTCCGTTCCCGGTCGCACGACTTTTGAGCCATCAGACGACAAGGAGAGTGTTGTGAGACGAATAGTCCTCGGTGCGCTCGCGGCTGCCGCGAGCATGTTCCTGCTCGCCGGTACGGCCAACGCGGTCCCGGGCAATTCAGGGGTGTACGGCACGACGTTCGTCGACGGCGCGGGCGCCCTGACCGACGACTTCGGCGACCACTACTCCGAGCTCGGCCATTCGCTGTGCAACGGGTGCGCCGACACACGGAACACCGACCTCGTCCTGATGTGGCAGTCGATTCTGGTGGCGGAGGGACTTCTCCCGGCATCCGGGATCGACGGTAGCTTCGGCCCCAACACCGCGTCAGCCACGGTCAACTGGCAGAAGAGATACGGCATCCCCGCCGACGGCCGGGTCGGGAACCAGACATGGAGCAGGGCCGACGACAGGCTCGTCTGGCAATTCACCGGTGACTACTACGAGGTCTACTACCGCGCCTCGGGCGCCGGCGGTGTCTATTTCATCAGAGGTGACGAGAACTCACAGGACGACGGCGCATACCAGCTCACTGCCGTCCAGCTGCCGAACCTCTCGTACAACTTCTTCCATGGCGGCCCCCGCATTCAGTACTACCAGCGGACCGTCCTGGAGGGCTAGAAGTTCCGCACGAGGCCGGCGTGCGAAACCCTCTGCGTTGATCAACGACAACACCGCGCGAAGGAGCTCCGATGAAGAGGAAGATGTCGGTTATTCGCCGCGCCGCGACTGCCGCAGCAGTGGCGGCTCTACTGACCGGCGGCACCATGGCCACCGCACCGTCGGCCAGTGCCTCGGTGTCCCAAGGTTCCGTGTACGGAGCGGGGGATGTGTGGGACGACTGGAGGGACGAGGGCCCGCTTGACTCCAATTCGCACGACTACAGCAGAGCCGTGGCCCTGTGGCAGCTGGTTCTTCGCGTGGAAGGACTCTACTCAGGAGCCATCGACTGCGACTTCGGCCCCGCGACCACCGCGGCGACAAGGGCGTTCCAGACGCGGTATTCGCTCGAGGTGGACGGCAGCGCAGGACCCCAGACGATGGGCCTTGCCGGTCAGAAAGGCCTCGTAGACATGGGGAACAACGTCGTTCGGTGGGATTACACGAACGAAAAATACGTGAATTTCAAGAGGGTCAACGGCGTGTACTACGCCTACTTCAACGGTGCCTGGAGGAGTGCCTCGTACACCTCGGCGTCCGGTTGCTGACACCCACCGACGCGGGACACGCTCCGCGGGCGTCCAGGCCTCAAGAACAACCGAATTCACGCGGAGAACTGACACATCCGGACGGCATACTGGGCGCGGGAACCGCTAAAGCAGCCGCAACGTCCAACGCTTCGTACGCAGCCTGAGCTTATTACGCCGCGGTTGCGGCACGGGCCGACGTGCACCTCTCCAATCCCGCTCTCACTCACAGATGGGAACTCGATGCGTCACATCATGCGCCGATCCGCAACCATTCTCGCGCTCGCGGGTGCTGTAGCGGCCGGAACGATCAGCACCGCGAGCGCCTCGCCCAACGCGCCCGAGATCAGATACGGAATGACCGGATTCAAGGTCTACTGCGTCCAGATTGGCATCAGCTATCACCAACGATCAGATGCCTGGACCTCGCAGGACGGGCAGTTCGGAAATCACACCCTGAGCCAGGTCAAGAACTTCCAGGGGGACCTGGGACTGTCCGTCGACGGCAAGGTCGGCAAAAACACCGGCAGCGAGGTTCTCTGGGGGATCGAGCACGCCAAGGTCGAGAAGAATGGCCCCTGGACAACGCCCTGGGGCGTATCGATCGACAACTGCTACCAGGTCGTGCCGAGCCACTTCTGAGCCGGACCCGGCTTACGGAGGCTGTCCCATGAGCTCGGTGACCGGCGCTGACCCCAGCTCTTTTTTTCCGCGACACGGCCGTCAGCACAGCGGACTCACTCACTGTGGCCGATGCCGTACCCATTCCTGCTGTCATGGTCCACCCCACGACCGTCCCCAACCAGGACTATATTCGCACCGGTTGGATGACCAAGAGCTCGGCCTAGTGCTGCACCGCGTTAGTTCGTGGAGGGGCTGATCGTGGCGGTGAGGCGCGTGGCAGGCTGATCAGCATGATGATCAGTGATCCGTCGCAGGACGGCGATGCGGTGTTGGCGGTGCGTCCCGTGCTCACGGATGACGACCTCAACGAGTTGTTCAGTGCCTCTTGGCCGGGGCACAAGCTGACATCATTCGCACCGATGCTGGCCCGCAGCCTTGCCTGGATCGCCGCGCGCCGGGGGAATCGGTTGGTCGGATTCGTCAACGTCGTCGGCGACGGCGGCGCTCACGCTTTCATCCTGGACACCACCGTGCACCCTGACGAGCGTCGGCGCGGGCTCGGGGTGCAGCTGGTGCGTGCGGCCGCCGATGAGGCGAGGACGGGTGGTGCCCAGTGGCTGCACGTCGACTACGAGCCTCACCTTGAGTCCTTCTACGCACAGTGCGGGTTCCGGCCGACTGCCGCGGGTCTCATGCGGCTTTGAGTGGCGTGCCGTCGTAGGTCCAGCGGTAGGGCTTGGCGGTGGTGTTGTGGTTGATCACGTAGGTGTCCAGTTTGTCGATGAGGTCGTCGCGGCTGGAGAAGTCGCCGTGCCGGAGCACCCGGCGGGTCATCGCGGAGAACAACAGCTCGACTTGGTTGAGCCAGGATGCGTGCGGTGGGGTCCAGTGGACGTGCCAGCGTGGATGGTCGGCCAGCCACTTCTTGGTGTGCCTGGCGGTGTGGGAGGAACCGTTGTCCAGGACGGCGTGGATGTCCTGGCCCGGGGCGATGGCCACATCGAGCTGGTCGAGGAAGGCGGTGAAGGTCACCGCGTTGTTGCGGGTGATGATCTTGGTGAGGACTTCGCCGGTTTGCACGTCCAGGGCTGCGACAAGGGAGGCGGTGCCGTGGCGGCGGTACTCGAACTCCTCCAGGGCCGGCCTGCCGGGTGCGGCGGGGCGGCCGGGGTGGCGCCGGGAGCGGGCCGCGATCGCGGTCTTCTCGTCGATGGACAGCAGCACCGCGCCTTCCGGCGGGTTGCGGTAGAGGTCGCAGATGTCGGCAGCCCGCTGCCAGAAGTCGGGGGTGTCGCGGCGGGTGAGCCAGCCCCTCACCCGGTGCGGCTTGAGGTCCAGGCCGGCCAGGATCCGGCCGACCTGGGACGCGGAGACCGTGGCGGACACGGTGCCCGCGACCTTGGCGGCGATCGTCCGGTGCGACCAGGTCGACTCCGGGTGCGGCGGTGTGCTGGTGGCCGTGGCCACGATCGCCACCCGCACTGCGGGGCCGTAGGTCTTGGGACGGCCCGAGCGGGCGGCGTCCCGCAGCCCGTCCAGGCCCGCGACGGCGAACCGGCCACGCCACTTGCGCACCGTGTTCACGCTGATGTCCAGTTCCTGGGCGATGGCCCCGTTGCTACCACCATCAGCGGCAGCCAGCACGATCCGCGCCCGCAAAACCTCCCTTGCCTGCCCCTTCACCGACACCGCCACACGTGTCAGACGCTCACGCACCGCCGCGTCCAGCTCCACCCCGACCGCCGCACCCATCCCCGCCACACCCCTCGCAACCCCTTCACCGGCGAAAGAGACGATCACGGCGTGCCGGGGCGGCGGCCGTGCAGGATGGACCCCGTGCCGAAGAACCCGCCCGAGTCCATGCAGCACCACCTCCGCGTCCGACTGCGCGACCGCGCGCGGGAACGCTGGCCCCAGCTCTCGGGTGTCCAGGTGCGTTTCCGTACTGGATTCGCCTACGTGGCAGGCGAAATGCCGGGCGAAGAAGACCCGCTGCCCCTGTGCCGCCTGCGCTTCACCGGCGTCCTGCACACCTGGGGCTTTGCCATCTACCTTGCCAGCAGCGGCAAGTACCAGGACAACTTCCTGCCCACCGGCCTGCCGTTCGGCTCCCCCGAAGAAGCCCTCGACTGTGCCTGCGGCCTCTACCTCAACGACCCCACCGCGTGGACCACACCACCCTCCACGAACTAACGCGGAGCAGCACTAGGTTGCCTTCACCCGAACGCCCACTCGGCGATCGACCAGCAGTTCTTGCGCGGCAGGTCCGACAGCAGCCCCAGCACCAAGTCCCTCACCCGGCGCCGGGGCTCGACCCGCGCGAACCGGCCCGCTATCCGGGACATCAGGCCCTCGAACGCCTCCTGCCAGCGGGCAGGGTCTACGCTGTGACCCGCGGCCACCGCATGATCTTCAGTCTTCACACGCCGATGATCAGCGGTGGCCGTACCCGTCTCTCAGCCGGTCCCATGAGCCGAGGCACGATGGCTGTCACCTGTCCCATCTCAAATGATCTGGTCCATGGTTATGGCTGTGACCTGCGGCGACCGGATAATTTGAGACGCTGTACTGGCGGATTTCTCAGTTGATCTGGTCCGGCGAGTGCGGATGCCGGCCGCCGTCTCAGACGATGTGGTCCGGATCCGTCGCTTTGCACTGATACCCGAGACGGTCGGGCTCGGGTGGGGTGTTGCTGCAGGTGCACGAGGTGCTCAGCCGGAGGAGGTGCCCTGTGCGCGTGACCAGTTCGCCGGTTCAGGATTGGGTCTGCTGTACGTGGTTATGGCCAGGTACCGTGTGTCCGGCTGCGGCAGTCGGGACACCAGGTCAGCAGGCGGTTCAACTCCAGAACCGATCGCGTCGACGAAGCGCAGGGCTTCGGCGGGGCTCAGCCCGCCTCCAGCGTGGCGCACCGCCTTGAACGCGTCGAGCCGGCGCCCGAGATCCGTCAGACGCCGCACCTCGACATCGAGCTCTCGTGGCGGGATCTCGCCCCGGACCTTCTGCCGGTACTGGTCCTCCCATTCCAGACCGTCGCTGCAGAACTGGAGGTGCACCATGTGCAGGCTGCCGTCCAGAGCGTCGACGAGGAACGGGCCGTGGCCAACGAAAGCGTCGCGCAGGTCGCGAGTCCGCGCGAACTGCGGCGACTGGCAGATGATCAGCCATCCCAACGCGTGCCGCTCCACGCTGATGACCACCATCGGCGGCAGGGACCGCTCGGCCCAATCGCCGAGCAGGTGGCGCTCCACCAGCTCGATCGCCCACTCACGCGAAATCACGCAGCCACCGTACGCGACCAGCCCACACACCCACACACCAATTTGCCGACCACTGAGCTGGCCGACACGCCCCAAGCGGGACGGCCGCCAACGGGCCCCCTTCGCCTGAGACGGCCAACGGATCGGACCAGATCGGCTGAGACGGGACATCACCCACGAGAGCGGCCGATCCGCCGTTCTGTGGCGGCGAGGCACGGTGGTTGCCACCGGATCAGCACGCTACTTGTCACCCTCAGCTCGCAGGAGGGGTAGCTCGTCCTCTCCGCGCGGGAGGAGGATGCGGCACGCGCTGACGGGGAAGCGGAAACTGATTCACCTGGCGATTCGTCTTGGACAACGAGCCGAGCGGATGGGAAACCAGGTGGAGCGGGCGGACAGCGGTGTGACGTCGACGGGAAAGGCCGCAGTGCCCCGGTGGGCGCGGCGCCGGGCCGGGCAGTGGGTTCCGGGCGAGGGCGGAAAGGGGGATGCAAGGCGCCAGTGGGTCTGGACGCGGGGGCGGGTGCCCGCCGCGTTCGCGGTGCTGACGGCCGGGCTGCTGGCGTTCCACCGGGCGGTGCCCAACTCCGCGGGCCGCCTGGGCAGTTTGCTGGAAGCGTTCCTGCCGTGGCTTGGCCTGGTGGTCCTGGTACTGCTCGGTCTGGCCCTGCTGCGCCGTTCAACCACCGCCCTGGTGGCCCTGCTCCTGCCGGTGGCGGCCTGGACGTACCTCTTCGGCGGGCTGTTCCTGCCCGGGGCGAAGTCTGGCCCGCACGACCTGGTCGTGGTGCAGCACAACGTCAGCGACGAGAACACCGACCCGGCGGGCACGGCCCGCGCCCTGGCCGACGCCGGGCCCGATCTCATCGCGCTGCAGGAGCTGGTGCCCCCGGCGCTGCCGGTCTACGAGAAGACTCTCGCCCCGGACTACCGGTACCACGCGGTCCGGGGCACCGTCGGACTGTGGTCGAAGCATCCACTCACCGATGCCCGGCTACTGGACATCAAACCGCAGGGAATCGCGGGGCCCTGGAGTCGCGGACTGCGGACCGTGGTCCACACGCCGCACGGCGAGATCGCGGCGTACGTCGCGCACCTGCCCTCGGTCCGCATCCGGGCGAGCGGCCTCGCATCCTCCTGGCGCGACGAGAGTGCCGGCCTGCTGGGCAAGGCCGTCGCTGCAGACCAGCTGAAAACAGTGATCCTGCTGGGCGACCTCAACGGCACGGTCGACGACCGCGGGCTGGCCCCGCTGACCTCACGGATGAACGTGGCGGAGCGGGGCTTCGCCTTCAGCTTCCCCGCCGCCTTCCCGCTGGCCCGGATCGACCAGGTCATGGCACGCTCAGCAACCGTCGCCCACATCCGAACCCTGCCCGCCACCGGTAGCGACCATCTGCCGGTCGCCGCCCAGATCACACTGCGATGAAGGAGTGGTCCCAGTGACAACAAGCCTGCCTATGTGACACCTATCGTGCTTCGGCTCACTCCACCAGCAAGATCACGATCTATGGCTGGAGTACTAGGAGCTGTCCGGGCGATCATGTGCGGGGCTCGTGGCACCGGGGCCAGACATTCCTCTCCGGCTGTCGTGGAATCGCCAGAGCTCGAGAGCCAGTCCGGGCCGGTTCAGTCGGTGTCCGGTCGCTGCTCCGCCGCGGTGTCGTAGGCGGCGCGGGCCTCGGCGATGGTGGACCGGTGGCGCTCGGCCCAGCCCACCAGTCCGGTCAGTGAGGCGTGGAGTTCTCGGGCCATGGGCGTGAGGTTGTACTCGACCTTGGGCGGCACGGTCGGATAGACGGTGCGGATGAGCAGCCCGTCCCGCTCCAGTCGGCGCAGGTTGAGGGTGAGCATGCGCCGGCTGATGCCGTTGATGGCGCGTTCGAGTTCGGTGAAGCGGACCGGGCCGTGGGCGGCGGCAATCAGGATCCCGATGCTCCACTTGCCCGCCACGCGGTCGAGCACCTCGGTGACCGGGCAGGCTTCGTCCCTCACCGCTTCCGCAACACGGGTGTGACTGCGTGACATAAATGTGCCTCCTTCCGCTGGGCAGCAAGGTTACCGATGATGACTGCTGTTACAAGTCGTGAACCAAGGGGGAAGACATGTCTGTTCGTGCTCTCGTCGTCGATCCGTCCACACCCGCCGCCGTCCGCCTCGCCGAGGTTCCCGACCCCGTGCCCGGACCGGGCCAGGTCCTGGTGGACGTCTCCCATGTCTCCTTGAACTACGGCGACCTCAACGACGCTCGCTCCGGTCGGGTGCCCGTGGGTGCGGTGCTCGGTTCGGACGCCGCCGGAGTGGTGGTTCGGGCTGCCGCCGACGGAACCGGCCCGGCGGCGGGCACCCGGGTGGTGGCCCTGACCTCGGGGGCGTTCGCCGAGCGCGTCGCGATCGATGTGGGTGCGCTTGCCGAGGTGCCCAAGGGCTTGGACCTGGCGAAGGCGGTCGCCCTTCCGGTCGCCGGAGTGGCCGCACTGCGCTCGCTGCGGGCCGCCGGGCTCGGGCGGGACAAGAGGGTGTTGGTCACCGGCGCCTCCGGCGGGGTCGGCCGGTTCGCCGTCCAGTTGGCGGCGAGGGCGGGTGCCCACGTGATCGCGTCCGTGGGCTCGACGGCCCGCGGGGAGGGGCTGGTCGGCCTCGGCGCCGACGAGGTGCTGGTCGGCCTGGAGGGACTCGAGCGAGCCGTCGACGTGGTCATCGACAGCGTCGGCGGTCCCCAGCTGGTGGCGGCATGGAGCCTGCTCGCTCCCGGGGGCAGCGTGCAGAGCGTCGGCTGGACTTCCGGGGAGCCAGCGGTCTTCCCCCCGTATGCGACCGTGGGCCCGACCAGGTCGCTGACGTCCTTCGTCATCGAGGGCGATGCCGGCCCGGACCTGACCGTTCTCACCGAGCTGACTGCTGAGGGGGCCATCACTGTCGAGATCGGCTGGCAGGAATCCTGGGACCGCTTTGCCGAGGCCGCCGAGGCCCTCCGAGGGCGCCGCGTCTCCGGAAAAGCAGTCCTGCAGGTCACGCAGTGAGCGGGATGCGCCGGCACTGCCTCCGCAGGGCTAGGACTCGAGGGCGATCATGTGCGGAGCCATATAACCAGGGCTGCTGCGGTGGCTGTGCCACTGAAGACGTAGCCACGTTTGTCATAGCGGGTGGCCACCGCCCGGGACTGCTTTAGCTTGTTGATCGCCCGCTCGACGGTGTTGTGCTTCTTGTACCGCTCTTCGTCGAAGCCGGGGGGCCGTCCACCACGTGAACCCTTGCGCAGGCGGGCGACCTGGCTGTCGGACTTCTCGGGAATGGTGTGGCGGATGCCCCGGCGACGCAGGTAGGTGCGGCATGGACTGTTGCTGTAGGCCTTGTCCGCCGCGAGGCTGTCGGGCTTCTTGCGGGGCCTGCCCGGCCCGGTCCGACGGACGCGGATCTTCTCCAGCACGGCCGTGAACTGGGTGCAATCCGCCCGCTGACCGCCGGTGACGACCAGGGACAGTGGGCGGCAGCGGCCGTCGGCGCTCAGGTGGATCTTGCTGGTGAACCCGCCGCGCGATCGGCCCAGGCCCTCACCTCCTGCATCACCTCCGCCAGGCGGGCGAGCAGGCTCTGCCAGGGCGTATCGGCCTGATGTTCGACGTCGCCGACCCCCTTCGACGCCGCCAGAGCCGGCGGCGGAACGGTGCGGGCGCCGGCCGCGTGCTGATGGGCCCGCACGACGGTGGAGTCCACCGCGATGTCCCAGTCGATCTCCCCCGCGGCGTCGACCACGGCCCGTACCGCTCGGGCAGGTCACGCCACTGCACCCCGGTCCGCACGCGGTGAAGGATGCCGTCGATCACTTGCCTGTGATTCCGCCACCGACCACAACGGCCGTTACTGACCGGCAGAAACGGCTGAAGCCGCTCCCATTCCATGTCGGTCAAATCGCCCCGCCCCTTAGCCGGCGGAAGCGAGAGGGGCGGCCTCCGTGAGACCGCCCCCGCAGTACGAAGTCCGCCGCTACGGGGCTGGTATCGGCACGTCACCCTGGCCATGATCGCGCACGCCTTCCTGGCCGCCACGGCACACCAGGCCCGGGAAAAGGGGGTGCAACCGGTGGGACAGCCGGGGCCATCGAGCTCACAGTGGCGGAGGTTCGGCGACTCCTGGCAGCTTGTCGTCCCCGGCTCCCGCACCTGCACGGACACCGAGGACGACACCACGCGCTGAGCTGGTCGAACTGGCGCCGCCGACGCCAATCAGTCGCCCGCCGCTGTCACTACCTGCGGCGTTGTCGCACGATCGAGGGGCGGCCTCCGTGAGACCGCCCCCGCACGTCCGGAGTCCCGCTACACTCCCGCCACCCGGCGAAAGACCAGCTCAGAAAGCGAAATCCTGCTGGAGTATTAGACACGGTGAAGATCAACCGAAACGGCCCCGTGGTCACCACAACGATCCCGGCTCAGGGCTCCACTGGCCACGCGGGCGGCGCGGATCCCCGCCTGCCTGGCCGTCCGAGTGCAGGCCCTCCAGTAGGGCTGACAGCTAGGGCTTCTCGGACCGGTCCCTCTCGTGCAGGGCCCGCAGGCCCCTGACGAACCCCTCGCGGTCGGCGGCCGGCAGCTGGGCGAGGAGGCGTTCCTCGCCCTCCTGGATCGCGGACTGCACGGTGTCGCGCAGCCGGCGGCCCTCGGCGGTGAGGGAGAGGAGCCGTGCCCGCCGGTCCTTGGGGTCGGGCTGCCGGCGCAGCAGCGCGCGGGCCTCCAGATCGTCGAGGACGGGGATGATCCGGGTCTTGTCCGCCCGGACGGCTTCGGCCAGCGCGGCCTGGGTGCGGATGGGCTTCTCGTCGAGGTGGAGAAGGACCGTGTACGCCCACATGGTCAGACCGTGGGCGTCGAGGATCGGCTGCTCGGCGGCCATCAGGGCGCGGCCGAGCGGGACGACCATCGCGGCGAGGTCGGGGCGGGACGGGCTGCCCGTCGCCGCGGTCGCTGCAGTCACTGCGGTGTTCTCGGACATGGGCACGAAAATACCCGTTGACAATTAATATGCTCACATAGATCATAAGTGCATGCCTACGAATATGCAGGGGCTGACGAACCCCGTGGACTTCGACCGGCTCCGGCGCCTCCACGCGCAGGCAGTCCGGGACAGCGTGACCCTGGTTCGCCGGGTCGCCCCCGCCGATCTGCCCCTGCCGACCCCGTGCGAGGCCTGGACCCTGGCCGATCTGCTCGCCCATATGACGGCCCAGCACCACGGGTTCGCGGCGGCCGCGCGTGGCGAGGGCCAGGATCCGGCGCACTGGGAGGTCCGCCCGGCGGGCGAGGGCGCGCCCGCGCGGTACGGCGAGGCGGCCGCGCGGGTCGTCGCAGCCTTCGCGGCCGTGGACACCCCGGACAGGGCCTTCGCCCTGCCGGAGTTCACCCGGGCCCGGACGTTCCCCGCCGACCGGGCCGTGGGCTTCCACCTCATCGACTACGTGGTGCACAGCTGGGACGTCGCCCGCAGCCTCGGTCTCCCGTACGCCCCTGGGCCCGAACTCCTGGCCGTCGCCTTGCCGATCGCCCACGCCGTTCCGACCGGCGACGCCCGGATCGCCCCGGGCAGCCCCTTCCGGCCGGAGCTGGTGCCGGCCGCCGGGACGGGCCCGCTGGACCGGATCCTTGCGGCCCTTGGCCGGTCGGCGGACTGGCGCCCGTCGGACCGGCGCTCGGTGGACGGGCGTCGCCCGTGCTGAGGTCGTCCTGGACGCCCGGGCCGGACCATGGGCGCGACGGACCGGTCCTGGTCAGCGTCACCGACTTCAGGCTCTACCGGATCAGGGACCTGCCCGGCGTTCACCGCGCGGCCCGACGGCTCGCCGCGGGCTGGCCGTGGCTCGAAGGGGCGTACGGGATGTGGCTGTGGGCGCAGCCCGCGTCACGCCGCTGCGGCGCGGTGGCCGTCTGGCGCGACGCGGCCGCCCTGCAGGGCTTCGTCGCCTGGCCGCCGCACGTCGCGATCATGCGAGCGTACCGGGGGAGAGGAGATAGAGTTGTGTCTCTGATGATCATCACATCTGGGCAGCGGGTCGACCGCCCCCAGCTGGAGCCGGCGTTGGAGAACATCCGCGTGCCCGGCTCCTCCCGGGCAGGCTGGGCAAGGAGCTTGACGGCCTCGCGGCGGGACGGCCATCCGGCTTCGATGCGCGGCGGTACAAGAGACGCGCACGTCGACGATCGAGCTGAAACAGTCGCAGGCGGTCGCAACACGGCACGACAAACACGGCTACGCCTTCCTCCGCACAGTCACCGCCGACCCCGACAGGTTGTACGCCCGCGCGAAGGCCGCCGGCGCGGGGATCACCTCCGAACTGTGCGAAACCGACTACGGGTCCAGAGATTTCGCCGCCCGCGATCCCGAAGGCAACCGATGGTCGTTCGGCACCTACCGCGGCGAGCCCCGCAAGGCCGCGGACCCCGCTTGATCGCCAAGGCACCTTCAGCGCCGGACCGGCTCCGGTCGATCTGCTTGGCACTCCCCACCCCGAGGCAGACCAGCGGCTCCGTCACGTGGAACCCACCTGGTTCGCCGCCGGAAGGAAGGTGTTCGTAGTTCCGAAACGTCCAAGCCCTCATCGGCAGACCAGCGGAAAAGTTGGATGCGGCAAGAGCAGGGCCGGCTCGATCGCTGCTTGCCAGTACGCCCTCAGTTCGTCGGCCAGCCGGCCGAGCTGTCCCTCGGGACGGTCCCCGGTCAGCGGGCTCGCGACGATGCTCGTTCACGGAACCATGGCGCGCCGCAGATTAGGCCACCGCCGAATGATTTTGCCTGCCCCTCGTCGTGCCACACCCTGTTCGCGGCGGGAGAGCGGGAGGTCCAGGTGGGTGAGCACCAGTTCCCGCCTTTCGTACTCCAACTGATACTCCAGCGGTAGTTCGCTGTACCCACAATCCATATAGGAGGAATGCATGTCCGCACGTCCGCCGCGGAAATCCAGGGCGAAGGCCGCCACCGTCTCCGCCCTGACACTGACCGCAACGCTGGCCGGAGCCGCGGTCGCGCCGACCACGGCCGTCGCCGACGACGGCAACCGCACGCAGACCGTCAGCTGCGGCACTCTGGAGAGCAAGGACTCCAACGGAGTGGTCCGTGCGAAGATCCGGAACTGCACCGTCACCTGGGGAAAGAACATCATCGACGGCTCCTACTGGCAGACGGTGAAGTTCCAGCTGCTCGACTCCCGCACCGACGGCGTCTGCGCCCAGGCGAGAGTCTACGGGAGTTGGTACAAGGACTTCAGCGAGTGCAAAGGCGTCTGGACGACGAAGACGGCCAACCTCAGCGGCCGGACTTCGGAGATCGAAATCTTTATCGGGTACGCAAGATCGGCAATCGAAATGAACTGGAAGGACCACAAGTCCATGTTCGCGCCGTCTGGTTTCTGAGCTTGTCCTAGCGTCCAAGCGTGGGTCTGAGCCGTTCATTCGTAAGAACGGCGGCCCCTGCGGGTTCCAGGTATGGCTGCGAGCTTGGCACATCTGATGGCTCAAGGAACTTGGCCGCCCGGAGCCCCTCGACGACTCGACCACTAATTGGGATACGCGACTTGATCGCTGTCTAGGACAACGTCGGCGAGGTCGTCTGCGGGATCGATCTGTGGCGACGAGCTGGCGGAGGTGACCGTGCCCCAGATTTGGGCCGGAGTTGACATCGGCACTGCGTGGTGATGGACGCCAAGGGAAGGCGTCTACTCTCGCGCCGAGTCCTCAACGACGAGCCGGCCCCTGCTGGAGCTGATCTCCGACGTGCTCGCGCTCTCCGATGAGGCTTTGGGGGCCGTGGACGGACATCAACTATGGCGGCGCCTCGTGCCGTGCCACACGTCGTAGCCGCGCGGTGCGCTCCACGAACTGCGCCCCGTGTGTTCGGCACTGCCCGGTCTGCGGGACCTGGTTGAAGCCTGGAGCGAACCGGTGCGGGTGGCGGTGGGCGCCGGGGGCCTGAAGCATCCGGTGAACGCGGAGTACTGCTCGTCACGGTGCCGGAGGAGAGCCTGGAGACGGCGGAAGCAATCGTTCGGGCGGCGTCACCGTGACGCTTTCCGAACGGAACTGGATCGCTGACGTCGCGGACGCCGGTTGTTTGTCCGGTGTTGTTTGTCCGACGCCGCCAGGCCTTCCCGACAAGCCGTCTCCGGCACACGGTGGAGCCGGTGAAGAACCAATCGACACT
Organism: Streptomyces sp. NPDC005408; assembly: GCF_040606445.1. Lineage (NCBI taxonomy): Bacteria > Bacillati > Actinomycetota > Actinomycetes > Kitasatosporales > Streptomycetaceae > Streptomyces > Streptomyces sp. NPDC005408. Next base: position 2,312 of record NZ_JBEXEX010000084.1, on the reverse strand, counting down.
CCGGGCGATCGCTCGAAGTGGATCAGGGAAGGACTCAAATGATGTCGATTCCCCAAACCCGAAGGAGCATCGGATGACGATCGAAAGCGTCTCTCCCTACCTGCGGTACGACGACGCAGATGCCGCGCTGGACTGGATGGAGCGGGTCTTGGGTTTTACCGGCGCAGTCCGCTGGCGCGACGACTCGGGGCGGACGTTCGAGGCCGACATCTATGCCGGTCCGGCGAAGATCGGGGTCAGCGGCGGCGGCATGAGCGACGACGGGAAGAACGCCATCCTCATCGTGCACGTCGACGACGTCGATGCACACTTTGAGCGGGTTCGAGCCGCAGCCGACACCGAGGTAGCTCCCCCGGTGGACCAGCCCTATGGGCCGCGGACCTTCACCATCACTGATCCCTGGGGATACCAGTGGAACTTCTGGCAGGGCGAGGCCACCCCACCGCTCGACGAACCAGCGGTGAACACCGAGTCCGGATCCGTGCGGGACACCGCGGCGGGCGATGATCGGCTTGATGCCCAGAGCCCACGGTCACGGTGACGCGAACGCGAACGGAACCGCCGAGGCACCTGGTGCCGCTTTGTCCCAATCTGTTGACGCCGCGCGGAAGCCGACCCTTAGGGTTCCGCCCGCGTGGGCCACTTTCACGACAAGGAAAGGGAAACCCGCAATGAATCTGCGCAAGCTCAGACCAGCAGGCGTGGTCCTCACGGTCCTGGCCACATCCTTCGCCGCGACATCAGCCCAGCCCGCCGCCGCCGCCAACTCCAGCTGCATGATCTATCCGTTCACCACCACCTGCACCACCAACGGGGTCTCCGCCAACAGCAGCTACCACTATGTGTGGATCCAGGTCGACAACTGCGACTCCGGCTGGTTCCGCGCCACCACCAGGTGGAAGTCTTGGGACACCGGCAACGGCGTCTACGTCGGACGAGGCGAAGTCACCCCCGGCCACTACATGCGCAAGAAGATCAGCGGCCTCTACTCCAGCTACAGGCTCAGGATCGACGGAGACCCGTCCTCCTACGCCAACATCGCCAACTCCGACCCCGGCTGGAGAGAGGGCACCTGGACGTGCTAACCATGTTTAGCTGAAGCTGCTGCGTGACTGAACCCCCTCCGTCGGGGGCTCGCTCATGCAGGGCCCGTAGGTGGGACGGCCCTTACCTCTGTCACGGGTCGGACACGAAGCGTGCGCACACCCTGTCCGCGTTATCGCCTGCCGCCCCGACCCTCCCTATCGAACCGGTGATCCGGTGCCGGTCGAGCGCCTGGACAAACTTCCGTGACCGGAATTGCGATCCGCGATCGCTGTGCAGAATGCACCCGGCGACGTGTCCGCGCCGGGCAACGGCGTTGTTCAGGGCCGTGACGGCCAGGCGGGACTTCATCCGCGTGTCGATCGAGTAGCCGACGATCCTCTTGCTGAAGACGTCCTTGACCGCGCAGAGGTACAACTTGCCTTCGCTGGTGGCGTGTTCGGTGATGTCGGTGAGCCACAGCCGGTTCGGGCCGTTCGTCGTGAAGTCACGGTGGACGAGGTCGTCGTGGACCGGTGGGCCGGCCTTCTTGGTCCGGCCGCGCTTCTTGCCGAACACGCTCCACCAACGGTTGTCCCGGCAGATCCGCCACGCGGTCCGGTCGGCCATGCCGGATCCCACGCTGCGGGCTTCGTCGGCCAGGAAGCGGTAGCCGAACTCCGGATCCTCAAGGTGAGCGTCGAACAACGCGTTCGCGCGAGCGGCCTGCTCGAACTCGGCATCGGTCACCGGCCGGTCCAGCCAGCGGTAGTAGGGCTGTCTGGCGAGCTTCAGGACCCGGCACGTCACCGTGACGGGCACACCGTCTCCGGCCAGCTCTTTCACGAGCGGGTAGATCCTTTTCCCGGCAGATGTGCCTGGGACAGGTAGGCCGCAGCCCGGCGCAGGACCTCGTTCTCCTGCTCCAGCAGCTTGATCCGCCGGCGTGCTTCCCGTAGTTCCGCGCTCTCCTGGCTGGTCGTTCCGGGTTTGGCCCCGTCGTCGATGTCCGCGCGGCGCATCCATTTCCACAGCGTCATCGCGTGGACTCCGAAGTCGGCGGCCACCTGCTCGACCGTCACGCCCGGGCCGCGGTTCCTCGCGACCCGTACGACATCCTCGCGGAACTCTTCCGGATAAGGCTTGGGCACAGCGACATCCTTCCCACCCGCCCCACAGGGCAAGCCAGTTCAGATGACGTGCCCCACGGTTTGGGTTCCAGCCGCAGTGGCTAACTGGCGGCGGGGATGGTGTCTTGCTCGAAGAGTAGTTCGTACTCGATCGGGGTG
>NZ_JBEXEX010000083.1:0-18071 GCF_040606445.1 Streptomyces sp. NPDC005408 | reverse complement strand
GCCGACCGCAGACGCGACCACCTGCACAAACTCTCGACTCGACTCGTGCGTGAAAACCAAACGCTCGTGATCGAGGACCTGACCGTCCGCAACATCGCCAAGAAGCTCGCCGACGACGTCATCAAGAACCAGTCCTCCAGGTGAAGCAGATGCAGGGCATCCTCGACCGCCTCTGATCCGCGCCATGTGGCTGTTTCGGGCCTTCCGCACGAAGGCCCGGAACAGCTGCGCATACCTCCACCCCTCGACTGCGTCAGTGGTAGGCGTGGACGACGGCATGGCCCCTGCCGCGGCCGATCATCCACCTGTTGAGGGGCACGGTGATCAGGAAGGCAACTGCGAAACCGCCGAGGAGCGCCGCCCAGAACAGGCCATCCGACAGCTGGGCGTCCATGGCCCCCGGGGTCAGCGCGACGATGAGGTTGTCCACCAGCTCCATGACCGCGATGGACACGGTGTCGGCGGCAAGCGCGACGCGTACGGCGGCCTTGAGGCTCAGGCCTGCCTTGCGCACGGCGTACAGGGTGAACGAGTAGCCAAAGAGGAAGGCCAGGACGATCGCCAAAACAATGGTGGGAACGTTGCCCCAGCTCAGAGCGGTGCCAATGACCATGCCCAGGATCTCACCGATGGCGCAACCGGTCAGGCAGTGCAGCGTCGCTTGCATGGCAGTCCCCCAGGAGGCCCCGCCTGCCGCAATGTGTCCGCTGTTGTCCTGCCCCTCTTTCTCCTGCGCGGCATGGTTGGCGGTGTGGTGAGAGGTGTGGTCCATCGCGCCCTCCGTCCCTCCATCAGTGTGGACCGGCCTGAGGCCACCGGCACCTGCGGCCAACAGACGTCGCTCTTCTCAGGAAACGTCCCTCGAAGCCTGATGAGTGAGTTTCGCGGGGCGGCGACCGGCGAGTGAGACAGCAGGGCCTATCGCCAGGAGCACCGCAAGGGCCGCATAGCCGTAGGTGAGGGTGCCCAGGGTGGCGACCGCCGCGACCAGCAACGGGCCGCCCGCGTCACCGATTTCACGGCCGAGTTCGGCGGATCCCATGGTCTGGCCGAGTCGCTCCTGCGGGGCTGAGGCTGCCAGGGCAGCGAAACCGAGCGGTGTGATCAGACCGGTGCCGATGCCGATCAGAGCGGCACCAAGCAGTACGCCGACCAGTCCGGGCAGCATCGCGCAGGCCAAGCCCGTAGCGGCGGTCAACAGTCCGATCGCGATACCCGTACGGGCGGTGAGGTATCCGGCGTCCAGCGCCCGGCCGGCCCGTGGCTGGGCAATGGCCGCGCACAGCGCGAGAACAGAAACCGCGGCACCCGTCGCCACCGTCCCGAGCCCGGCCGTTGCGCCCGACACTGGCAGGAAGCCGACGCCCACGGACAGCGCCGCTGTGGCGCCGGCGAGAGCTGCGGTCGGGCGCAGGAAGGCCGGGTTGGCCAGCCGGCGGGCCAGGTCCATTACCGTCTGCCGGGCGCGAGGCAGCGGCGGTACGTGCGGAACGGCGAGCGCAGCCCAGACGGCGACCGCCGCGCCGAGCACGGCCATCACCATGAACAGCAGCCGCAGTCCGCCCAGCCACACCAGCGCACCGCCGAGCAGCGGGCCCAGGGTGTAGCCGATGGACTTGTAGAAGCCGTAACTCCCAAATGCCCGGCCGTGCTTGGAGGTCGGATTGAGCCGGGCCACCAGCGCGGATGCAGAAGGAGAGAAGGCCGAGGCCGCCGCCCCCTGGCCGAGTCGGGCCGCCCACAGCCAGCCGGGGCTGTCCGCGACGACGTACGCGGCCGAGGCGGCAGAGAAGGCGACCAGCCCGCCGATCATGACCGGGCGGGCACCGATGCGGTCGGCGAGCGTGCCGAAGACCGGCTTGAGCAGCACCTCTGCCCCGTCGTACAGGGCGAGCAGACCACCGAGGACGATGAGTGAGGTGACCGCGTCCTCGGAAAGGCCGCCGAGATTGGCGGCGATTCCGTGGGCGCCGAAGGCGGTGGTGAACCCGGCCGCGTACAGCGGCCACATCTGCCGCCCGGGAGCTGCGGTCACTTCTCCTCCTCGGCGATCTGGTGGAGTGCGGCGAAGACCTGCTCGGCATACTCCTCCCACACCGCTTGAGGCGCTCGTCGGCTAAGAACTCCCAACGAAATGATCTTCAAGGTGGTTAGATCACTCCGGGACTGATGATCCGGGGGTGTGGGGTGGCTCGGCCGAAGCCGTGGGAAGTCGATGACGAGCTGTGGACGGTGACCGAAGGTGGAGCGTCGGCCCCGGCATCCCGGGCGCAAGCGGCATCCGGACCGGCTGGTGTTCCAGGGCATCCTGTTCGTGCTGCACACCGGGATCGCCTGGGAACACCTGCCGCAGGAAGTCAGCTTCGGCTCGGGCATGACCTGCTGGCGCCGCCTGGCCGAGTGGACCGAGGCTGGAGTCTGGCCCCGGCTGCACGAGGTCCTCCTGGCCAAGCTTCGCAGCGCGAACGCCCTGGACTTCTCCCGGGCGGACCGTCGACGGCTCCCACATACGGGCATTAAAGGGGGATCCAAGACGGGACGAAGCCCCGTTGACCGGGGCAGGACGGGCAGCAAGCATCACCTGATCACCGACGCCACCGGTATCCCGCTCGCCGCCACCTTGACCGGCGGCAACCGCAACGACGTCACCCAGCTGATACCGCTGCTTCAAGCGGTACCGCCGGTGCGGGGCAAGCGAGGCCGGCCCCGGCACCGCCCGGACGTGGTGTTGGGCGACCGCGGCTACGACCACGACAAGTACCGCCGCCTCGTCTGGGATCTCGGCGTAAAGCCGCTTATCGCCCGCCGGGGCACCGAGCATGGCTCCGGACTCGGCGCCCAACGCTGGGTCGTTGAGCGAGTATTCGCCCACCTGCACTGGTTCCGCCGCCTGCGGATCCGCTGGGAGATACGCGACGACATCCACGACGTTGACGGCCCGGTGGCCGACCTCAGGTTGGCTTGCGCCACACGGAGATGTGCTTCGCGGAGTCCTGGGTGAACGGCGCCCCGTCCCAGTCCGCGACGCGACGTTCCATCTCGAGCCCAGCGATCCGTCCCATCAGGTCGAGCTCTGCCGGCCAGGCGTACCGGTGCCGGGAGTTGCCGCGCCGGTAGCGGCCGTCGTCGCAGTCGCGGGTGAAGTGGTGCGAGACGAGAATCTGCTCGACCAGGTCGAAGGTGTCGAAGCCGAGATGGTGCTCAGAGACGTCGAACGGCACCGCGACCTGGCCGGGCGGCAGGAACCGCAGCGGCGGCACGCCCAGCTCGATGACGAATCGGCCGCCGGGCTCCAGATGACGTGCGGCGTTGCGGAAGCACTCGACCTGCTCGTCCTGCGTGAGCAGGTTCGTGATGGTGTTGTAGACGAGATAGACCAGGGTGAACTCGCCGGGGACGACGGTGGTGGCCATGTCCCCTATGACTACCGGGAGCGTGTCCTCGTCAATCTTGCGCCGCAGCACCGCTGCCATGTGCTCGGACAGTTCGATGCCCACTACGGGCACGCCGCGTTCCCGGAGCGGGACGCCCACTCGTCCGGTCCCGATGGCGAACTCCAGTGCCTGGCCGTCTCCGGCGAGCTCGGCGAGGAAGGCGAGAGTCGGTCCGAGAACGGCGGCCGAGGACGTTTCGGTCTCCTCGGCGTCGTAGCGGTCGGCGGTCACACGGGTCCACAGCTCACTGCTCGTCACGGGCGGCCACTTTGCCGGGTGCCGAGGGGCGCTGTCGACGTGTTTACCTTCCACCAGCTCCGATCACACGGTTCGGGGCGGGCCACCGCCGCCGTCTTCGTTCGGCGCGCACCAGACGCCGCTCTGGCTGCTCACATCGGCGAGGGTGGGACGATGTCGGTGATGCTCCTGATGATGGCGGCCCGCCGCGGCGTCTCCGCCGGGCCCTTCGGCTTGTGGGGACGCGCATGGCCTGCCGCCTGGCGGTCGGCTTCGGGTCGAACGAGATTGATGCGCGGGGGAGTAGTACTTCCACGCCGTGATAGCTGCTGTCCGAGATGCTGCTGATGGACGCACCACACCAGAGGGGCGGGCGATGGCACATGCCCGCCCCGCTGGTGTTGGGGTGTTCGGTCAGACTGCTATGGCCTCGGGGCGTGCCTCACGCACGGGCGGCTCGAGGCGGCCTGTGCGATGCAGCCCGTACAGGGCCGCGGTGCTCCCGAGGCCGAGTGCGAAGAGCGCCAGCCAGGGCAGCGCGGACATACCGGCGGCCCGGGCCGCGTCCAGCGCCGCGCCGGTGAGCAGGTTGCCGAGCGTGATGCCGACCCCGCAGATGGTGTTGTACAACCCGTAGTGGGTGGCGACCAATTGGTCTCCGGAGAGCCGGAGGATGGTGTCCATCTCGAACGGGTAGGCGATCATCGTGCCCACCGCTAGCAGCAGGGCGGACAGTGCCGGCGGCACCGCGGCAAGTAGCCACAGACCTACTCCGCCGTCCGGCACGGGCACGGCCGTGGCTACGAGCAGGGGGACAAAAGCCACCCCCATCGCCAGCAGCCCCCAGGTGAGCGCACGGCTCGGCTCCATGCGGGCCTTGCACCAGGCGGTGACCTTCGTCTGGAAGAGGATCGTGCTCAGCCCCGAGACGGCGAACAGCACCGCTACCGCAGCTGTGCCGAACGGCCCTTCTCCCCCCAGGCGGCGGACTTCCAGCGGGAGCGCGAGGTAGACCTGGAAGGACATGACGTACGAGCCGATCATGGCCACGGAGAAGAGAAGGAACGGGCGGTTGGCCAGGATGCCGCGCCACTGGGTGAGCACGCTCTCGTGCCGGACGTCCTTCTGGTCGTTCGTGTCGTCGGCCCGGCGGGCCGGCAAGGCCCGGATCTGCACGATGCTCAGCACGGCAAAGATTCCCGCCGCCACCAGGCAGGTGACGCGGAAGTCGACGGCTGTCAGCACCATGCCTACCAGCGGGCCCAGGAGGATGCCGGCCTGGTAGAAGACGTTGAACAGCGCGAAGGCCTCGACCCGGCGCTCGCCCGCGTCCTTGGCCAAGTACGCCCTGGTGGCCGGGTTGAACAGGGCTCCGGCCAGGCCTGTAGCGGCGGACGCGGCGATCAGCGCGGGCACGGAGTCCACGAGCCCGAGGGTCGCGAAACCGACGGTGCGCAGCACGAGTCCGGCGATGATCATGTGCTTGTAGCCGAGCCGGTCGGCGAGCGTTCCGCCGACCAGGAACATGCCCTGCTGACTGAAGTTGCGTACGCCGAGAATCAGCCCGACCAGCCAGCCGGCCAGCCCGAGCGGCCCGGCGAGGTGCGTCGCCAGGTAGGGCATCAGCATGTAGAAGCCGAGGTTGATGGTGAACTGGTTCACCATCAGGAGCTGGACGCTTCGCTCGTACGAACGGACCTGTGCGATGGTGCCCTTCATCAGGCCTGCTCCTCAGAGTCGGTGAGCGGCTCGGCCGCATCGGCGAGTTCCACCACGTCGACCGTCTGCGGCTCGTCGTTCAACGTGAGCGGGTCGACCACGGTGGTGCACCGGGTCCAACGGGTGACTTCCTTCTCATCCAGGCGGCCGATCACATCAGGCTCAGGCGCCGGTGGGGAGTCGAGCAGGCCGTACGCTGAGCAGTAGTCGTCGTCGTATACCGTGCCGAGATATCGCTGCGGCCCGTCGGGAAAGATCGCTGCAATCCTCGTGTCCTTGGGCCGCGCGCGGGCCAGCCATCCGGCAACGAGCGCGACCGCGCCGACACTCCATCCGCCTGTGGCGTAATGGGACGCCGCGAGTTGGCGGCAGGCCCACACGGCCTCCGCCGGGGCCACCCAGTGCACTTCGCTGAAGTTGTCGTAGGCGACATTGCGGGGGTAGATGCTCGACCCCAGGCCTCGCATCAACCGGGTTCGGGCGGGCTGGCCGAAGATGGTGGAGCCGACGGTGTCCACTCCCACCAGCGTCAGGTCGGGATAGAGCTGCCGGAGCACGCGGGAGACGCCCGCAGAATGCCCACCGGTGCCAACACTGCACACCAGCACGTCGATGTGCCCCAGTTCAGTGGCCAGTTCGAGTGCCAGCGGCGTGTACGCGGCGGTGTTGTCGGGGTTGTTGTACTGGTCCGGGCACCACGAACCGGGGTGCTGGCCCACGAGCTGGGTGACGCGGTCGCGGCGGGCCTGCTGCCAGCCACCGGTCGGGTGCGGTTCGGAAACGACGTTGACCTGTGCCCCGTAGGCGGTCAGCAGCCGCGTCATGGACATCTCCAGGCCCGGGTCGGTGACCAGGGTGACGGGGTGTCCGTAGACCATGCCCGCCAGGGCCAGACCCAGGCCGAGCGTTCCGCTGGTGGACTCGATGATCCGGGCTCCCGGCTTGAGATCGCCGCGGGCCCGGGCACGTTCGACCATGTGCAGCCCGGGGCGGTCCTTGATACCGCCGGGGTTGAAGCCCTCGAGCTTCGCCCAGAAGCCGTGTCCCGCAGGGGCGAGAGGCTCGGATACCCGAAGCAGAGGAGTGTTGCCGACCAGCCCAGAGAGGGCTAAGCGGGTGGGGGGTGTCACGTCAGTGGTCGAGGAATGCATTATTTCGCTCTCGTTCGATGAAGCGTCATGTACTCGCTCATGCGCATGCCGTCCCCTCGGGCAGGCCAAAGCCGCCCTGGAGCTCGGCAGGTGTCAGCCGCTGTGAACGGCTGCACGAGAGCGGTCTAGACGCGCCACCGACAAACTCTGGTGAGCGTGGAACGGCCCGACTGGGCTATCACGGCTCTGCCCGTCCGGCGCGATGCGGGCAGAAGCCCGCCGGCTACGACAACAGAGGCTGAGGCAAGGGGAGGTAGTGGTGCAGCGCCCTCTGGGAGCTGGCGTTCGCTCTGGGCCTGGGGGATCAGGCCGGCTGGCGTGCATAAAGAGCCGTGATGGTGATGCGGATGCTCTGGAGGATCCGTCTCGTCCGGCGCGGGCGACGGTGCGAATTCACCGGCCGACACCGGTGTGGGGGTGTGGCGATGGCCGTCGCTGAGGAGATACGAAGAGCAGTGCGCCGCTGCGAGCAGTAGCGAGCTCAGGACGCAGGCCAGTACCCGGCCCGGCCACGGCGATGCGGGGCGGGTGAGGCATGCGAGCGGGTGGCGAGGCACAGCTTCTCCGTGTGGCAGTCGTGTCCTCGGTCCGGGCGGGTCGAGGGGCTGCAGGGGGTCGGGTCGGCGAGAGGTGGGGGAGAGGCGCCAGCTCTGCCCGGCCGCCGAGTGCATGCGGCTGTGAGGGGAACCGGGCGCAAGGGACCTGGCAAATCTTGGCAAATCTGAACATAGCGCGCACAAGCGGCGTTAATGCTCACAGTGTCTGTAGTCAGGCCAGAAGATGGCGAGATCTATACCTGCAGCACGGCTGGCGCTCTGGTGCCTGACTTTGAATGGCCGCCTGATCTTGGCCGGTCAGGGGCCGTCGAGTCCGGACAATGTTCGGAGGCGTACAGCGCCCTGGTCAACGCAGACGGGCAGGAGGCGCCGACAGCGACAGCCTCCCGTGGCGGCCCGGGTGTGCACTCATGCGCCGGGTGAGTGGGCCCATGATTGTCGGGTGAGCCCAGTCGCACTTGCCGGGGAGCGCCCCCGGCCTGGTCAATTCCGGTGTGACCTTCGTCAGCCTGGGCGACAATTGGCGACGGAGCGGACATGGCGGGAGTCGCGTGGCCCGCGATCCCTTGAGTGTCCACCCCGTGCGCGTGCAGGAGACAGAGCAGCAACGTGGTCAGGCAAAGCAGATGCCGCAGATCCACCGAAGGGCGGAGCTGCGGCACGCGGGAGCGTGACCGGGATGTAACCACGCCGTGATCTTAGCTGCTCCTTGGTCTCGAGTCGGAATTCCACCGCGAACGGCGTGTGAACAACAACTCGCGTGCATGGTAGGCGAGTTGTGGTGCGATGGCGGAAGGCCTACTTCGTCCCGATCTACGGGTCGTAGAGGACGGCCTGATCATCGCGGTGCGACGAGGCTCCCACCGGCATCCGGTGGGAGGAGGTGCCTCGACTATCGGGATACGCCATGGCGATTGGATGTCATGGACTGGGCCTACGGATCGACACTTCGACCGAACCCGTACGTCGACGAACTGGCGCGGTAGGAGTGATCACTGTCGGCGCTTATCGACGTCACTGATCCAAGGCGAGTTCGTGGCCGGAAGCGCGCGGTTGTCAGCCGAGGAAACCGTGGTCGCCCTCGCTACCGCCTCGTCACGGCTCGCGTCGGGGGGCCTCACCGTCCCAAGCAGCTCGTGGCCGCCGTCCTCGGCCCCTCGGGCTGCGGCAAGACCACCTGGCAGCCGTCGGCTTACTGCGCGCCGACGCGGGCACCGTACGGCAGGAGTGCCATCTCCCGGGCGTTCTTGATCGCTGCAGCGATCTGCCGCTGCTGCTGGGCGGTGACGCGGGTGACGCGCCGGCTGCGGATCTTCCCGCGGTCGGAGATGAACTTCCGCAGCAGGTCGGTGTCCTTGTAGTCGATGTACGTGATATCGGCCGCGTCGAGGGGGTTGGGGCGGGATTTGAGCGGCTTGCGGGGGTCGTGGCGGCGGGGCATGAGTGTTCCTTCGTTGGTTCTGATTTCGGGGTTGGTGTTTGGTGCCGGTGCTACGTGACGGGGTCGAGGAGGGAGTCGAACGCGGCCGGCAGGTGCTTCCACGCCTCGGGACCGGCGGCGTACTCGTCGTCGGTGAGCAGGCAGGACTCGAGCAGCTGTGCCAAGCCGTCGCGGTCGAGGCCGGGAGAGGTGAAGACGAGGTGTTGGCAGCAGTCGCCGTGCTCGGGGTGCCAGTCCAGTGCGGCAGCGGCTCGGCGCATGGGCGGCACCATCTCCCAGGCGGCGTCCGGCAGGGAGGCCAGCCAGGGCCCGGCGTTCTCCACGCACAGCGCGCCGCCGGCTGCGTCCCAGGCGAGCAGGGTGTCGGGGCGGTCGGCGAGCCAGAACCGGCCGCGGCTGCGGGCGGCGGCGCAGCACAGGTCTTCCAGTGCCTGGTAGAGGCGTTCGGGGTGGAACGGGCGGCAGCGGTGCCAGACGAGGGTGGTAACCCCGGCTTCGTCTGCTTCCTGGGGCAGCAGCGCGCAGGCCGGGTGCTGGGCGGCGGCTGCCGTTTCCACGTCGAAGCCGGCGAGGAGCGCACGGTCCTCGTCGTCGGCCTCATCGCTGTCGACGAGAACGAGCACGGGCGCGTACTCCAGCTGCCGGGCCCAAGTGTCGCCGACCGTGCGCTGATCGGTGGCGGCAGCGGCGAGACCGACCTCGGCCAGGTCGTCGCCGTTGGCGAGGTAGGGCAGCACGAGCGCGGGGTCGACGGCGGTCATCACATTGGTGAGATCGAGGGCGTCGCCGCCGTGCGCGACGACGACCTCTGCCATCGCCTTGGGTTCGACGGAGTCCCACAGTTCGACGATGGCGAGCCGGGTCAGACCGTCGGCGGCCAGGCGCTCCAGCTCGGGAACCAGGTCTTCACGCAGCGCGCAGCAGGCGCAGTCGTTGACGAGCGGGGCTTCGCCGCAGGACAGCTGGCCCGAGGAGTCGCGCACCAGGCGCCGCAGGGTGCCGTCGGCCGCTGTGGCCAGGTCATGGTGGACGGCGACGCTGCCGGGGACAGTTCGCAGGAGGCGGTCCACAACCTCCTTGCGGGCGTCGGAGTGGAGCCCGCCGACGATCACGACGGGCAGCCGGGGCTGGTTCTGCATCAGTTCGCCTCGCGCTTGCCGTAGCGCCGCTCGAATCGCTCGACGCGGCCGGCGGTGTCCAGGACGCGGGCGGTGCCGGTGTAGAAGGGGTGGCTCACGTTCGAGATCTCGACGTCGATGACGGGATAGGTGTTGCCGTCCTCCCACTCGATGGTCTTGTCGCTGGTGGCGGTGGAACGGGTGAGGAAGGCGGAGCCGGCCGCCTTGTCGCGGAAGACAACGGGGCCGTACGGGGGGTGGATTCCGGGCTTCATGGCGTGGTCCTTCAGGGCAGGGGTGATGGGGTCAGCGTTCTTCGCGGAAGTCGACGTGCTTGCGTGCGATCGGGTCGAACTTGCGCAGGACCATGCGGTCGGGATCGTTCCGCCGGTTCTTGCGGGTGACGACGTAGGTGTAGCCGGTCCCGGCGGTGGAGCGGAGCTTGATGATCGGGCGTACTTCGTTGCGGGCCATGGACGCTAGTATATGACAATGGTTTCCATTTCCAAAAGGAAACCGTCTGAAGAGAGGCAGGTAACACCTTGTCCGCCCACTGCCAACTGACCGGCGCCCAGCCGGGCTTCGGCAACAACATCTCCCACTCGCACCGGCGTACGTCCCGGCGCTTCGACCCCAACATCCAGCGCAAGCGGTACTGGCTGCCGAGCGAGGGCAGGCATGTACGCCTGACGCTCAGCACCAAGGCGATCAAGACGATCGACAGCATCGGCATCGAGGCGGCCGTGGCCCGTATCCGCGCCCGGGGAGTAGGTGACTTCGAGCCACGCGTCGGGCTGAAGGACGGGGATCTGGGGTCCGTCTTGCTCGGGTGAGGGCGGCTGGGGAGATGCTGCGGCTGCGGGCCGCGCGCCACGGTTCCGGGGCCATGATGTCCGTCCGGCAAAGCGGGCCAGCGGGCTCCAGCCACGCCGGGAAACATCAGACCGTGGAAAGAGGTTCAGCCGAGCTGAGGGATTAGTTCCTCGAATGCCTGCTCGCAAGTTCCGGCGTGCATCAGCGCGGACTCGGCGATACTCATGCTGGTCGGCGTGATTGACACATCCGCATGGAATTACATCCAGACCGCGGGGCTACTGCGCGGAGACGTTGCTGTGGAACCCCGAGCCCGTCCGCCGCGCGTTCAGCCGACAGCAGGCGTCTGGGAGGCGCTCCTGTGGCGCTGAGCGCGGATCTCACGCACCGACAGGGCGATCGCCGCAAGGTTGAGGGAAATGCGATGGCGTTTGCGATGCCGGGTATGTCGAATGCCGGCAAGAGGCTCGCGGCAAGGGAGATCAGGAATAGGGCCAGTGAGGTTTTCTCAACGGTGATCACTTCCAGATTCCGTTGAGAACGAGGGCAGCGCGGGTGATGTCGCCGATCCGGCGGGGGCTGACCGTGACGTGCGCCAGCGTTGCTTGAGCTCGGCGGCGGCGCGCTCGCCCAGAGCCCTGACATGTCGTACCAGGGCGTTGAACATGCGGCTGTCGATGTGAAGTGCCTGTTCAGACTGCCTCCTTGGACGGCGGAAGGGGATCAGGATGCCGATGCCCGCGCCGATGTACCCCTTGTCGGCCAGGGTCGGCAGGCCGTCGGCGGCGGCCTTGTATCGGGCGGGCAGCGCGTGGATGCGGCGGTGATGTCGGGCGTGGAGCCGGGTTCGACGTCGGATACCCACAGCGGTGTGCCGTCCGGGGCCGACAAGAACTGGATGTTGCCGCCGAATGCCTTGTGCTTCTGGCTGAACCACAGGTCGTTGCCGTTCTCACGGACGCCCGCGAGACGATCGCACTCGATCAGCGTGCCGTCGAGGATCACGTGTGCCATGCCCTCGCGTCGGCATCGGTTCAGGACCTCGTGCAGGTCCGGGGCCTGGCCGGCGAGGACGTCGATGCCCTCGTGCAGGTAGCGGTAGCCCGTGGCCTGGGAGACGCCGGCGTCACGGGCCAGGCAGTGCACGCAGCCGCGCTCGCGGAACCAGCGCAGCACCAGTACCGCCTGCCGGAACGGGCCCAGCGCCCGCGAGCCCTTCGGGGTCCCGATCCGCCGCCGGTGGGCCGCAAGATGCCCGGCGAGGAACTCGACGACGTGGCGCGGGACGTCGAGCCTGGCAACATAGGTAACCAACGTGAGGCCTCTGGTTCAGCGGACGATCTTGTGAGCAAGACCTGTCCTACCAGGGGCTTCACGCCTGTCCACCGCCAGGTCCCGCGTGCCCGATCCGTACCCGCCTGAGCACTTCATGCCGCTTCGCGAAGATCATTCCACTGAGGCAACCTCAGTGCTCGCCACGTACCGACTGTCGGACCCGACCCCCTCACATCGCGTGTGCTGGCCACTGTCGGGACGAGGCGTCCATGACGAAATGACGAAGAGGCATGGAGTCGCACTGTCCGCCGCAGACTGCGAGCGCAGGTCCGGCCCCTTTCATCGATCAGCGTACGGTTGGAAGGGGCGGCGGGTGTGTGGGCTCGCCGTCTGGAGAGTGGGGCAGCCACTGCGAAGCCGTCCGGCCACGAGCGCGACACCGATGCGGGTCTTCGTCCGGCAAGGCCTGGCGAAGTGGGTCGGGCAGGCGATGAGAGCTGGGCTGCTTGAGCATTCAACCGACACGAAAGGCGGGCCAGGGCCGTGATGCCCGTATCCCGCCCGCAAGCCAGGAGCGACCATCCAAGCCTCAGACCTCGTACGGGACCGACTCTTCATCGGCGGCGACATGGTCGAGCCGGAGGCCGACGACCTGATCGAGGTCATCTCCCCGGCCACCGAGGAGGCGATCGGATCGGCCCCCTCCTCAACGCCCGCCGACGTGGACCGGGCCGTCCGCGCGGCCCGGGCCGCCTTCGACGACGGACCGTGGCCGCTCATGTCGCCCCAGGAGCGAGCCGACGCGCTGGAGCCGTTCGCCGACTATCTCCGCTCGCGCGTCCCGCGGATCGCTCAGCTCATCACCGAGGAGATGGGCTCGCCGATCAGCTTCTCCAATCAGCTCCAGGCACCACTTCCCGTGATGCTCCTCGACTACTTCCGAGGGCTTGCCGCGACCTTCCCGTTCGAGGAGGACCGAGCGGGCCTTACCGGACCGGCGCGGATCCTTCGGGAGCCGATGGGTGTCGTCGGGCAGATCGTGCCGTGGAATGTCCCGCTCATCCTCACGATGGTGAACCTCGCCCCGGCTCTGATCGCCGGCTGCACGGTGGTGCTCAAGCCCGCGCCCGAGACGCCGCTGGACGCGTACCTGCTGGCCGAGGCCGCGATGGAAGCCCAGTTGCCTCCGGGAGTCCTGAACATCGTGCCTGCCGACCGGCCGAGCAGCGAGGCGTTGGTCCGCCATCCGCTGGTCGACAAGATCAGTTTCACCGGCAGCTCCGCCACCGGGCGGCGGGTCGCCGCTCTGTGCGGTGAGCAGTTCAAGCGCGTCACCCTCGAATGCGGCGGGAAGTCGCCCGCCATCATTCTCGAGGACGCCGACCCCGAGAGCGTCGTGTCGGACCTCATGCCGTTCGCGATCATGATGTCCGGCCAGCAGTGCCTGGCGCAGACCCGGGTCCTCGCTCATCGCAGCCGATACGGCCAGGTTGTCGACGCGCTTTCCCAGGCCGCTGCCGAGCTGACGGTGGGCGATCCGCATGATCCCGCCACCGAAGTCGGCCCACTGGTGGCGGAACGCCAGCGGCGGCGGGTCGAGGACTACATCGCGAGTGGGCGACAGGCGGGTGCGACGATCACCGTGGGTGGTGGACGGCCCTCGAGCCAACCGAAGGGCTGGTACGTCGAGCCGACGATCTTCGCCGACGTTCAGAGCTCCATGCGCATCGCCCAGGACGAGATCTTCGGCCCCGTACTCGTCGTGATCCCGTTCGACGACGACAACGACGCCGTCCGTATCGCCAACGACTCGAAGTACGGCTTGTCGGGAAGCGTGTGGTCCCCCGACCAGGACCGCGCCATGCGGATTGCCCGCCGAGTACGCACCGGAAGCCTGACACTCAACGGCTACCGGATCGAGTTCGCCGCACCCTTCGGCGGCTACAAGGAATCAGGGGTAGGCCGCGAGTTCGGACCCGAGGGGCTCAGCTCGTTCCTCGAGTACAAGACGATCAACCTTCCCAACGGAGCAGCCCACTGAGGTCATCTCAGTGGATGATCTCCGCGAAGCGGTGTGAAGTGCTCAGGCGGGTGCGGATCGTTGAGAAAACCTCAGTGGGAGGAACCGGCGCCAGGCGGGGATGTCCCGTATCCGGCCGACGGTCACGGTGCACCACAGGAGGGTGCCGAATACGGCGATTCCCACGAGGGCGATGACGAAATGCATTCGCGTGTTCTCCCGTGAGGTGGTGGGGGGTGGTGCGCCGCGACGGGCTGTCGCGGCGCACCACCTGGGCACTACAGGTCAGGCGCCCGTGTCAGCCCTTGGTATAGACGATGTGTGAACTGGAGACGTACGACATGTAGTTACGTGCCCAGCTCCAGCCGCCGGTGCTGGTCCACTTGATGCCGGTGAATCACTCGCTCGCTCGTACAGCGACCTGTCCACCCCGTCGGCTGACGACGCTGTCATGGTCCCCCCCGGCCGTGCTGATCCCCCTGCGTAGCCGTGCGCTCACGCAAGCAGCAGCATTGTGCCGTCCAGCGGGCTCGGCCAGAAGCCAAAGCCGAAGAATCCTGGCTGCAGATCAGCCCACGGGGGTCAAGAGCTCCCGACGCGTTGATCGCTCCTGTCCGTCGGACACCAGCGCCACCGAATGTCCGGTGGCGGGACTGTCCGCGCCTGAACTCTTGATCATTCGTTGGGCAGTGCGTGGATGGTCGTGGTGATGACGCGGGGCCCTCGGTGGCCGTGCTGGGCACTGACTGGCGTTTGCCTGAATCTGATGATCAGAACGGTGTTGCCGAGTGTGAACGCGGGACAGAGTGGCTGGTGTCGTGGAAGGGACGGGCGGTGATAGTCGGCATCGCCGTGACCACTGTGATCACCTCGGTGGTGTCCGTCGTGGTGCGTGACCTCTCCTAGGCCCCTGTCGCCCGGCTTGATGCCGCGGGACGGTGAAGCACTGCGCGGCCAAGGTGGCTCGGCAGCGTGTCCACGGGGGCGGCTGGTCATCGGGTGCAATTCGGGAAGCGCCCGTGGGGGCGGGGCTCCTGGGCCGTCACGATGAGCGGGATGTCCCCGGCAGTGCAGTGGTGACGGCTGGCATGCGCGCCCGGTGTCTGCCTCTCGCGCCGGGACCGCGCTCCCTTGCGGCTGTTGGTGAGCGGGCGGACGCTGTGTGCCCCCCTGAGCCGATGATTACCGGAGTGGCCTGTGCCTATGGGAACGGTGAAGTGGTTCGATGCCGAACGGGGTGTTGGACTGGTCGTGCCCGAGGACGGAGGGCCCGATGCCGTCGCGTACCGTTCAGCGATTCATGGTCGTGGGGACGGTGTGTTGCTTGCGGGCGAGAGGGTTCTGTTCAACATCACCTGCGATTCCGCAGGCGTCCGGGCCGACAACATCTGCCCTCTGCGTGCTGGATGCGGGCCGGACACCTTGGGCTCAGCCGGCTTCGGCTCGTTCGGCCTGTGCTTTGGTGTGGGCGAGCCGGGACTCCTTGCGGCGCGGTCTCTTGGCCGCTGCGGCCACTGCCCATCCAGGGCCCGCTGGACCGTCCGCCACGTCACGTTGTGTGTGCGCTACAAGGCCCGCAGCGACATGCCACTCCGGTGATCCCGACGGATCGCGGCGTACAACTCGACCTTCGACTCCGAGCAGCCCATGAGGCCCCCAGCGGGAGAAGCACACCTCACAGTCCCACCGGCAGCCCCCAACTGACGTCAAAACAAAACTCATGAAGAGAGCCATCCGCCGGAGTGGCGATGAGCAGCCACAGGTGCACGCGTTCTGTGTGGGTGAACCGCGGTGGGCGGATTCTCGGTTCCGGGTCGGCGGCCCGACGAACTGGCCGGAGCGCTGGGAAGGGAGCTTCGGCCGGGATGAGTCTGACGACCGGTACGAGGAGATCAGCCCGTACGACCTGCGGGAGCGGTAGCTATCTATGGTCCCCGAGGAAGCGTGGCCGGCAGGCCCGCCTCCCTACGCCCGTTGAGCTCCGGCGCCGACGGTCGGGGGCTGCTCGGTGGCGCAGTAGCGGCACTTGCTCGCCGCCGCGGGCAGATCCTCGGAGAGGCAAGCCAGACAGGTCTTGACCGGACCGGGTTCCCCGAAGGCGGTGACGCCGCGGCGGGCCTGGTAGTGCTTGTACGGCACCACGACACAGAAGTAGATGACCACCATGAAGATGATGAAGTAGATCAGGGCCGAGATGAACTGGCCCAGGTCGAGGTAGGTCGCGTCGTTCCCCTCCTCGCCGAGCTGCCACCCGAGCCCGGCGGACTTGCCGCCCTGAAGGCGGGCGACGACCGGGTTGATCACATAGTCGGTGAACGCTTTGATCAGCGTCGAGAAGGCCAGCGCGATGACCAGTCCGACGGCGATGGTGATGATGTCACCGCGCATGAGGAAGTTCTTGAAGCCTTTGAGCACTGTCCGCTCCCTTTCGTAGCGCCCGGCGCATGGCGCATCAGCTCAGCACGCTGAGCGCGAGCTGTGAGGCAGCGGGGGGAGCCGCGGCGGGAAGACCGCACGGATGGCGGCAGTGGGGCCGCTGCGAATGCGGGCACGCCACGCACAGATGAGGTGTTGGCTTCTCCCAGGGATGGCGCATGTCGTGAGCGAGGGGCCGGGCGAGTCGAAGCTGGGTGTGGGAGGCGATCATGAGCCAGGTGCAGCGGTCGGCCGACACAAACTGGTCTGCTGCTAGTTGCGGTACCGCCTCGGCACCACTCGATCGTGGGGCCGCGGCAGCACTCACGATCGGTAGAGGAACCTGCGCCTGTCGCTCTGTCTCGACAACGCCGAAGATTGCCGCCGACCGAACCTGGTCGATCAGCAGGTAGGCTCAACGAACTGTGAGTTGCCTGGTCAGATGGGTGGGGTGGGGATGGAAGAGCCCGACATCACGATCAAGCTGACTCGGGACGAAGCGACTGCGCTGTCGGACTGGCTTGAGCGGTTGCAGATGAGCGACCTGAGCGGCACGGTCGATGATCCAGCGGCATGGGCGCCGATACATCGCATCGCCGGCCAGTTGGACAAGTTGCTGCCGTCCTTGTTCTTCCCCGACGACGACGAACGGCTGGAAGAGGCGCGACGCCGCCTGCGCCCGGTCGACGACGACAGCCTCCCCGACTGAGCCAGTCAGGTTCGTTGCCGTCGACCAACTGGCTTCGTACGTGAGTAGCGAGAGCGCGTGTTGCTCAGGAGCGCGAGCACCCGTTCCCCCGTGAGAGTGATGTTGCCGAGTTCCGAGAGCACCTGGGTGCTTGCTTCGGAACCATGGTTGTGCTGTGCACGAGGCGGCACCCGACCTCCCATGGTGGAAGCGCCGAATCGAACTCTGACCTGCTCAGCCGAGCGGGATCGTGTCCCGCCGCGTGGTGTAGCCCGTGAGCATTTTGCCGGGGGTCCGGTACAGCACACACTGGCGAAGCGGCCCTTCAGGCACGCTCGGATCCTCGAAGTCGTCGGCCGGGTCCCGGGTCATGCCGATCCGGCGCATCACTGCCTGGGAACGAAGGTTGTTGACGGTCGTCGACGCAACAACCTCCGGCAGCCCGAGGTCCTCGAAGCCGAAGGCCAGGCAGCCCAGGGCGGCCTCGGTGGCGTAACCGTGACCCCACGCCGAACGCATCAACCGCCACCCGATATCCACTCCCGCGAACGGCATGTCCTCGTCCACCTCGTCCAAGCCGGCGCGGCCGATGAACTGACCAGTCGCCCGTACTTCGAGCGCCCACCACCCAAAACCTCGCTCGTCGAACTCGGCCTGCATGAGTGCCACCGCGGCATCGCTTCGCTCCCGCGTCAGCAGTTCCCCCAGGTGTTCTCGGACTTCGGGATTGGCGTTCGTCGCCGCCCACGGTTCGAGGTCGGACTCCCGCCACCGGCGGAGCAGGAGACGATCGGTACGCAGTTCTGGCATGCCGGCCAGCTAACGCCATCACAATCCGGGTGTCGATCGGTTATGTCCGAACCCTACGACGCTCGCCAATGCCAGCCCCGCTGCGCGGATCTTCACGGCCTACACCACTCGGCGGGACGCCATCCCGACTGGACTCACCGCTCTCAGATGCTGCTACTTCTTCGGACTACGGCCTCGCCATTTCCTCCGGGTTCGAGCTATCGCAGGACGAGGCCGATTTCTTCGACCGGCATCAGACCTACGACCGCTGCTACACCGTCGCCTATCTGGTGACCTGGCTGGTCACCGGTCTGTACGGGTGGGACTGTAAGACGTTCGGTGTAACTCCCGATCATGGAAGATGCATCGATGACCAGTGAGAACGTGACAGAGCACGAGCCCGTGGAGTCGACA
>NZ_JBEXEX010000082.1:0-18479 GCF_040606445.1 Streptomyces sp. NPDC005408 | reverse complement strand
CCGTGGGTTCAAATCCCACACCCACCGCAGGTGATCGGCACTTGACCAGGCAACTTGGTCAGGGGCCGTCTTGTTTCGCCGCACCGTCAAGATACCCGCCGCAGGCGCACCCGCAACGATCCGAACCGGCCGACCCCCTCCCCTCCCTGCATACCGGTCGGTATGCTCGGGCCAGAACCGCGCGTCACCGCCGCCGCCCCGGGAGGGCCCATGTCCCGCACAGCCGCCACCCGTACCGCCCTGCGCATCTGCCCCCTCTGCGAGGCAACCTGCGGGCTGACCCTCACCATCGAGGGCAGCCGCGTCACCGGCGCCCGCGGTGACCGGGAAGACGTCTTCAGTCAGGGCTTCATCTGCCCCAAGGGCGCGTCCTTCGGTGAGCTCGACGCCGACCCCGACCGGCTGCGCACCCCCCTCGTACGCGAGAACGGGGAGCTGCGGGAAGCCAGTTGGGACGAGGCCTTCGACATGATCGCGGCCCGGATCAGGCCGCTGATCGAGGAGTACGGGCCCAATGCCGTCGGCGTCGTACTCGGCAATCCGAACGTCCACACCATGGCCGGCGCGCTCTACCCTCCCGTACTGCTCACGCTCCTCCGCACCCGCAGTCTCTTCACCGCAAGCACCCTGGACCAGATGCCGAAGCACGTCTCCAGCGGACTGCTCTTCGGTAACGCCGTCGCCATCCCCGTGCCCGATCTGGACCGCACCGATCATCTGCTGCTGCTCGGCGCCAACCCTCTGGACTCCAACGGCAGCCTGTGCACCGCCGCCGACTTCCCCGGCAAGCTCAAGGCGCTGCGCAAGCGCGGCGGCACACTGACCGTCGTGGACCCGCGCAGCACCCGCACGGCGCAGCTGGCCGACCGGCATGTCGCCATCCGGCCGGGGACCGACGCCCTGCTGCTCGCGGCCATCGCGAACGTCCTCTTCGAGGAGAAGCTCACCGACCTCGGGGCGCTCGAAGCGCACGTCGAGCAGGTGGCCGAAGTCGACGAAGCCGTGCGGGAGTTCACCCCGGCCGCGGTCGCCGCCGCGTGCGACATGGACGCCGAGGAGATCCGTACGATCGCGCGCGAGCTCGCAGCCGCCCCCACCGCCGCCGTCTACGGCCGCGTCGGCAGCTCCACCGTCGAATACGGCACCCTCACCAACTGGCTGGTGGACGTGCTCAATGTCCTCACGGGCAATCTCGACCGCCCCGGTGGCGCGCTCTTCCCCCTTGCCGCCACCGACCGCGCGCCCCGCCCCGCCGCCCCCGGCAAGGGCTTCACGCTCGGCCGCTGGGCCTCCAGGGTCAGCGGCCACCCCGAGGCCAAGAGCGAACTGCCCATGGCCGCGCTCGCCGAGGAGATCGACACCCCGGGAGACGGCCGGATCCGTGCGGTGATCTCGCTGGCCGCCAACCCGGTGCTGTCCGCGCCCGACGGCGACCGGCTCGACCGGGCGCTGGGCGCGCTCGACTTCATGGTCAGCGTCGACCCGTATCTCAATGAGACATCCCGGCACGCGGATGTGGTGCTGCCCCCGCCGCCGCCGTCCCAGAGCGCGCACTTCGACTTCGCCTTCAACGCCTTCGCCGTACGCAACCAGGCCCGCTACAGCCCGGCCGCCGTCCCCATCGAGGAGGGCAGGCTCGGCGAGTGCGAGATCCAGGCCCGCCTGGTGCTCGCCGTCGGCGGCATGCACGGCGCACCGCCGGAGGCCGTCGACGACATGGTCATCGAGAACACCCTCACCAAGGCCGTCGCCGACCCGCACTCCCCGGTCCACGGCCAGGACGTCAAGGAACTGACCGCGCAGCTCACCGGCCGCACCGGGCCCGAGCGGCGCCTGGACATGATGCTGCGCCTCGGTCCGTACGACCTGACCCTCGACACGCTCCTGCAGAGCCCGCACGGCGTCGACCTCGGGCCGCTCCAGCCCCGCATCGAGCAGGTGCTCAGGACCCGCAGCGGACGTGTCGAGCTGCTGCCGGGCCCCATCGCCGCCGATCTGCCGAGGCTGAGGCGGGCGCGGGACGAGCGGCCCACCGCACTCGTCCTCGTCGGCCGCCGTCATCTGCGCTCCAACAACAGCTGGATGCACAACGTCGCCACGCTCAACGGCGGCTCCAACCGCTGCACCCTCCAGGTCCACCCCGACGACGCGGCCCGTCTGGGTCTCGAGGACGGCGCCCCCGCCCGTATCACCGCGGACGGTGGCCAGGTCGAGGCCCCGGTGGAGATCACCGATGCGGTACGGACCGGAGTGGTGAGCCTGCCGCACGGCTGGGGGCACGACCGGCCGGGCACCCGGATGTCGGTGGCCGCCGCGCGTCCCGGAGTCAATGTCAATCAGCTGCTCGACGGCTCGCGGCTCGACCCGCTGTCCGGCACCGCTGTGCTCAACGGTTTCCCCGTCCGTCTATCACCACTGCGATGACCTGGGGTTTTGCTCGTATTGCTCACACGTCAACATCTTGTTAACGGCTCTTGGAGGCACCTAACGTCATCCGAACCGCCGCTCCGGTGGGAGTTCAAGGATGAACGTTAGGTGTCCCCCATGCTGACAATCCTCGGCTTCGCCATGATTGCGACCTTCCTGGTCCTGATCATGATGAAGAAGATGTCGCCCATCGCGGCGCTGGTCCTCATCCCCGCACTCTTCTGCGTATTCGTCGGGAAGGGCGCGCACCTCGGTGACTACGTCATCGAAGGTGTCGGGAACCTCGCCCCCACCGCGGCGATGCTGATGTTCGCGATCGTCTACTTCGGCGTGATGATCGACGTGGGTCTCTTCGACCCGATCGTCCGCGGCATTCTGCGCTTCTGCAAGGCGGATCCGCTGCGCGTCGTGGTCGGTACGGCGTTGCTCGCCGCGATCGTCTCGCTCGACGGCGACGGCTCCACCACCTTCATGATCACCGTTTCGGCGATGTACCCGCTCTACAAGCGCCTCAAGATGAGCCTGGTCGTGATGACCGGCGTCGCCGCCATGGCCAACGGCGTGATGAACACCCTCCCCTGGGGCGGCCCCACCGCCCGTGCGGCGACCGCGCTGAAGGTGGATGCGGGCGACATCTTCGTCCCGATGATCCCGGCGCTCGGTGTCGGACTGCTCTTCGTCTTCGCCCTCTCCTATGTGCTGGGCCGGCGCGAGCGCAAGCGCCTGGGTGTCCTCACCCTCGACGAGGTGCTGGGGCCGGAGACCGAGACGGTCCTGGTCAAGGCCGGTGGCGGCGGCAGTGAAGGGCGAGCCACCTCCGGAAGCGCCACCTCCGCAAGTGCCGGTTCCGGTACGGATGTTCCCCAGCAGGACGAGGGCGACGACGGCTTCAAGGGCCTCGACCCGAACCGTGCGACCCTGCGCCCCAAGCTGTACTGGTTCAACGCGGCCCTCACGGTCACCCTGCTCACCGCGATGATCATGGAGTGGCTGCCGATCCCGGTGCTGTTCCTGCTCGGCGCCGCGCTCGCCCTGACGGTCAACTACCCGAAGATGACCGACCAGAGGGCGCGGATCGCCGCCCATGCCGAGAACGTCCTCAACGTCGCAGGCATGGTCTTCGCCGCCGCCGTCTTCACCGGAGTCCTCACCGGCACCGGCATGGTCAAGCACATGGCGGACTGGCTCGTCGGCGCCATCCCCGAGGGGATGGGCCCGCACATGGCGCTCGTCACCGGCGTCCTGAGCATCCCGCTCACCTACTTCATGTCGAACGACGGTTTCTACTTCGGTGTCCTGCCGGTCCTCGCCGAGGCTGGCTCCGCGCACGGCGTCACCTCGCTGGAGATCGCCCGCGCCTCGCTCACCGGCCAGGTCCTGCACATGTCGAGCCCGCTCGTCCCCGCCGTGTACGTCCTCGTCGGCATGGCCAAGGTCGAATTCGGCGACCACACGAAGTTCGTCGTCAAGTGGGCCGCGCTCACCTCGCTGATCGTGCTCGGTTCCGGAATCCTCTTCGGCATCATCTGATGCCTTCCAGGGGCTGGCTGCTGCGCCTCGTCATCGCCTTCGGCTTCGCGCAGGGGGCGGTGTCGATGGCGCGGCCCGCGGTCTCCTACCGGGCGCTCGCCCTCGGCGCGGACGAACGCGCGATCGGTCTGATCGCCGGTGTGTACGCGCTGCTTCCCCTGTTCGCCGCCGTACCGCTGGGGCGCAGGACGGACCACGGGCGGTGTGCACCACTGCTTCCCATCGGTGTCGTCCTGATCTCCGGCGGGTGTGCCCTCAGCGGTACGGCGGTCTCGCTCTTCGCCATGGCGGCCTGGAGCGGGGTGATGGGCCTCGGCCATCTCTGCTTCGTCATCGGCGCCCAGTCGATCGTCGCCCGCCAGTCCGCACCCGCCGAACAGGACCGCAACTTCGGCCACTTCACCATCGGCGCCTCGCTCGGCCAGCTCGTCGGACCGATCGCCGCGGGCGTGGTGATCGGCGGCGACATGGCCCGCACCAGCGCACTCGCCCTGGTCGTCTCTGCGGCCGTCGCCGCCGTCTCGTTCACCTCGCTGTGGCGCATCGAAGGCCGTACGGAGGCACGCGCGGCCCGCGACAGCCGGCCGAAGGTCCCCGTCCACCGCATCCTGCGCGCCCGGGGCGTCCCGGCCGGGATCTTCATCAGCCTCGCCGTGCTCTCCGCCACCGACATCCTCACCGCCTATCTGCCGGTGATCGGCGAACACCGAGGCATCGCACCCGCGACCATCGGTCTGCTGCTGAGCCTGCGCGCAGCCGCCACCATCGCCTGCCGCCTGGTGATGACCCCGATGATCCGTCTCCTCGGCCGTACGGCGCTGATGACCGTGACCTGTCTGCTCGGCGGACTGCTGTGCGCGGGCATCGCGCTGCCCGTCACCGGTCTGGACGCTCGCCCTGATGCTCGCCGTCCTCGGCTTCTGCCTGGGCGTCGGCCAGCCGCTGTCGATGACGACGGTCGTCCAGGCCGCCCCGGCCGACGCGCGATCGACCGCGCTCGCCCTGAGACTGACCGGAAATCGCCTCGGCCAGGTCGCCGCGCCCGCATCCGCGGGACTGGTTGCGGGCATCGCGGGCACGGCGGCTCCCTTCGTCATGCTGGGCGTACTGCTTCTGGCGGCGGCCGGAATGGCCACCCGGCAGCCGGGCCGCCCGGATCGTCCTGGAGCCGACAGCCCCAGGGCAGGTGGGCTGCCGCGCCCGCCGGGTGCGGACGCCTCCGTACAAAAAGCCCAGCCCCAACCTTCGCGCGACTCATTCCCTGACCGGGAGTAGTCGGCTAGTTTCAGGCGTCTCAGTCGCTCCTCCTCTTCCCCTGGCGGAACTTATGAGTCGCGCCATCTCTCTGCGCAGCGTCAGCAAGAGGTACGAGCGCGCCAGTCGCGCCGTCGACCGTTTCTCCCTCGACATCGAGCCGGGGGAGTTCGTGGTGCTGCTCGGCCCTTCGGGCTGCGGCAAGTCGACCGTGCTGCGCATGATCGCGGGCCTGGAGGACATCACCGAGGGGGAGTTGCTGCTGGACGGTGAGTACGCCAACCACATTCCGCCCCGCGAGCGCGCCATGGCGATGGTGTTCCAGAACTTCGCGCTCTACCCGAGCATGACCAACCGCGAGAACATCGGCTTCCCGCTGCGGCTGGAGAACCCGCGCGCGGACTGCGGCCCGCAGATCGAGGCCACCGCCCGGATGCTCGGCATCGAGGACGTCCTGGACCGCTACCCCAATCAGCTGTCCGGCGGCGAACGCCAGCGGGTCGCGATGGGCCGGGCCATCTCCCGAAGACCCTCCGTCTTTCTGATGGACGAGCCGCTGTCCAACCTCGACGCCAAGCTGCGCAACCATCTGCGGGCCGAAATAGCCCATCTCACCGCCGAGTTGGGGGTGACGACCGTGTACGTGACGCACGACCAGGCCGAGGCGATGTCGCTCGGCGACCGGGTGGCGGTGATGCGCGGCGGCGTACTCCAGCAGGTGAGCACCCCGCGCGAGACCTACGCCCTGCCCGAGAACGTCTTCGTCGCCGCGTTCATCGGCACACCGCGCATCAATCTGCTGCAGGCCGTCGTCTATGCGCCGCTGGACGGCCGGATGTCCATCGACCTCGGCAGACAGCGGCTTCCGCTGCCCGAACCGCTCAGCGCCGACCACCAGTTGCTCCGTATTCAGCAGGGCAGGCAGATCATCGTCGGCCTGCGCTCGGAGGCCACCCGCATCGCTCCGCCGAGCCAGGCCCGTCCGGGAGAGGTCGCGCTGACCGGCATCGTCGAGCACATGGAGTACCAGGGCCATGAGGCACTGGTGTATTTCAACACCGGCTCGCAGCCTGCCGTGGTCGCCGACCTGGAGTCGCCCCGGCCGCAGGGCTCCGTACGCAGGCGCCGGAGCCGCAGTGGCCCCGGCATGCTGACCCGGCTCAAGGAGCGCGCGGTCGCCCATGTCTCGGGGCCGGTCGTGGCGCTGGACGACCCGGAGCCGCGGCCACAGACCCTCGCCGCCGAGCGCCCGGCCGTGGCCACGAGCGATCTGGTCGTGCGGACGGGACCCGATGTGTGGCTGCGCACCGGCGCGCAGGTGCCGCTCCTCGTCGATCTCGCGCATCTGTATGTCTTCGACCACCACGGCCGCAGGATCTGCCCTGCGCCGCTCGACCTCCCGGGCCTGGACGCCTGACGCGTCCCGGCTACGCTTCAGGGGGTGCCGTTGGGATCTTGCCGGGTTCGCGTGCCCTGGCACGCACTCCCCCGTAGCCCTTCGGGCACGGGAGGTGCCCCCACGCTGCGTTGTCGTCAGTCGCCGACGCTCCGCGTCGGCTCCTTCCTCCGCCTTGCGATCGCACGCACCGCAGTGACATCAGCCGCTCCGCGGCGGGCCGCTCACTGATCCGGCCTGATCGACCGGACAGGACCCAGGGGCCCCGCCCGGACCCCGTGCGGGGGCTCCGCCCCCGAACCCCCGTGCGCTCAAACGCCGGCGGGGCTGGATTGCCTCGCCGCGTGGAGGGCCTCGGACCACCAGAGCAGCTGGTCCAGCATCACCTTCGCCGCTGCGTTCGGGGCGTCCGGGGCGTGCAACGTGCCGTCAGGGGCGAAGAGTTCGTAGTACCTCGGGAACGAGACGTAGTCCCGGACCGTATGCGCATGCAGTTCGCTGAAGACCTGGCGCAGCTGTTCCATCGCCAGAAGCCCGCCGCTCGCCCCGCTGTAGCCGACGAAGCCGATCGCCTTCGCCTGCCACTCGGTGTAGTGCCAGTCGATGGCCGCCTTCAGCGACGCCGGGAAGCTGCGGTTGTAGTCCGGGGTCACCACGACGAACGCGTCGGCCGCCCCGAGCCGCCGGGTGAGGTCCGCCAGCTCCGCCGGGCGGTCCATGTCGGGCTGGAGCGCCGGAGGGGTCGGCGGCAGTTCCAGGGGGGGTGGTGTGTCCGCGAGGTCGATGACGTCGACCGCGAACCGGCCGTGCTGCTCTGCCTGTTCGGCGAACCACTGCGCCACCACCGGGCCGAACCGGCCCTCCCTGACACTGCCGATGATCACTACGAGGTTGAGGGTGTCACTGGTCATGACTGTGCTCCGTCCGGAAGGTTTCGGGGCGACCCTGGCGGTCACGCAGAACAAACTGCCCGTCCCGCGCCACCCCAGGAAGGCCGCCCCGATGCTGGTAGCAGCAGGGCCACCCTCCCGTCCGCTCCGGCTGTTACGTTCGAAAGGTGAGCGACAACGAGCTGGGCATCTTCCTGCGTACGCGCCGCGAGGCCGTCACCCCCGCGCAGGTCGGGCTGCCCGCCGGAGCCCGGCGGCGTACGCCCGGGCTGCGCCGGACCGAGGTCGCCACGCTCGCCGGGGTCAGTGTCGAATACGTGACCCGGCTCGAGCAGGGCCGCGACCGCCGGCCGTCCGCGCAGGTGCTCTCCGCGCTGGCCGACGTGCTGCGGCTGAGCGCGAGCGAACGTATCCATGTGCACCGCCTCACCAAGGCGGCCGACCGCGGCTTCACCTGCATGGGCGGCGCATCGCCCAACCGCACCGTGCGCCCCACCGTGCAGGCTCTGCTCGACCGTCTCGAGCCTGCGCCCGCCCTGCTGATCAACAGGGCGAGCGAGATCCTCGCCTGGACTCAGGCGTACGAGCGGCTCGCGCGCCCGATCGGACTCCTGGACGGCAGCCCGCCCAACCTCGCGCGCTTCGTCTTCACCGACGAACGGGCACGGGCCGCCTATCCGGACTGGGCCCGTGTGGCGGACCAGCAGGTCGCCGCGCTCAAGCAGGGGCCGTTCCGGACTGATCCCCATGTGGGCGCGCTGGCCGACGAGCTGGCGCTCACCGCGGGCGCGGCCTTCGCCGAGCGGGTGGAGTCCGTACCCGGCCTGCCCGAGTCCAGCGGCATCGTACGGCTGGTGCATCCCGAGGCGGGCGAGCTTCGCCTGGCATACGAAACTCTCGAGCTGCCCGCCGACGACGACCAGCGGCTTCTGGTCCATCTCCCGGCCGACAACGTCACATCCGCCGCACTGGACCGTCTCACCGGCCGCACGCCGGGCGGACTCCGCGCCGTCTGATCAGTGACTCTCTCCGGACACCCAGCAGGTGAACATTGTTGCTGTATCGCTAAATTGACGGTGTGACGGCTGAGACGGGGGTGACGGAAACGATCATTTTCGGGCAGAGTTGATGCGCCCTGTCACCCCCACTCAGGACGCACGGAGACCCGATGGAGAACAGCCTCGTCAGATTCGACGAGACACAAGTGCCGATCTACTACTCGCGCAAGACCGAAGACATCCTGCACAAGTACGGCCCCGGTCCCCGTATCCACTTCCACATGGGTCTCTTCGCCCCCGGCGAGGCTCCCAACACCACCGTCTCCCAGCGTGCGCTGAAGCAGCGCATCGTCGCCTCCCAGGAGGCCATAGTCGAACACGCGGCCCGCAGTTGGGGCGCGTACACCGCACCGCCCGGCCGCCTCCTCGACATAGGCTGCGGCGTCGGTGGCGGCTCGATCTACTGGGCACAGGAGCACGGCGCCAAGGTCACCGGACTCACCGTCGCAGGTGAACACATCCCCCTCATCGAGGATCTCGCCCGGCAGGCGGGCGTCACCGGCCGCGTCAGGCCTCGCCTCGTTGACGTTCACGACTTCACCCCGGGCAAGAAGAAGTACGACGCCGCGTACGCCAACGAGAGCTCCGGCTACATGGACCGCGAGCGCCTCTTCCAGGTCGTGGCCGCATCCCTGAGACCCGGCGGCTGGTTCGGAATCCAGGAGCACTTCATCTGCCGCCCCGAGTGGACCGACTTCATCGACGGCTACTACAAGACTCGGCTGGGCACCCTCAGCGAGTACATATACGCCGCCGAGGCGGCCGGCTTCGAGCTGGAGCAGGACGAGGACGTCACCGATCGGGTCGCCGAGTTCTGGGTGCAGTCCATGGCCTGGAACACCGCGGAGCTGGAGCGGGCGGAGCACGGAGTCGAGCGCCACGCCTGGTCCCGTGAGCGGCTGATGGAGTCGACGATCACGCACGGCAAACTCTTCCGCGTCTGGCGCGACCACGCGATGGAGACCCGGTTGCTTCTCTTCCGGCTGGGCGGGGGCCACTGACCGATGCCTCCCGTGTACGCGAAGGACAGTGGCGCCTCCCGGATCGGCTGGCAACTGCCGCCGTTCTACTGCCCCTTCAACGAGAAGCTGATCCACGCCAAGGCGGCCGAGCTGGAGGAGCGCGCCGTCGCCTGGATCGACGAATTCGGCATCTATCCCGACGCCACCGAGCGCGCCTGGGGGCTCGCCACCCACAGCGCCGACTTCACCAGCCGGATCATTCCCTACGGCGACGTCGAGCCGATCCTGCTGTTCATCGAGTGGAACTACTGGGCCAACGCCGTCGACGACTGGCAGGACTCCGGCTCCACCGCCACCCGGACCGCCGACATCGCCGACCACAGCGTGCGCCTGGTGCGTGCCATCGAGGCGCCGGGATCGCAGCTGCTGCCCAAGGGCCCGCTCACCACCGCGCTCGACGATCTGGTGGCACGGACCCGGGCCATGCTCACGCCCTTCCAGCTGCGCCGCTTCACCGAGGGCACCAGGGACTGGCTCTTCGGCGCGGGCTGGCAGACCTCCAACGCCGAGCGGAACGTCATGCCGAGCCTGAACGACTTCGCGGCGATGCGGATGTCCGTCAACGGCACCCGCTTCACACTCACCTGGTGCGACGCGGCCAACGGCATCCACGTGCCGGCAGACGTTCTGTACTCGGCTCCGGTCCAGGCGCTGACCGACGCCGCAGGCTTCATCGTCTCCTGCGACAACGACCTCTACTCGTACAACAAGGAGGACCACCAGGACCCCTGGGAGCAGAACCTGCTCAATGTGGTCGCCCGGCACGAGGGATGCACACCGGCCGAGGCGATCGTGCCCGCGGTGGCCCTGCGGGACCGGGCCATGACCCTTTTCGTACGGCTCAGGGAGCAGCTCTGCACCGGCGCGGACGAGCAGCTCACCCGCTACCTCGACTCGCTCGGCCACTATGTGTCCGGCTGTATCGAATGGCAGAACCTGGCGCCTCGCTACGCCAGCCCGCGCAACCGCAACGAGCTTCCGGCCGAGGGTGCTTCGTACGACATCACCTGGCGGGACACCCCGAGCGACCCGAGCGCCGAGCCGCTGCCGATCCCGGCGATCGCCTGGTGGTGGCAGCAGCTCGACGCCTGACGGTCAGCGGCGCAGCAGTCGGGCCCACCAAGAACGTGCCGTCCGTCCGCTGTCCCGGGGAGCCGGAGCCGGGGCCGGGGCGGGCGGCACGACTGCTTGGGGCAGCGGTTCCGCCTTGGGCGTACCGGGCACGGCCGAGGACGCCGTGACGGAGGAACCGCCCGGAGTGAACGACACGGGCAGCGCAATCAGCTGCCGGGACATCAGGGACGACTCCCAGCTCAACTCGGCCACCAAGACGCCCAGTTGGAGGTCAGGCAGCCGGGCTAGGAGTGCGTCGATGCCGGTGTCGGCGATGGCCCGGCCGATGTCCTGGCCCGGGCACTCGTGCGGCCCTCCGCTGAACGCCAGGTGCGAACGGTTGCCGTGCACGGGCTGCGACAGGTCCGGCCGGATCTCCGGGTCGACATTGCCCGCCGCGAGGCCGAGCAGCAGCATGTCGCCGGCCTTGATCTGCCGGCCGCCCAGTTCGGTGTCGCCGGTCGCCCAGCGGCCCAGCACCGTGGCGAGCGGCGGCTCGTCCCACAGCACCTGCTCCAGCGCGTCCGGCAGCGTCATGTGGCCGCCCGACAGGCTGGCGCGGAAGCGGCGGTCGGTGAGCACCATGCGAAGGGTGTTGGCGATCAGGTTCGCGGTGGTGGCGAACGCGGCGATCAGCACCAGCCGCAGATGCTCGATGATCTCGTCCCCGGTGAGCGAGGTGGAGTGCTCGAGAAGCCAGGAGGCGAAGTCCCGCCCGGGCACGGCCCGTTTGCGCTCCACCAGCGCCTTCAGCGCAACGGTGACGTACTCGTTGCTGGCGACCGCGGTCTCGGTGCCCTTGATCATGTCGCGGGCAGCCTCGACCAGGCGCGGGCCGTAGGAGTCGGGCATGCCGACCAGCTGGGTCATCACCAGCATGGGCAGCGGCTCCGCGAAGTCCGTGACCAGATCGGCCCGTCCGCGCTCGGCGAAGCAGTCGATGAGCTGGTCCGCGAAACGCTTCACATAGCGGCGGATTCCGCGCCGGTCGAAGCGCTCCAGGGATTCGGTGACCGCACCGCGCAGCCGCTCGTGCTCCATGCCGTCGGCGAAGTTGCACACCGGCTGCCAGGCGGCGACCGGCGTCAGCGGATGGTCCGCCGGGACATTGCCGTCCTGCATGTCGCGCCAGCGGCGCGAGTCGCGAGAGAACCGCGAGGGCGTACGGGCCACATCCAGGTTCTCCCGGTGCCCGAGCACCAGCCAGGCCGGCAGGTCGCCCTGGACGAGGACCGGGGCCACCGCGCCGTGCTCGGCGCGCAGCTTCTCGTACAGGCCCGTGGGATCGGCCTCGGCCTCCGGGCCGTACAGCCGGTGCGCGGGGCAGCCCGGCGGGGGCGTGGGCGTGGTCACGAGGCCTCCTTGGCAACGGCAAGAGACTGCAGATACCGCATCAGCGTCATCAGCACGTCGCGGCTGGACGCGCGCGTACGCGCGTCGCAGTCGACGATCGGTACGGACGCCGGCAGATCGAGGGCGCCCCGCACCTCGTCCAGCGGATAAACCGGCGCGTCCGGGAAGGAGTTGACGGCCACCACGAACGGCACCCCGCGCTCCTCCAGGCGGCCGATGACGTCGAAGCTGACCTCGAGGCGGCGGGTGTCGACCAGCACCACCGCGCCCAGGGCACCCTCGAACAGCCCGCGCCACAGGAACCAGAAGCGCTCCTGACCAGGCGTGCCGAACAGGTACAGCACCAGCTCCTCGTTGATGCTGATGCGGCCGAAGTCCATGGCGACGGTCGTCGAGGTCTTGCGCTCCACACCCGCCGTGTCGTCGACGCCGGCCCCGGCCTGGGTCATCGTCTCCTCGGTGGTCAGCGGCCGGATCTCGCTCACCGAGCCGACCAGGGTCGTCTTGCCGACTCCGAAGCCGCCCACGATGACCACCTTGACGGCGGCGGTGGCCGTCTCCGGCAGCACGTCCTCGCTGCGCGGCCCAACGGCCTGCTCAGAGCTTCTGAAGTCCATCGATCACTGCCTCAATCAAAGCGCGGTCGGGGAGTTTGGCGGGCTTGACGGGTGCGCGGGCCAGTACCCGGTCCTCGGCCAGCAGATCGCTGAGCAGCACGGCGACGACGCTCACCGGAAGGCTCAGATACGCGGAGATCTCGGCCACCGAGAGCGGAGCCTGGCAGAGCCGGATGATCGCGGCCTGCTCGGGCTGCATACCGGGGCGAGAACCCGACTTGGCCACGATCAGCGTGACCAGGTCGAGTGCGGTGGGCGCGGAGGAGCCGCTGCGGCCGCCCGTGATGACGTAGAGCCGCTCGGGACTGTTCTCCTCCCAGTCCCCGCCCGGGTTGCTCACGCGGTGTGCCCCTCGTGCCGCGGCGGCGTGCTCATGTGCTCTCCGATCCGCAGCACGAGGTCCCGCATCCGCTGTCCCATCAGCCCGGCGTCGACCCCTTCGTCGGCCAGCACGGCGAGAAACGCGCCCGGGCCCGCCGCCATCAGATAGAAGAAGCCGCCGCTCATCTCGATGACGACGAGGTGCATCCGGCCGTCGCTGTGCGGCAGTTCGGAGGCAACGGCGCCCGCGAGGCTCTGCAGCCCGGCGCAGGCGGCGGCCAGCCGGTCCGCGGTGTCGGTGTCCGCGCCGTACTGCGCCATGCGCAGCCCGTCGGCGGACAGAACGACCACGTTTCTGGTCTGGGGTACGCCCTCTGCCAGGTCCTTGAGCATCCAGTCCATGTTGGTCTGGGTGGAATGCTGCTGAATCATGGCTGCGTGTTTCCCTTGCTCGTCTGGGTGGTCTCACCGGCGAGGCCGCTCTGGAAGGCGCTCAGCCACATGCCGGGCTGCACCGCGGGTGCTGCCTCCGGCTCGGGCTCGCCGGTCGCGGCAGGGTCGGTGACGGGGGCCTTGCGGCGCCGCTGCGGCAGACCGGTCGGGGTCCGTTCGTTCACGACGGAGACCTCTGCGTCCGCGTGGGGGTGCGGCTCCACCTGGGCGTGGAGGGCGGGTCCGGTCACCGGCCTCGACGGGCGCTGCTCGGTGACCGTGCCGGCCACGCGGGGGCCGGAGGACGCGCCGATGCCGTGCGCCAGACCGGTCGCCGACGACGTGGTGGTGATCAGTGCCTGCGGGACGACGAGTACGGCACGCACACCGCCGTAGGCCGACGAGCGCAGCGAGACCTGGAATCCGTACACCTGCGACAGCCGGCCGACAACGGCGAGACCGAGGCGGGGCGTCTCGCCCAGGTCGTTGACATCGATGCCCTGCTGGGCCTGGCGGAGCATGCGCTCGGCCCGCTTGCGGGCCTCCTCGCTCATGCTCACACCGCCGTCCTCGATCTCGATGGCGATGCCAGACTGCACATCGACGGCGGTCAGATGGACCTTGGCCTGCGGCGGTGAGTAGCGGGTCGCGTTGTCGAGCAGCTCGGCGAGCGCATGGATCAGCGGCTCGACGGCGGTGCCGACGACGGCGACCTCGGAGACCGAGTGGAGTTCCACGCGCTGGTAGTCGATGATCCGCGACATGGCGCCGCGCATCACGCTGTAGAGCGGTACGGCCTTGCTCCACTGGCGGCCGGGCCGCGCACCGCCGAGCACGGCGATGGAGTCGGCGAGCCGGCCGATCAGGGCGGTGCCGTGGTCGATCCGCAGCAGATCGCCGAAGACCTCGGGCGACTTGCCGTGCCGGTCCTCCATCTCCCGCAGTTCCTGAGCCTGTTGGTGGACGATGGCCTGCACTCGACGGGCGATGTTCACGAAGGCGCGCTGTGCGGACTCGCGCAGATCCTCCTCGGCGACGACCGCGTCGAGCACCGAGCTCAGCACCGCCTGATGCTCGGCCGGGGCGTCGAGCGATTCGAGCACGTCCTCGGGGAACTCGCCCTTGCGCAGCCGCTCCACCACCTGTGGCAGCAGCTCGCCGGCCAGCCGTGCGGTCTCGGCCTGCTGCCGTGACAGCACAGCCTCCCGCTCGGCGAGCCGGGCGCTCAGCTCCTCGATCCGCCGGCCTCGCCGCGCCACTTCGGCGCAGGCGACGGCGACGAGTGCGACGGCCGCGACGCCGATCCAGACCACGGCGGTGCGCGCCGTGGCGGGGACCAGGACAGCGGCCAGCACAGTGCCCGCGGCGGTCACGGCGACGGGCAGGAGCCACCCGAATGCGGCCGCATTCCGCGGACTTCCGGTCGACTTTTCTTGTCGAACCATCAGCACCCTCAAACCATCGAACCGGAAAGATCATATGACGATTGGCGGGAGCATATCTCGCTGTGGTTAAGGGAGATGACGCCGGGTCATTGAATTGGCGGGATGTTCACGCGCACCCTGAAACGGAATGCGCCCCAGGCCATTCGGCCCGGGGCGCCTGCCTGCGCGGTTGTGCGGTGAGGTCCCGTCCGGTCGATCGGACCGGATCAGCGAGCGTGCGTGCCGGGGCACGCGAGCCCGGCGAGATCGGCCGGACAGGACCTGGACGGTTATGCGGCGGCCGCGTCCGCCGCCTGCGCGTTCAGCGCACGCTCGATGCCCGCGCGCGACTCCGAGATGAGCCGCCGCAGCGCGGGGCTCGGGCCGGCCGATTCCAGCCATGCGTCCGTCGCGTCCAGCGTGGCCTGCGAGACCTGGAGCGCGGGGTAGAGACCGACCACGATCTGCTGCGCGATCTCGTGGCTGCGCGAGTCCCAGACGTCCTTGACCGCCGCGAAGTACTTCTCGGTGTACGGGGCCAGCAGCTCGCGCTGGTCGGTCTGCACGAAGCCCGAGATGACCGCCTCCTGCACGGCGTTCGGCAGCTTCTCGGACTCCACGACCGACGCCCAGGCCTCGGCCTTCGCCTCGGCGGTCGGCCGGGCCGCGCGCGCCGTCATCGCGTGACGCTTGCCCGCCGCCGTCTTGTCCCGCTCGTACTCGGCCGCGATCTCGTCCTCGTCCAGCTGGCCGACCGCCGCGAGCCGCTCCACGAAGGCCCACCGCAGCTCGGTGTCCACCGCCAGGCCCTCGATCGTCTCGGTGCCGTCGAGCAGCGCCTGCAGCAGGTCCAGCTGCTGCGGCGTGCGCGCGGTCGCCGCGAAGGCGCGCGCCCATGCCAGCTGGTGGTCGCTGCCGGGCTCGGCCGCGTGCAGATGCGCCAGCGTCGCGTCCGTCCACTGCGTGAGCGCCGCCTCGCGCCACTCCGGCGCCGCGTACAGGTCGATCGCGAGCTTCACCTGGCGGTGCAGCGACTGCACGACGCCGATGTCCGACTCCTTGCCGATGCCGGAGAGGACCAGCGCCAGGTAGTCGCGGGTGGCGAGTTCGCCGTCACGCGTCATGTCCCAGGCGGACGCCCAGCACAGCGCGCGCGGCAGCGACTCGGTGAAGTCGCCGAGGTGTTCGGTGACGACCCGCAGCGACTCCTCGTCGAGGCGGACCTTCGCGTACGACAGATCGTCGTCGTTGAGCAGGATCACCGCGGGACGGCGGGTGTTCTGCGGGAACGGCACATCGGTGAGCTCGCCGTCCACGTCCAGCTCGATCCGGCTCGTACGGACCAGCTTGCCGCTCTCGTCGAGGTCGTAGCAGCCGATCGCGATCCGGTGCGGGCGCAGCGTTGGCTCACCCTTGGCGCCGGCGGGCAGCGCCGGGGCCTCCTGGCGTACGGAGAAGGAGGTGACGTAACCCTCCTCCGAGAGCTCCAGCTCCGGGCGCAGGATGTTGATGCCTGCGGTCTCCAGCCACTTCTGCGACCAGGTCTTCAGATCACGGCCGGAGGTCTCCTCCAGCGCGCCCAGCAGGTCGGAGAGCCTGGTGTTGCCGAAGGCGTGGGCCTTGAAGTAGGCCTGCACACCGCGGAAGAACTCGTCCTGACCGACGTACGCCACGAGCTGCTTGAGCACCGACGCGCCCTTGGCGTACGTGATGCCGTCGAAGTTCACGAGTACGTCGTCGAGGTCGCGGATCTCGGCCATGATCGGGTGGGTCGACGGCAGCTGGTCCTGCCGGTACGCCCAGGTCTTCATGGAGTTGGCGAAGGTGGTCCAGGAGTGCGGCCACTTCGAGTCCGGGTGGTAGGCCTGGCACGCGATCGAGGTGTAGGTGGCGAACGACTCGTTCAGCCAGAGGTCGTTCCACCACTCCATGGTGACCAGGTCGCCGAACCACATGTGGGCCAGCTCGTGCAGGATCGTCTCCGCACGCACCTCGTACGCCGCGTCCGTCACCTTCGAGCGGAAGACGTACTGGTCGCGGATGGTGACCGCGCCCGCGTTCTCCATCGCGCCCGCGTTGAACTCCGGCACGAAGAGCTGGTCGTACTTGGCGAAGGGATAGTCGTAGTCGAACTTCTCCTGGAACCACTCGAAGCCCTGGCGGGTGACCTCGAAGATCGCGTCGGAGTCGAGGAACTCGGCGAGCGAGGGGCGGCAGTAGACACCGAGCGGGACGGACTGGCCGTCCTTCTCATAGCTGCTGTGCACCGAGTGGTAGGGGCCGACGATCAGCGCCGTGATGTAGCTGGAGATACGGGGCGTCGGCTCGAAGTGCCAGACGTTGTCCTTGGGTTCAGGGGTGGCGGAGTTCGAGACGACCGTCCAGCCCTCGGGGGCCTTCACGGTGAACTGGAACGTCGCCTTCAGGTCCGGCTGTTCGAAGGAGGCGAAGACGCGGCGCGCGTCCGGCACCTCGAACTGCGTGTAGAGGTATGCCTGCTGGTCCACCGGGTCGACAAAGCGGTGCAGACCCTCACCGGTGTTGGTGTACGCGCAGTCGGCGACGACCTTCAGCTCGTTCGGCCCCGCGTGCAGTTGCGCCAGCGCGATCCGGGAATCCCGGAAGACAGCGGCGACGTCCAGCGCCTTGCCGTTCAGCACCACCTGGTGCACGGCCGGAGCCACCAGGTCGATGAAGCTCTCCGCACCCTCCTCGGCGGAGTCGAAGCGCACTGTGGTCACGGACCGGTAGGTCCCGCCCTCCTGCGCGCCGCTCAGGTCGAGGTCGATCTCGTACGAGTCGACGGTCAGCAGGCTCGCCCGCTGCTGCGCCTCTTCGCGGGTCAGATTCGTGCCAGGCACGCTGTCATCTCCTCGGTTTCGTGACGTTTGCGGCCATCTTTCCACGGGGTGCGGGT
Organism: Streptomyces sp. NPDC005408; assembly: GCF_040606445.1. NCBI lineage: Bacteria > Bacillati > Actinomycetota > Actinomycetes > Kitasatosporales > Streptomycetaceae > Streptomyces > Streptomyces sp. NPDC005408. Next base: position 725 of record NZ_JBEXEX010000082.1, on the reverse strand, counting down.
GGGCTGTCCGCCCTTAATCCGGGCCTCGTGGAGCGAGGGTTCGGCCCGGTGTTGCGGAGCCGAATTCCATGTCCGTTTTCCGCCGGAATCAGGGCCCCGGAAGCGCCACGCTGAACCCATGAACGAGACACTTTGGACCGCGCGTCCCATCGAGCCCGCCGCACTCAATCAGCTCCGCGACACCGACGACGCGGGCCGCGCGTGCGTCCCGTACACCGACACCGAGGGGGGCGCCCCGCTGCGCTGCTGTCTGCGGCCGAGCGCGACCGGAGAGCGGATCGCCCTCGTCTCGTACGCACCGCTGCGCCGCTGGGCCGCGAAGACCTGGGCCAGGCCCCGTGCGTACGACGAGCAGGGCCCGGTCTTCATCCACGCCGAGGAGTGCGAGGGCCCCGGCGAGCGGGACGGCTACCCTTTCGCCCGGCCGGGCGCGCTGCGGACGCTGCGGCGGTACGACGCGGAGGGGCACATCGCGGGGGGCCGCCTCCTGGAGATCCCGGAGGCGGCGACGGAGGCGTTCGACGAGGCGCTGGGGGAGGCGTTTGCGGACCCGGGGGTGGTGCTGGTCCACGTCAGGGCGGTGGAGTACGGCTGCTTCCAGTTCGAGGTCCGGCGGCCGTAGGGTGGGGGGGGGGGGGGGGCCCCCCCCCCCCCCCCACCCCCCCCCCCCCCCCCCCCCAAAACCAAAAAAAAGAGGGGAGGGGAGGAGAGTGTAAAATGGGGTT
>NZ_JBEXEX010000081.1:0-19646 GCF_040606445.1 Streptomyces sp. NPDC005408 | reverse complement strand
AAGAAGCAGCAGCTCACCGGGGCCCGTGCCCGGGTGTATCTCGTGCTCGACCGGTCCGGGTCCTCAAGCGCCGGCGGGGCTGAAATGTGCGGCTCGGCCGCACATTTCAGCCCGTCCGGCGTGAACGACATGCGGCCGAAGGTCGCATCCGGGGTCCGGGGCGGAGCCCTGGTTCGGGAAGGGGCGGGGTTGGGGACAGCCCCGCCGCAGACCCTCGCGTCCCGCATCATGGATGCCATGCCCGAAGGAGACACCGTCTGGCAGACCGCACAGCGCCTGCACACCGCCCTGGCAGGGCAGACCCTCACCCGGTCCGATCTGCGCGTTCCGCGCTTCGCCACCGCCGATCTCACCGGGCGGACCGTCCTGGACGTCACCCCGCGCGGCAAGCATCTGCTCACCCGTATCGAGGGCGGCCTCACCCTCCACTCGCATCTGCGCATGGAGGGCTCCTGGCAGGTGTACGGCACCGGCGAGCGCTGGCGCGGCGGCCCCACGCACCAGATCCGCGCGATCCTCGGCAATGTCGCCCACACCGCCGTCGGCTACCGGCTGCCCGTCCTGGAACTGCTCCGTACAGCCGACGAGAGCCAGGCGGTCGGCCATCTCGGCCCGGACCTGCTGGGTCCCGACTGGGACGCGGACATCGCTGTGGCCAATCTCCTCGCGGACCCCGCCCGCCCGCTCGGCGAGGCCCTGCTCGACCAGCGCAATCTCGCCGGCATCGGCAATGTCTACAAATCGGAGCTGGCCTTTCTGGCCCGGGTGACTCCGTGGCTTCCGGTCGGTGAGCTCCCCGCCGATACCCCCGCGCGCCTCGTCGCCACCGCCCACCGCCTCCTGGAAGCGAACAAGGACAGCTTCGACCGGCAGACGACAGCCACCACCCGCGGCGCCGGCCACCGTCCCCGTCTGCATGTCTACGGCCGCGAGGGCCAGCCCTGTCTGCGCTGCGGCACCGCGATCCGCAAGGCGGACCAGGGCGACGGCAGCCGCGAACGCCCCACGTACTGGTGCCCGGGCTGCCAGTCCGGACCCATTCCCTGATCCCACACACTGGTTCACGACTAGTTGACGGACCGTCAGATCCAGTCGTACCGTCCCGGCATGCCCCTCACGGCGTACGACCTCACCGGCCGCACCGCTCTCATCACCGGCGCCGCCGGCGGCATAGGCCGCGCCAGTGCCGTCCTGCTCGCCGAGGCGGGCGCCACCGTGCACTGCGCCGACATCGACGAGAAGGGCCTCGACGAGACCCGGTCCCTGATCTCGGACGCGGGCGGCACGGCGCACACCCACCTCCTCGACGTCAGCGACCGCGCCCAGCTGAAGGCCGCGATCGAGCACATCGCGAGTACCGGTCGACTGGACATCCTGGCCGCCGTCGCCGGAATCATGCACAGCAGCACGGTCCTTGAGACGAGGGACGAAGACCTGGACCGCGTGCTCGCGGTCAATTTCAAGGGGATTCTGTACGCCTGCCAGGAGTCGGCCCGCGTGATGATCGCGGCGGGCACACCCGGTTCCATCGTCACCATGGCCTCCGGCGCCGTGGATGCCGCGAGTGCGGGTCTGCTCTGCTACAGCGTGGCCAAGGCAGCGGTGGTCCAGCTGACCAAGACCCTCGCGACAGAGCTCGGCCGGCACTCCATCCGGGTCAACGCCGTAGCCCCCGGCTGGGTCCGCACCCCGATGACCGACCGCCATGACGCGACGCTGCAGCACCAGGCCGAGGCTGCGATGGTCCGGCTGTCCCCGTTGCGCCGCGTCGGCGAGCCCGAGGACATCGCCCATACGGTGCTTCATCTGGCCTCGGACGCGTCCAGTTTCACGACGGGCCAGATCCTCCGCCCGAACGGCGGCGTCGCGATGCCCTGGTGACCCCGGCCCCGCCCACCCTGATCCCGGCCCCGCGGGACGCCGTCACATGCACGGGCAGCAGGCTCAGGCCCCATCCGCCCACTGCCACCGCGCCCTCCACAAGACCCGCCTGCTCCGGCACGATCACCAGCCGCAGCACGGCCCACCACCACAGCCCGCCCGCCACCAGCCCGAGGGCGACCACCGGCACGAGGGCGACCCCGCGTACTGCCATGGCTGCCTCCTCCGGACCACGCTAGACCGGCGCAATCACCCACTGGGAGGGCGCACCGGAGGCCAACCCGGCGCACAGGGCGGCGCCGATCGCCTCACCCCAGACTGCGCCGGGAAACCGCAGCCCGCAGTCCGCAGCCCAGCCCGCGAGCCGGCCCTACGCGCTCTCCGCCTGGAACATCCACGCGTGCTTCTCCAGGTCCGCCGTCAGCCCGATCAGCACATCCTGGCTCACCGGATCCGGATCCGCGGTCACCTCGATCCGCTCCCGCATCCGTGCGATCACCGCTCCCAGGGCGTCCACCAGCGTCCGCACGGCGTCCCCGTCCTTGATCCAACCCTCCGGCACCGCGCCGATCGCGCTCTGCTTCGCCACCGTCGCGGCCCGCCCGTCCGGCGTCACCCCCATCGCCGAAGCCCGCTCGGCCACCGTGTCGGAGTGCTGGCGCGCGGTGTCCACCACCTCGTCGAGCTGTAGATGTACGGACCTGAAGCGCGGGCCCACGACATTCCAGTGGACCTGCTTCGCCACCAGGGCGAGATCCACGAGATCCACGAGCGCGCCTCGCAGCGCATCGCCGACCGTCTTGAGGTCCGCCTCCGACAGAGAGCTCTTCACGACAGACATCCGTGTCCTCCACTCGGTTCGCAGCTCATCGCAACTACCTGCCCACGATTACACAGCCGTCACAAATCGGGCATCCGGGGCATCGAGCGCATCCGGGGAAAGCGAAAACCCCGACCGGCACTCGAGTACCAATCGGGGCTCAGCTGCAAACCAAGCCGTACGGATCAGGCGGCGACTACGTCGACCGCCTCCGCAGGCGCCTTGATGGTCACCCGCTCCGTCGGCACACCCGCCACCGACGTCACGGAGACGGAATTGAGCATCGGGCGTACTGGCGCAGGCACCGGCTCAGTGGCCGCTGCCGACTCGGCCAGTTCGGCCAGCGACAGCTCGTCGCTCACTTCACGCATGAGCTCGGACATCCGTACGTCAAGCGCGTCGCAGATCGCGGAGAGCAGCTCGGAGGAAGCCTCCTTCTGCCCCCGCTCCACCTCGGAGAGATAGCCGAGCGATACTCGGGCGGACGAGGAGACTTCGCGCAGAGTACGGCCCTGGCGCTGGCGCTGCCGACGCAGCACGTCACCCAGCAGGCGACGGAGCAGAATCATCGGTGGCTCCCTCCTCGGACCGCGTAGCCGCATCCTTCACGCCCCACCGTACCGCCTCGTGCGGCGGCCGTGCGGGGAGCGATGTCGTGTTCACTCAGGGCTGCAAACATCAAGTCCCCCCGTTCTGTTCCGTATCCTGTGTCCGCGCATTTTCGTGCAGTTCGCCGGAGAGCAGTTCGAGCACGCTCCGTACACTTTCTCTACGGATTTCCACCCGGCCACCGTTCAACCGCAGAGCGGCCACCTTCCCGGTGCCATCGGGTCCCGCGACCGCCACATAGACCGTCCCGACGGGCTGTCCGTCCTGCGGTTCGGGGCCCGCCACACCCGTGGTCGAGATACCCCAGGAGGCGCCGAGCGTCTTCCGCACACCGGCCGCCATCTGCCGCGCAACCTCGGGATCCACCGCGCCGCGCTCCGCCAGGAGGGTCTCGTCGACACCGAGAAGATCCCTCTTCAGAGGGGTTGCGTACGCCGTTACGGAGCCGCGGAAGGCCTTCGAGGCTCCGGGTACGGCAGTGAGCTCGGCGGCCACCAGACCGCCGGTGAGCGACTCGGCGACGGCCAGCGTCTCGCCACGCTCCGCAAGGAGAGCAAGCACCCGAGCCGCGGTCGTCACCGCGCGTCCCCCGCCGTGGCCCGCTCCGCCGCCAGTCCCCTACGCCTCAGCACAATCGCCTGTCGCACGTAGTCGAGGCCGGTGACCACCGTCAGCACGACGGCCACGGCCATCACCCAGAAGCGCAGAGTGGCCAGCGCCCCGGTCAGCGCGAGCACGTACATGCCGACCGCCGTGCCCTGCGCGAGGGTCTTTATCTTGCCACCACGACTGGCGGGAATTACTCCATGCCGGATCACCCAGAACCGCATCAGCGTGATCCCGAGCTCCCGGAAGAGAATCACTCCGGTCACCCACCACGGCAGATCGCCGAGCGCCGACAGGCAGATGAGCCCGGCGGCCATGATCGCCTTGTCGGCGATCGGGTCGGCGATCTTCCCGAAGTCGGTGACGAGGTTGTACGTACGCGCGAGGTGGCCGTCGAAGATGTCGGTGATCATGGCGACGGCGAACGCCGCCCACGCCCAGGCGCGCCAGGCCGGGTCGTACCCGCCGTCCTGAAGCATCAGCACGACGAAGGCGGGCACGAGCACCAGCCGCACCATGGTGAGGATGTTCGCGATGTTCCAGAGGCTGGCCTGATTGACGGCCGCAGCGCCCAGCTTGCCGCCGGGCGTCGGCCTACCGGTGCCGCCCCCCGCGGATGCCGGCACTCCGGTCATCTGCCTGCCTCCTCGGGAAGACATTCGGCCACCAGGTCGACGCCTTCCGTATCCACTGCCTTTGCCACGACGACACGGCCGGGCACGAGGCCCTCGCCCGTGGTGAAGACCACCTGACCGTCCGTCTCGGGCGCCTGGTGCGCCGCGCGGCCCACCGCACCGTCCTCGCCGTCCACCGACTCGACGAGCACTTCGAGCGTCTCGCCGAGACGCTCCTCGGCACGCTGCGAGGTCAGCTCCTCCGCGAGCCGCGACAGATGGCCGAGACGCTCGGCGATGACGTCGGCGTCCAGCTTGTTGTCGTACGACACCGCCTCGGTGCCGTCCTCGTCGGAGTAGCCGAAGACGCCGATGGCATCCAGGCGCGCTCCGGTGAGGAAGCGTTCCAGCTCGGCGAAGTCCGCTTCGCTCTCGCCGGGGAAGCCGACGATGAAGTTGGACCGCACACCGGCCTGCGGGGCCTTGGCGCGGATGGTCGCCAGCAGTTCCAGGAAGCGCTCGGTGTCGCCGAAGCGCCGCATCGCGCGCAGCACACCCGGCGCCGAGTGCTGGAAGGACAGGTCGAAGTAGGGAGCGATCTTCGGCGTCGAGGTGAGGACGTCGATCAGCCCCGGCCGCATCTCGGCGGGCTGCAGATAGCTCACCCGCACCCGCTCGATGCCGTCGACGTCGGCCAGCTCGGGCAGCAGGGTCTCGAGCAGGCGAATGTCGCCGAGGTCCTTGCCGTACGAGGTGTTGTTCTCGGAGACGAGCATGACCTCCTTGACGCCCTGCTCGGCCAGCCAGCGCGTCTCGCCCAGCACGTCGGAGGGGCGGCGCGAGATGAACGAGCCGCGGAAGGACGGGATGGCGCAGAACGAGCAGCGCCGGTCGCAGCCTGATGCCAGCTTCACCGAGGCGACGGGACTGGTATCGAGCCGGCGGCGCAGCGGGGCGCGCGGTCCGGAGGCGGGAGCGACGCCTTCCGGAAGGTCTTCGGGGCCCAGCGTTTCGGGAGCCTGTGCGTGCCCGGGCAGCGCCACATCGGACGCCTCCTGGCGCTCGACAGGGCTCAGCGGCAGCAGCTTGCGCCGGTCGCGCGGGGTGTGCGAGGCGTGGATGCCGCCGTTGAGGATCGTCTGCAGGCGGTCGGAGATGTCGGCGTAGTCGTCGAAGCCGAGCACTCCGTCGGCCTCGGGCAGCGCCTCGGCCAGCTCCTTGCCGTACCGCTCGGCCATGCAGCCGACGGCGACCACGGCCTGGGTCCTGCCGTGGTCCTTGAGATCGTTGGCTTCGAGAAGGGCGTCGACTGAGTCCTTCTTGGCGGCTTCGACGAATCCGCAGGTGTTGACGACTGCGACATCCGCGTCGGAGGCTTCCTCGACGAGCTCCCAGCCGTCCGCTGCCAAGCGGCCTGCGAGCTCCTCCGAGTCCACCTCGTTACGGGCGCAGCCAAGAGTGACAAGGGCGACGGTACGGCGTTCGGGCATGGGCTCAAGACTACTTTGTCCTGACCCACGCCCCGGCCCCCAGGGTTCTGGGCCCTCCGCACGCCTTCCGGCTAGCCGACCTCGGGGTCGCCCTTGGTGTACGACAGCCGCTCGACCTGGCCCGTCTCGAACTGGTCCTCGACCTTCTTGCCGTTCACATACAGCTCGATCGCCCCGGCGTTCCCGAGGATCAGATCGACTCGCTCGTCGTCCTGGAAGGTCTTGGACTCGCCCTTGAGCAGGGTTCCGTCGAAGAGCAGCTTGCCGTTGTGCGACTTGGCGGAGATCCAGCTCTTGTCGTCAAGGACGGAGAGCTTCACGGTCACCTTGTCCTTCGGCACCGCCGCGATGGCGCTGTCGGAGGGGTCGGGCTTGGGATTGGTGGGCTTGGTCGTGGCGGGCTTCGTCGGGGTCGGCTTCTGCTGGGGCGCCGGCCCCTCGGCCACATGGTTGTCCTTGTTGCCGTCGTCGCCGTTGAAGAGCGTGAAGCCGACGAAGCCGATCACGGCGACGATCGCGGCGACCATGGCGGCGGTCCAGTTGGGACGGCCGCGTTCGGGGCGGATGCGTTCTGCCTCGAAGAGCGGCGCGGCAGGTGTGGGGGCGGGACGTCCGCCGTGGTCCGCGTCGTACTGCGCGACGACCGGATCGGGATCGAGCGCGACGGCACGCGCGATGGTGCGGATGTGCCCGCGCGCGTAGACGTCGCCGCCGCAGCGGGAGAAGTCGTCCTGCTCGATCGCATGCACGATCGGGATGCGCACCCGGGTGGAGGAGCTGACCTCGTCAACGGTCAGACCTGCGGCGATGCGGGCTTGCTGGAGCGCACGTCCGATCGAAGGCCGGTCGTCTTCAGGTGAGGGGTCAACTGAAGGCCGGTCGTCTTCGGGGGAGTTGCCGATGGACACGGGGGCGCCTTTCGAGCGTGTAGCCACCTGCTGGAGGTTCAGTCTATGGGTGGTACGAAAGGGTGGGGCAACCGGGAGGAGGGACTTTGTACGCCATCAGAATGGCCAGGCATCCCGATGGTGGGACATCTGTCTGTCCCTCCCTCCAACTTGACGTACGACCAAGGGAAACGGTTGCCCTCGGAACCGTTACGAGTGAGACTCCCCGCGGATCACGGCGAGCACTCCATCCAGCTCATCCGGTTTCACCAGCACATCGCGCGCCTTGGAGCCCTCGCTCGGACCGACGATATTCCGGGACTCCATCAGATCCATGAGTCTGCCCGCCTTCGCGAATCCCACACGCAGCTTCCGCTGGAGCATCGAAGTCGACCCGAACTGAGTGGATACCACCAGCTCAGCGGCCTGGCACAGCAGATCGAGGTCGTCGCCGATGTCCTCGTCGATCTCCTTCTTCTGCTTGGTGCCGACCACGACGTCCTCGCGGAAGACGGGCGCCATCTGATCCTTGCAGTGCTGGACGACTGCCGCGACTTCGTCCTCGGTGACGAAGGCACCCTGCATACGCGTCGGCTTGTTGGCGCCCATCGGCAGGAAGAGACCGTCGCCCTTGCCGATCAGCTTCTCCGCACCCGGCTGGTCGAGGATGACCCGGCTGTCGGCGAGCGACGAGGTCGCGAACGCGAGCCGCGAGGGCACATTCGCCTTGATCAGACCGGTGACGACATCGACCGAGGGCCGCTGCGTGGCCAGGACCAGATGGATGCCGGCGGCGCGCGCCAGCTGTGTGATGCGGACGATGGCGTCCTCGACGTCGCGCGGCGCGACCATCATCAGGTCGGCGAGCTCGTCCACGATCACCAGCAGATACGGATAGGGGGTGAGCTCGCGCTCGCTGCCCTCGGGCGGCTTGACCTTGCCGTTCCTGATGGCCTGGTTGAAGTCGTCGATATGGCGGTAGCCGTACGCGGCGAGGTCGTCGTAGCGCAGATCCATCTCGCGTACGACCCACTGCAGCGCCTCGGCGGCCCGCTTGGGGTTGGTGATGATCGGCGTGATCAGGTGCGGGATGCCCTCGTACGCGTTGAGCTCGACCCGCTTGGGGTCGACGAGCACCATGCGTACGTCCTCCGGAGTCGCCCGCACCATCACCGAGGTGATCAGGCAGTTGATGCAGGAGGACTTTCCGGAGCCGGTCGCGCCGGCGACCAGGACGTGCGGCATCTTGGCGAGGTTGGCCATCTCGTAGCCGCCCTCGACGTTCTTGCCGAGCGCGACCAGCATGGGGTGGTCGTCCTCCGCCGCGTCCGCGAGACGCAGCACATCGCCGAGTTTGACCATCTCGCGGTCGGAGTTCGGGATCTCGATGCCGACCGCGGACTTGCCGGGGATCGGGGAGATGATCCGCACGTCGGGGCTGGCGACGGCGTACGCGATGTTCTTGGTGAGCGCGGTGATCCGCTCGACCTTCACGGCCGGGCCGAGCTCCACCTCGTACCGCGTGACCGTCGGACCGCGGGTGAAGCCGGTGACGGCCGCGTCGACCTTGAACTCCATGAAGACATTGCTGAGCGAGGCGACGACCGCGTCGTTGGCGGCGCTGCGCGTCTTGCCGGGGCCGCCGCGCTCCAGAAGGTCCAGGGAGGGCAGGGCGTAGGTGATGTCGCCGGAGAGCTGAAGCTGCTCGGCGCGCGGCGGCAGGGGCTGGGACTCCTCGGGCGCGGGCTTGGTCAGATCCGGTACGGACCCCTTCGCCCTGCTCTCCTTCGGCTCGGGCTCGCGCGCGCCCGGCACCGGGGTCGCGGCCCGCTGCCGCTCGGCGGTGACGTCCCGCGTGAGGTCCGCGACCAGCGGCGAGGGCGGCATGCCGTTGAGCACAGCACCGTCGAGTGCGGCGGCGGCCGCCGCTGCCACGTCCACGGCGTCCATCGGCCGGTCCATGGCGGGCTGCACGGAGGGCCTGCGAGGCCGCCTGCGCCTGGACAGCGCTTCCTGCTCGGCATGGTCCGGGTCGTACTCCGCGGGGGCTTCGCTACGGCGCGCAGCCGACCGTCGCGCGCGCCCGGGCACGGCCTGGCGCCAATGCTCGTCGTAACGCTCGTCGTCGGTGGCCTCGCCGTCCGCCCCCGGCTCGTACGCCGCATCGACGATGCCCAGCTTGGATCCGAGCAGCCGCAGCCGCTGCGGAATGGCGTTGACGGGGGTCGCGGTGACGACGAGCAGCCCGAAGACCGTGAGCAGCACGAGCAGCGGTACGGCGAGCACCTCGCCCATGGTGAAGATCAGCGGCTTGGACGCGGCCCAGCCGATCAGCCCGCCGGCGTCCTGCATCGCCTCGGTGCCGTCCCCACGGCCCGGTGAGCCACAGGCCATATGGACCTGGCCGAGCACGCCCACGACGAGGGCGGACAGGCCGATCACAATCCGACCGTTGGCCTCGGGCTTCTCGGGATAGAGGATCAGCCGTACGGCAATGGCGGCCAGCAGTATCGGCACGAGCAGATCCAGCCGGCCGAAGGCTCCGGTCACCAGCATCTCGACGAGATCACCGACCGGGCCGCTCAGATTCGACCAGGTGCCCGCGGCGACGATCAGCCCAAGGGCGAGGAGCAGCAGCGCGAGGCCGTCCTTGCGGTGCGCGGGGTCGAGGCCCTTGGCGCCTCGCCCTATGCCGCGGAACATCGCACCCACGGCGTGGGCGAGCCCGAGCCACAGGGCGCGCGCAAGGCGGTACACGCCCCCGGTGGGGGACGGTGCGGGCTTCGGCGCGGCCTTCTTGGCCGCAGCCTTCTTGGCGGGCGCTTTCTTCGTGGGCGCGGTCTTCTTCGCGGCGGCTTTCCTGGCGGGCGCCGCCTTCTTCGCGGCACCGGTCGTACGGCCGGCGCGCGGCTTCGCGGTGCCCGCCGTGCCCTGGGAACCCTTGCCGGACGTACGTGAGGCCATGATGGTGAGGTTACCGGTGTCGACCGCAGTGGACACGTGTGCCTACTGCTTCACCCGTTCGTGTCGTCGCTCAGAGGCGGTGGCTGACGGTCCCTCAAGCTCCGGACGCCCGTTCAGTTCTGCGAAGGCAGCCGCGGCGTACCACCGCCGGCGCCGGGCTCCAGCGCGTCGAGCGCCCGGCGCAAACCAGTGAGTTTGCGCTCGAGATGGGCCGCGGTGGCGACGGCGGCGGCGTCCGCCGCGTCGTCGTCGAGCTGTTTGGACAGCGCCTCGGCCTGTTCCTCAACTGCCGCGAGCCGTGCGGAAAGCTCGGCGAGCAGCCCCGCGGGCTCCTTGCTGTCCCCCGCCGGTTGTCCGCCGCCCTCCAGCTGAAGGCGCAGCAGCGCGGCCTGCTCACGCAGTTGGCAGTTCTTCATGTACAGCTCGACGAAGACCGAGACCTTGGCGCGCAGCACCCACGGGTCGAACGGCTTGGAGATGTAGTCGACCGCGCCCGCGGCGTAACCCCGGAAGGTGTGGTGCGGGCCGTGATTGATCGCGGTGAGGAAGATGATCGGGATGTCCCGGGTCCGTTCCCGCCGCTTGATGTGCGCGGCCGTCTCGAATCCGTCCATGCCGGGCATCTGGACGTCCAGCAGAATGACCGCGAAGTCGTCCGTCAGCAGCGCCTTGAGCGCTTCCTCCCCTGACGATGCCCGCACCAGTGTCTGATCGAGCGCAGAGAGGATCGCCTCCAGCGCGAGCAGATTCTCCGGCCGGTCATCGACCAGGAGGATCTTGGCCTTCTGCACCATGGCCCGTCCTCCTCGCCCCGGAAGTGCACCGGGCGCCGCCCCAGGGGACGACTCCCTTGCGTCGCCCGCCCTTGTGCCGGTCATGGTAGCCGCACCCCGCCTGTCGCCACACCCTGTCACCGCGATGTCACTGTGCACGTAGCAGAAACGTAGCGGGAGACCAGAAGGTTCCCCGAATACCGCCGCCTCACACGCCTTCGGCCACAGTCAGTCAGCAACTCGCGGGGATCCGGGCGGGCATCGCTCACTCCCCGCGCATCCATTGCTCCATCACGGAGAGCAAATGGTCCGGATCAACCGGCTTGGTGACATAGTCGGAAGCACCGGACTCGATGGCCTTCTCACGGTCGCCCTTCATGGCCTTCGCGGTCAGCGCGATGATCGGCAGACCGGCGAACTGCGGCATCCTCCGGATCGCCGTCGTCGTCGCGTACCCGTCCATTTCCGGCATCATGATGTCCATCAGTACGACCGTCACATCGTCGTGCTGTTCCAGGACTTCGATGCCTTCACGGCCGTTCTCCGCGTACAGCACCGACAGGCCGTGCTGCTCCAGCACGCTGGTGAGCGCGAAGACATTGCGGATGTCGTCGTCGACGATGAGCACCTTCTCGCTGTCGAAGGCGAAGGTGCGCCTCGCCTCCGGCACCTCCTGGCTGCCGTTCGCCCCGGCCCACTGCTCCGGGCCTCCCGGCGCCGTGCCCTGGCGGCCGGGCAGCGCGTGCCGCTGTTCCATGGAGCCGAGCGCCTTCCGCCGGCGCCGGAAGAGGGCAGCCGGACCCGCGTGGGCGTCCATGTGCCCGGACGGCTCGTGGTGCCCCTGCGGGATCAGGTCCTCCACACCGTCGTCGGCCATGCCGCCCTGCATGTCGGCCGCGCCGGGGGCGAGCTGCGGGTAGCCCTGCGGCGGCAGTTCGCTCGGGTGAAGGGGCAGATAGAGGGTGAACGTCGAGCCGCGGCCCGGTTCGCTGGCCGCATGGATCTCGCCGCCGAGCAGCCGCGCGATCTCCCGGCTGATCGACAGACCCAGGCCCGTACCGCCGTACTTCCGGCTGGTCGTGCCGTCGGCCTGCTTGAACGCCTCGAAGATCACCCGCATCTTGCCCGCCGCGATCCCGATCCCGGTGTCCGTGACGGAGAAGGCGATCAGATCGCCGTCCGCGTCCCGCAGCGAGCCCGCCTCGAGCAGCTGCTCACGGATCGACTGCGGCACATCGGCGCTCGCCGGCCGGATCACCAGCTCCACCGCGCCGCTGTCGGTGAACTTCACCGCGTTGGACAGGAGGTTGCGCAGCACCTGAAGCAGCCGCTGCTCGTCGGTGTGCAGCGTCGCGGGCAGCTCCGGCGAGACCCGTACGGAGAAGTCGAGACCCTTCTCCGCGGTCAGCGGCCGGAACGTCGCCTCCACGTAGTCGACGAGCTGCACCAGAGCGATACGGGTCGGGCTGACGTCCATCTTGCCCGCCTCGACCTTCGACAGATCGAGGATGTCGTTGATCAGCTGCAGCAGATCGGAGCCCGCACCGTGGATCGTCTCGGCGAACTCCACCTGCTTCGGCGAGAGGTTGCCCTCCGCGTTGTCAGCAAGCAACTTGGCCAGGATCAGCAGGGAGTTCAGCGGCGTACGCAGCTCGTGCGACATGTTCGCCAGGAACTCCGACTTGTAGCGCATCGAGACCGCGAGCTGCTCGGCCCGCTCCTCGAGCACCTGCCTGGCCTCTTCGATCTCGGTGTTCTTCACCTCGATGTCGCGGTTCTGCTGCGCCAGCAGCTCGGCCTTCTCCTCCAGCTCGGCATTGGAGGCCTGCAGCGCCTTCTGCCGGTTCTCCAGCTCGGCCGAGCGCTCACGCAGCTGCTCGGTCAGCTCCTGCGACTGCTTGAGCAGCACCTCGGTCTTGGTATTGACGCTGATGGTGTTGACGCTCGTCGCGATCATCTCGGCGATCTGGTTCAGGAAGTCCCGCTGGATCTGGTTGAAGGGCTGGAACGACGCCAGCTCGATCACACCGAGGACCTTCCCCTCGAAGAGCACCGGCAGCACGATCACATACGCCGGTGATGCCTCCCCGAGCCCCGAGGAGATCTTCAGATAGCCCGGCGGCACATTGACCTGGATGGTCCGCTTCTCTTCGGCCGCGGTGCCGATCAGCGTCTCGCCGGGACGGAACGACGTCGGCATCAGACCTGCGGAGTAGCCGTAACTGCCGCGCATGCACAGCTCGTACGACAGCTCCCCGCCCCCCGGCACATCCGCGCCGACGCCCGTCGGCATCGCCAGGAAGAACGCGCCGTGCTGCGCCGACACGACCGGCGTGAGCTCGCTCATGATCAGTGAGGCCACGTCGTCGAGGTCGCGGCGGCCCTGCATCAGACCGGAGATACGGGCCAGGTTGCCCTTGAGCCAGTCCTGTTCCTCGTTGGCGAGGGTGGTGTCGCGCAGGTTCGCGATCATCGTGTTGATGTTGTCCTGCAGGACCTGGATCTCGCCGGCCGCGTCCACGTCGATCTTGAGGTTCAGATCGCCGCGGGTCACCGCGGTCGCGACGGCCGCGATCGCGCGCACCTGGCGGGTCAGGTTCCCGGCCATCTCGTTCACCGACTCGGTGAGGTCGCGCCAGGTGCCGTCGACGTCCCGGACCCGGGCCTGACCGCCCAACTGCCCGTCCGTGCCCACCTCTCGGGCCACTCGGGTGACCTCTCCGGCGAACGAGGACAGCTGGTCGACCATCGTGTTGATGGTGGTCTTCAACTCCAGGATCTCGCCCCGGGCGTCGATGTCGATCTTCCGGGTGAGATCGCCCTTGGCGATGGCGGTGGTGACCGTGGCGATCTGGCGCACCTGCCCGGTCAGGTTGGACGCCATCGAGTTCACGGACTCGGTGAGGTCTTTCCACGTACCGGAGACGCCCGGCACATGGGCCTGGCCGCCCAGTTCGCCCTCGGTGCCCACCTCGCGGGCCACTCGGGTCACCTCGTCGGCGAACGACGACAGCGTCGTCACCATCGTGTTGACGGTCTCGGCCAGCTCGGCGACCTCGCCGCGTGCCTCGACCGTCACCTTCTTCGTCAGATCACCGTTGGCGACCGCCGCGGAGACGCGGGCGATGTTACGCACCTGATTGGTGAGGTTGTTGGCCATCAGGTTGACGTTGTCGCTGAGGTCCTTCCAGATGCCGGTGACGCCACGCACCCGCGCCTGACCGCCCAGGACACCTTCCGTACCCACCTCACGGGCGACCCTGGTCACCTCGTCGGCGAAGTCCAGCAGCTGGTCCACCATCGTGTTGACCGTCGTCACCAGTTCGAGGATCTCGCCCTTGGCATCGACGGTGATCTTCTTCGACAGGTCGCCCTTGGCGACCGCCGTGGTCACCTCGGCGATATTGCGCACCTGCGAAGTCAGGTTGTTCGCCATGAAGTTGACGGACTGGGTGAGGTCCTTCCAGGTGCCGGAGACGCCCTGCACCTCGGCCTGGCCGCCCAGGATGCCCTCGGTGCCCACCTCGCGCGCCACCCGGGTGACCTGCTCGGCGAAGTTGGAGAGCTGGTCCACCATCGTGTTGAGGGTGTTCTTCAGCTCCAGGATCTCGCCGCGTGCGTCCACGTCGATCTTCTGCGACAGGTCGCCCCGGGCCACCGCGGTGGCGACCTGGGCGATGTTACGGACCTGACCGGTGAGGTTCTCGGCCATGCCGTTCACGGAGTCGGTCAGATCGCGCCAGACACCGGCGACGCCGGGCACCTGCGCCTGACCGCCGAGCCGGCCGTCCGTACCCACCTCGCGGGCCACCCGCGTCACCTGCTCGGCGAAGGCGGAGAGCTGGTCCACCATCGTGTTGATGGTGTTCTTCAGCTCCAGGATCTCGCCGCGCGCGTCCACGTCGATCTTCTGTGACAGATCACCCCGGGCCACCGCTGTCGTCACCTGAGCGATCTGGCGCACCTGCGAGGTCAGGTTCCCCGCCATGAAGTTGACGGAGTCCGTCAGTTCCTTCCACGTACCGCTGACACCGTCGACGCGCGCCTGGCCGCCGAGACGGCCCTCCGTGCCCACGTCCCGCGCCATCCGCGTGACCTGGTCGGCGAACGAGGACAGCTGCGCCACCATCGTGTTGACGGTGTTCTTGAGCTCGAGCATCTCGCCCGCGACGTTGACTGTGACCTTCTGCGACAGGTCGCCGTTGGCCACCGCCGTCGTCACCTGGGCGATGTCCCGCACCTGTCCGGTGAGGTTGCGGAACGCGGTGTTCACCGAGTCCGTGAGGTCCTTCCAGGTGCCTGCCGCACCCGGCACCCCGGCCTGCCCGCCCAGGCGGCCCTCGACGCCGACCTCCCGCGCCACTCGCGTCACTTCGGAACCGAAGGCCGAGAGCTGGTCCACCATCGTGTTGACGGTGTTCTTCAACTCCAGCATCTCGCCCGCGACATCGACTGTGACCTTCTGCGAAAGATCACCGTTCGCGACCGCCGTCGTCACCTGGGCGATGTCCCGCACCTGGGTGGTCAGATTGCGGAAGACGGTGTTCACCGAGTCGGTGAGGTCCTTCCAGGTCCCGGCGGCTCCCGGCACCTGCGCCTGCCCGCCGAGCAGACCCTCGGCCCCGACCTCGCTCGCCACCCGGGTGACCTCGTCCGCGAACGTACGCAGCGTCTCGGTCATCTGGTTGATGGTCTCGGCGAGCTGGGCCACCTCGCCGCGCGCGCTCACCGTGACCTTCTGCGACAGATCGCCGTTGGCGACAGCCGTCGTGACCTCGGCGATGCCGCGCACCTGCGAGGTCAGGTTGCCGGCCATGGTGTTCACCGAATCGGTGAGGTCTTTCCACACACCCGCCACACCGGGCACGGTCGCCTGACCGCCGAGCTCGCCCTCCGTGCCCACCTCCCGGGCAACCCGGGTCACCTCGGAGGAGAAGGAGGACAGCTGGTCGACCATCGTGTTGACGGTGTTCTTCAGCTGAAGCATCTCGCCGGCCACATGGACGGTGACCTTCCGGGACAGATCGCCCTTGGCCACGGCCGTGGTGACGAGAGCAATGTCACGCACCTGAGCGGTCAGCCGGTACGCCATGGTATTCACCGAATCCGTGAGGTCTTTCCACGAACCGGACATACCGCGCACCTGTGCCTGGCCGCCGAGCTTGCCCTCGGTACCGACCTCCAGCGCCACCCGCGTCACCTCGTCGGTGAACGCCGACAGCTGGTCGACCAGGTTGTTGACGGTACGGGCGACCTTCAGGAATTCGCCGCGCAGCGGCCGTACGGACCCGTCCGTGCCGTCAGGGGCGTGCGAGCGCAGCTCCATGCGCTGCTCCAGGTCGCCCTCTGCGACCGCCGAGAGCACCCGCCCCACCTCGGACACCGGCCGCGCCAGATCGTCCACCAGCGCGTTCGAGGCGTCGATGGCGGCCGCCCAGGAGCCCTCGCAGGCCCCCGTCTCCAGCCGCTCAGTCAGCTTCCCCTCGCGCCCGACCATCCTGCGTACGCGCGCGAGCTCACCCGTGAGGTGCAGATTACGGTCGGCGACCTCATTGAAGACGGCGGCGATCTCGGCCATCACGCCGTCGCCCGACACCGTCAGGCGCCGGCGGAAGTTCCCGTCCCGCATCGACACCAGAGCCGCCAGCAGCCTGTTCAGGGCCGCCGAATCGACTTCGGTTGTCCCATTGTGCCGGGACCGTCCGCCTTTTGCGCGCGTGTTGTTGCCACGCGCCGCCACGCCAGACTCCACCGTGTCCCTCCCGCAGGGGTTGACCGTACTGCCCGGGCTTTCTCCAGAAGCCTGCCCAGTGTTTCACCATGGCCGAACCCGGCCATAACAGTTCGGCAGCTTCGCATAGCGTCCCCGCCCCCGGTGGGCGGAAACAGCCCCGACCGGCATCCGCTCGGACAGCGAAGGTAAGTAACCTGGCATCCGGCTGTCCAGCCGCCCCGGTCCGCCCGGCGGGGGCGGTGTGGAACGAGTACTACGACCGGGCACCGGGAGGGGCAGGCCGCATCATGGCAGAGCCGGGTGTCGAGACGCGTACGAGGAGTGCTGTGATCACCGCGCGGGCGGCTGCCAGCTTCGACCCTGTCGGGCGGTCCGTCGCGACTGCCCGCGCCTTTGTGCGCGACACCCTCCAGGGATGGGGGTACTCCGACGTCGTCGACGACGCGGTCGTCCTCACCAGCGAGCTCGTCACCAACGCCGTCGTGCACGCGGGCACCTCCGCAGACGTCCTGTGTCTGCGTACGGACGAGGGCGTACGAGTCGAAGTCGGCGACCGCTATCCGGAACGGGAGATCCCGCTCCAGGGCAGCGGCCGGGTCATCGTCAGCCCCGACCGCGAGAACGGCCGCGGTCTGCTCCTGTGCGCCGCCATGGCCTCCCGCTGGGGCGTCGAATACACCCCCACCCACAAACAGGTGTGGTTCCAACTCGACCTCCCCCAGCGCCCGGTGGGCGCCCGCTCCGCCGGACCGGTGCTGCCTGTCGCCCTCCTCCCGGTCGCCGACGAACGCGTACGCGTCGCCGTCACCCAGATCGACCGCTCCGGTTCGATCGTCGTCTGGAACGAAGACGCGGAGCACCTCTTCGGCTACGCAGCCGACCAGGTAATCGGCAAACCCCTCACCGACTTCGCCGCCTGGCCGCACACACCGGGCATCGGCACCGGCATCGCCGATGCGCTCCAACTGTCCCGCTGGGAAGGCAGTTACGGCATCCGCGGCAACGACGGCCGCGTCGTCCCCGTCTACGCATCGCACCTTCGTGTACGGGACACCAACGGCGAGCCCTCCACCGTCTGCCTTCTCGTACGTGACGACGAACGCGCCATTCTGCAGACCCCGCAGCGCGTTCCCGTGACCGAAACCGGGGCCGACAGCCGCACCACCGACCCCTTCGAGATCTTCATCGGCTCCCCCCCGCCCGACGACCTCGACGGTCTCCTCCAGCGCACCGTCGAGCGCGCCCGCGACATGCTCGACGGCGACGCCGCCTTCCTGCTGCTCGCCACCGACGACGAGACCGAGCTGGAAGTACGGGCCACCACCGGACTGCCCTCCGCCCGCCAGCGGTTCGCCCGCGTGCCGGTCGAAGCAGGCACCGGACGCTACGGCTCTGCCCGCATGCCCGCCGTCCACGAGGACCTCACAGCCGTCCCCGGCGCCGTCCCGCTCCTCAACTCCACCGGCATGCGCTCGGTCGTCACCGTCCCGCTCAAGGTCGAGGGCCGCCTCACCGGCTCCCTCGGCGTCGCCGCCGAGTCCGCGGGCCGCTACTCCAACGAGGAGGCCCTGCGCCTCCAGTTCGCCGCCGACCGCATCGCCCTGGCCGTCGAATCGGCCCGCCTCGGTGAACTGGAACGACTGCGACGCGGCTCCCTCTCCTTCCTCGTCGAGGCCTCCGACCTGCTCGCCGGAACGCTCGACCGCGACCAGACCCTGGCCCTGATGGCCCAGATGACGGTCCCAACGCTCGCCACCTGGTGCGCCGTCTACACGATCGCCGACCAGGCGTCGGAGCCGTACCTCAGCTACGTACTCCACGAGGACGAGGAGAGGATCGACGGCCTCAAGGCCCTGCTCTCCAGGATCGATCCGCCCGACCCGGTGACCACCCCAGGCGCCCGTGTGTGGACCGCACCGGCCGACGCCGCCCATCGCGCGGCCCTGCGCACCTCCAGGCGCGAACTCGGCCTCGGCTCAACACCGCCGGTCTCCTCCGGCATCGGCGCCACCCTCGCCACGGCCGCAGCGGTCGGCGGCGAGACGGTCGTTCTGCCGCTCGTCGCCCGTAACCGCGTCATCGGCATGCTGACCCTCGGCAAACCCTCGGACGACCACTTCCGCCAGGAGATCCTGGAACTCGCCGAAGACCTGTCCCGGCGAGCGGCGCTCGCCCTCGACAACGCCCGTCTGTACTCCGAGCGTGTGGCCATCAGCCAGTCCCTCCAGCGCAGCCTCCTGCCGCCGGAACTCCCCCATGTCCCGGGCGTGGAGGTCGAAGTCATCTACCGCGCAGCCGGCGAAGGCAACGAAGTCGGCGGCGACTTCTACGACCTCTTCCCGATCCGCGACGGCGCATACGGCTTCGCCATCGGCGACGTCTGCGGTACGGGCCCCGAGGCCGCGGCCGTCACCGGCCTCGCCCGGCACGCGCTGCGCCTGCTCGCCCGCGAGGGCTTCGGCGGTCCTGCGGTCCTGGAGCGCCTCAACGCAGCGATCCTCGACGAGGGAGCCCGGAGCCGCTTCCTCACCCTTCTCTATGGCGAGTTGTGGCCACAGGAGGACGGCAGCGCGATCCTCAAGGTCGTCTGCGCCGGCCACCCGCTCCCGCTGCGCCTGCGCCAGGACGGCAGCGTCGAACCGGCAGCAGAACCCCAGCCCCTCCTCGGCGTCATGGACGACCTGGAGTTGTACGAGCAGATGGTGACCCTGGACCCGGGCGACGTCCTGCTCTGCGTCACCGACGGCGTCACCGAACGCCGCGAGGGCACCCGCATGCTGGGCGACGACGGCCTGATCGACGTCCTCACCGGGTGCACGGGCCTCACCGCGGGCGCGGTCGCCTCCCGCGTCCTGCGCGCGGTCGAACGCTTCGCCGCCGAGCCCGCCTCCGACGACATGGCGATCCTGGCGATGCGTGTCCCGGAGCCCCACAGGTCCTGAACACGCCGAAGGCCCCCGCCGCTTGGCGAGGGCCTTCGTCTGTACGAGCCCCAATACGGAATCGAACCGTAGACCTTCTCCTTACCATGGAGACGCTCTACCGACTGAGCTATTGGGGCATGCTGCGCTGTGACAACAAGGTAGATCATACCCCGAGCAGACGGACGCTTTGAACCATCCCCTCCGGTCCACGTACTCCGGATCCACGCGGAGGCCGGCGTCAGCACCCTGAACGCAAAAATGCCTCAACCCCCGGACAGAGTCCGGGGGTTGAGGCTAAAAATTGTTCGGCGGCGTCCTACTCTCCCACAGGGTCCCCCCTGCAG
>NZ_JBEXEX010000080.1:0-20194 GCF_040606445.1 Streptomyces sp. NPDC005408 | reverse complement strand
CGCCCAAGTACCGTGGAGAGGTGCATCAGCAGGACGCCATCGAAGACGCCTCCGCCCCCCACCACACGAGCACCAGCGAACGCGGCCGCGTCCGAAACCACTCCGGCTTCTGTGTCGGCCCCAGCCGCGTGGGCGGCCGGTACCCGGGCCTACCTGGTCATCACTACGCCGGGCGACACCTCGGCCGTACGCACTGCGGTGACGAACAACGGCGGCACGGTCTTCGCGAACTACGACGCGATCGGCGTGATCGTGGCGCACTCGGCGTCTTCGGCCTTCGCCGGCACCCTACGCGGCGTCAGCGGCGTCCAGATGGTGGGCGCCACCCGGACCTCGGACGTCCCGGCCGACGCGTACAACCCCGCGCTGCCCGCCACTCCCACGCAGGCCACGACCACCCTCACCGAGTCCAACCGCTGGGACATGAGCCAGATCAAGGCCGACAAGGCGTGGGCCGTCACCACCGGCTCACCGGCCGTCAAGGTCGGCGTCCTCGACACGGGCGTCGATGACCTCCACCAGGACATCGCGCCCAACTTCAACGCAGCCGACTCCGTTTCCTGCGCCTACGGCAAGGCGGACACCCGCACCGGCGCATGGCGTGCTGTCGGCGATCACGGCACGCATGTGGCGGGCACGATCGCGGCGGCCAAGAACGGCAAGGGCGTCGTCGGCGTCGCCCCGGGCGTGAAGATCTCCTCCGTCCGCATCGCCGAGCCCAACACCAGCATGTTCTTTGCCGAAAACACCATCTGTGGCTTCGTGTGGGCCGGTGACCATGGCTTCAAGGTCACCAACAACAGCTATTACACCGACCCGTGGATGTTCAACTGCCCGGACAACATCGACCAGGCGGCCATCATCGAGGGCGTCAGGCGCGCCCAGGAGTACGCGGAGAACAAGGGCTCGCTGCAGATCGCGGCCGCGGGCAACTCCAACTACGACCTGGCGAACAAGCGGACGGACTCGTCGAGCCCCAACGACTCCACTCCGGTCAGCCGCACGATCACCAACGCCTGCATCGACATCCCGACCGAGCTGCCGGGGGTGGTGACCGTCGCCGCCATGGGCAACGGCAACGTCAAGGCTTCGTACTCCAACTTCGGCCGGAGCATCATCGATGTCGCGGCACCGGGCGGCGACGGTGCGTCCGGGGTCTACTCGACGCTGCCAGGCGGCAAGTACGGCACGATGAACGGCACGTCGATGGCTTCTCCGCACGTCGCGGGTGTAGCGGCGCTGCTGGCGAGCGCCGACCCGAGCGCCACGCCGGCCGACCTCCGGGCCAGGCTGGCAACCCAAGCCACCGACACCGCCTGCCCCTCCGACAGCCGCTGCACCGGCACGACCGCCACCAACAGCTTCTTCGGTGAGGGCCAGGTCGATGCGCTCAAGGCCGTCGGCGGCACCCCGCCGCCCGGCGCGTACTTCGAGAACACCGCCGACGTCGCCATCGCCGACAACGCCACCGTGGAGTCCCCGATCGCCGTCACCGGCGTCAGCGGCAACGCCCCGGCCACGCTGACCGTCGGCGTGGACATCAAGCACACCTACCGCGGCGACCTCGTGCTCTCCCTGGTGGCCCCCGATGGCACGGTCTACACCCTCGAGGACTTCCCGAACAACGACGGCACCGACAACGTCGCCAAGACATACACGGTGAACGCCTCCTCGGAGGTGGCCGCAGGAACGTGGAAGCTGCGCGTCAGTGACGTGGCCTCCCAGGACACCGGCAAGATCGACGCCTGGAACCTGACCTTCTAGGGGCACGCGCGTCACGGGGCCCCGGGGAGGGCTGTTCACGGTTCCCCCCGGGCCCCATCGGCGTCCGGCCGTAGCCGAGCCGACCCCTTGCCGGGTGACCAGCGATGGTGACTTTATGCGCAGAACCGGTCACGGCCGCGTTGCGCGCGATCAGCCCTGATGCTCGTACCGGCTGTGCTCTGCACACCGGCCGTGCTCTGCTCGCCCGGCCGTGCGTGGTGATCGCTCCTATGGTGGGACACATACAGCGATGGCTCTGGTGTCGAGGCAGGTGGGCCATGCACCAACCGCAGATCGACTATGCCGCGGTCTTCCAGACCGTGCCTGGCCCGATTGCGCTGCTGACCCCGCAGCTGGTGTACGCGGACGCCAACGAGGCGTTCCTGTTGATGTCGGGCCGCACCCGGGAGCAGGTGGTGGGTCACTATCTGTTCGATGTCTTCCCCGACAACCCCAACGACCCGAGCGCCACCGGCATGCGCAGCCTCCAGGCGTCCCTGCTACGGGTGATCGCCGAGGGCGAGCGCGACACCATGGCGCTGCAGCGTTACGACGTCGAGGCCCCGGAGCGGCCCGGCTACTGGGAGCGGCGTTACTGGAGCCCGGTCAACGCCCCCGTGCTGGGCCCGGACGGCTCGGTGGTGCTGATCGTGCACCGGGTGGAGGAGGTCACCGAACTCATCCGCGCCCGCAGCAGGCACAGCAGCCCCGAGAGTGGTGCCCAGGTACTCGAGGCCGAGCTGTACACCCGCGCCCGTGAACTGCAGGAGGTCAACGAACGCCTGCGGCAGGCCCACGCCCGGGAACGTGAAGTGGCCATGGCCCTTCAGGAGGCGATGCTGCCTGCCTTCAGAGACATCGGGCACCACCCGGCAGCGGTGCGCTACAAGCCCGCCACCGGCGCGCTGAATGTGTGCGGCGACTGGTACGACCTGGTCGATCTGCCCGGGGACCGCATCGCCGTCGCTGTCGGCGACGTCGTCGGCCACGGCCTCGAAGCCGCCGGCGTCATGGGCCAGCTCCGCAGTGCCCTGAGCGCTGCCTCCCGCGTCGCCGACGGGCCCGCCAAGGCCCTGGAAGTTCTCGGACTGTACGCCCGCTCCGTCCGGGGCGCCGAGTCGACGACGGCGGTGGAGACCCTCATCGACTGGGACACCCGGACCCTCACGTACAGCAGTGCCGGACACCCCCCGCCCGCCCTGCTCCACACCGACGGCACCGTGCAGTTCCTCGACCAGGCCACCGACCCACCGCTCGGCGCCCGCCCCGAGCACGTCCCCAGGCCCCAGGCCACCATCCCCTTCACCGACGGCGCCACGCTCGTCCTCTACACAGACGGCCTGATCGAACGTCGGCACGAAGACATCGACACCGGACTGGCCCGCCTGGCCGACTCCCTGACCCGCCATCCAGGAGCCACCCCGGAACTCCTCGCCGACGCGCTCCTGGCCGAACTCATCCCACCCAGCGGTGTCACCGACGACACTGCCCTGGTCATCATCCGGCTCTGACTGCATCCGCCCGGCCGCGGCCGGGGAGCATCGTGCACCTCTGGATACGCGGCGCCCCGTTGCGTTGTGACGAGATGCTATTGGCTGCGTTCGGGTGGTAGGTGGCCTCGCCTGCAACTGGGAACCGGTCGGCGGGACTCCTGTAGGTCAGTGACTACACCTGGAGGCCCTGATGAACGTCACACAGGTTTCTGCACCGCTGAAGACCCCCAAGTGGGCGCTCGATGCGTACCGGTTCCCCGGCATGGAGGAATTCGACCAGCAGGATGCCGTCGCGGGAGCCGTTGATGCGGCCGGCGACTACTTCCTGCCCGCCCCTGACCCCATGCAGCGGCTTCCGTACACGCTTCCCGCCCCGGACATGCACCGTCTGAACCTGCACGCTGCCTTGACCACCACGGGGATCGCCCCGCTTCCCGGCGACCTCGACGCCATCAATGTGCTCTGCACACTCGACGACGCCACGCTCACCACTGTCCTGCGATGGATCACTGGCGTCCGATGAGGCGTGCGCTTCCTCGCGAATCGGGATTGGGCCCAGTCTTCACGGCTGGGCCCAATCCCCGTTCCGTACCGGGCTCATGCGAGTTGTCCGCTCCCGTCCAACACCGGCCATGGGCCGACCTCGGTGATCCTTGTACCCCGAGGGTCTCAGGAAGCCGGCGTGGCCAGCTCCACCTCCAGCACCTGGTCCGCACCGTCGGGCTGTCCGCCATTGCGGTCGGTGTTCGTCGTGGTCAGCCACAGCGCGTCCCTGCCCGGGACCTTCTCGACGGTGCGCAGCCGGCCGTAGACGTCCTTGAAGTACGCCGCCGGGGTGCCCACTTCCGTGCCGCTGACCGGAATGCGCCACAGCCGCTTGCCGCGCATCCCGGCCATGTACAAGTTGCCGTCGGCGTAGGTGAGGCCGCTCGGTGAGGCGTCCGCGACCGGCCAGGTCGCCTTGGGGTTGGTCATCCCCTCTGTGGCGCAGGGGCCCACGCACGTGGGCCAGCCGTAGTTCTTCCCCGGCTCGATGAGGTTGAGCTCGTCGTGCTGGTCCGGGCCGATCTCGGATTCCCACAGCCGGCCCTCAGCGTCCCACGTCAGGCCCTCAGGGTTGTGGTGCCCGTATGAGTAGACGTAGTTGTCGAACGGATTGCCGGGCGCCGGCTTGCCTTCGACGGTCAGCCGAAGGATCTTCCCGTTGAGGGAGTTCTTGTCCGGCGCGTTGACGGACCCCCATGCGTCCCCCATCGCGGCGTACAGATAGCCGTCGGGGCCGAACTCCAGACGGCCGCCGTTGTGGATCGGGCCCCTCTTGATGCCGATGAGCAGCTCCGTGTAGGCGCCCAGGGTGGAACCGTCGTACGTCATCCGCGCGATGCGGTTGTCCCCGGCGGTCGTGTGCAGGATGTAGATGTAGTGGTCCTTGTCCCAGGTGGGCGACACCGCGACGCCCATCACGCCGTCCTCAGCGCCGGTGGTGTACGCCCCGGGCACGGTGCCCATGAGTGTCTTCACACCGGCCTGGGTGAGCTTGAAGAGTTTGAACGTCTCACGCTCGCTGATCACTGCCGAGCCGTCGGGCAGCCAGCTCAGTCCCCACGGGGTGGTCCAGTCGGTCGAGACGGTCTTGACCTTGCCGGGTTCGGTCCGCGTTGCGTTTGTGGGCAGCGAGGACGCGCCGTTTCCGGGGCCCGCGTACCCCACGAGCAAAACGGCCACCATGCCCCCGACCGTGGTCACCGCACGCAGCGGCCTCCTCCCGGACGTTCTTCGGCGATTCGTGAAAGTGGACACGGTGCTCCTCCAGAAGGCTCGACGCTGTTCATGGCGGAGCGTAGGTCGACGTCGACCGACAGTGACCAAGGCGGGCCCGCGGGTCACCTGACCGGCCGCTCCCCGGTGGCGGTGCTGTGACGGGCAGTCGTTCCATCCGGCACGGTGTTGGCGGTCGTTCCATTCGGAACGTTGTTGATGCCGGAGCTACGAAAGCGAGGTGCCCCGCACCAGGAGCAGTGCCAGGTCCGCCGCCGCCACGGCGACCGTCCCGGCGAACGCTGCCTTGCGCCAGTAGCGGCCAAGTGCGAGCCCCGCGAACGCCGTCGGCGCTGCCGCAACCAGCGTGGCCGCTCCCCACGCGCCCGGCGGTGGGGCGGGTCCCAGCACCAGTACCGCCGTTGCCGCCACCACGGGGACCGGCAGCAGCAGCCGGGTGCCCGTCACGCCCAGCCGGTGCGGCAGACCGCGGATCCCGACCCTCAGATCATCGAGGATGTCCGGGAGTACGTCGCCCAGATGAGCTGCAAGGCCGAGTAGCGCGCCTGCCGTCACGGCCCACCACGCGGGCCAGGGACGGCCGGGCATGCTCAGGGTCACGACCGCCGGCAGGCTGCCGAAGCCAACCACATACGGGAGCCAGGAAAGCACCGTCGCCTTCAGCTTCACGTTGTACATCCATGCCGCTGCCACCGCGGCGACGTGCACCGTACCGGCGAACAGGCCGCAGGCCAGCGACAGAGGTACACACAGCAGGAGGGCGGCAAATGCCGCCGCCCACACCGCGCCGCGGCTCACGGCACCGTCGGCCACCGGTTTCCCGCGGCGGCCGGCCGCGGCGTCGCGCCGGGCGTCGAATGCGTCGTTGCACCAGCCCACCGAGAGCTGGCCGGCCAGAACAGCCGCGCTGATCAGCGCGCAACGGGCGCCGCCGAGGCGGGCGCTGACGGCGAGTCCGGTGGCCAGGACGGTCACAGCGACCACGGGTCCTGGATGGCAGGACAGAGCCAGCCCGACCGCGCGGCGCAGTGGCCATGCGGACGGGCCGTATACGGGTGACCGTTCCGTGGTGCCCATCGTGCGATCGTAGGCACTCAGAGGCGGGCAGGTTGACAGCCGCACGGGCTACTTGAGGTGTCCCGTACCTGCGCGCGGGCTAGGAATGGGCCCATGATGCCTCCCAAGCGGGAAGCCGGATGACCCGGATCGCAGCTGTTCACGGCTCCCTGGCACCGCACCGCTACACCCAGCGCGAACTCACCGACATGGTGGCTCGCACCTGCCTGACGACGGGCGCCGACCGCCGTGTCCTCGATCGTCTCCACGAGAACGCGCAGGTGCGCACGCGGCACGCGGTGCTGCCGTTGGAGCGCTACGGCGAGCTGGACGGTCTCGGCGCCGCCAACGACGTCTTCATCTCCGCGGCCACGGACCTGGGTGCCGAGGTGGTTCGCGGTGCGCTGCGGACCGCAGGGCTGCGACCTACTGATGTGGACCTGCTGATGTTCACCTCCGTCACCGGAGTGGCCGCGCCCTCCATCGACGCCCGGCTCGTCGGGCGGCTCGGCATGCGGGCCGATGTGAAACGGCTGCCTGTATTCGGCCTGGGCTGCGTCGCCGGGGCCGCCGGCGTGGCTCGGCTGCACGACTACCTGCTCGGCTGGCCCGACCACGTGGCCGTGCTCCTCTCGGTGGAACTCTGCTCCCTCACCTTCCAGCGCAACGACCCAAGGCCCGCCAACCTGGTGGCGACCGGACTGTTCGGTGACGGGGCAGCCGCCGTGGTCGCCGTCGGCGGCCACTCGGCCTCGGCGGTCGGCCCCGAGGTGGTGGCCACCCGCAGCCGCATGTACCCCGACACCGAACGTGTCATGGGCTGGGACATCCGAAGCTCCGGCTTCAGCGTGGTGCTGGATGCGACCATCCCGGACGTCGTGCGCCGGTACCTCGCCGACGACGTCCAGGGATTCCTGGAGGAGCACGGACTCAAGCCGAAGGATGTGGCTCACTGGGTGTGCCATCCCGGCGGTCCCAAGGTCCTGGAAGCCGTTTCCGATGTCCTCGCCCTGCCCGACGGCGCCCTCGACGTCACCTGGCGCTCGCTTGCCAACGTGGGAAACCTGTCGTCGTCCTCGGTCCTGCACGTCCTTCAGGACACGCTGGAGCAGAAGCATCCGGAACCGGGAACGCCCGGTCTGCTGATGGCCATGGGCCCCGGATTCTGCTGCGAACTCGTGCTGCTGCGCTGGTAGGCCGGAGGGCCCCATGATCTGGTACACCGCTCTGGTAATGGCTGTCGCGTGCGAGAGATTCGCCGAACTCGCCTTGGCGCTGCGCAACACCCGTTGGAGCCGGGCACTCGGCGGCATCGAAGCCGGCAGCGGGCACTACCCGGCCATGGTCGCCCTGCACACTGCCCTGCTGGCAGGCTGTCTCGCCGAGGTCCGGCTGGCCGCCCGCCCGTTCCTCCCGCTGTTGGGCTGGACCATGGTGGCCGTGGTCGTCGCCGCTCAGGCGCTGCGCTGGTGGTGCATCCGTACGCTCGGACATCAGTGGAACACCCGCGTCATCGTCGTTCCGGGCCTGCCCCTGGTCACGGGCGGGCCCTATCGATGGCTGCGCCACCCCAACTACGTCGCGGTCGCCGCCGAAGGACTGGCCCTGCCACTGGCCCACGGTGCGTGGGTGACCGCCCTCGCCTTCACGGTGCTCAACGCCCTGCTCATGGCTGTCCGTATCCGGTGCGAGGAGGGGGCGCTGGCCTTCGCGACCGCAGCGGAAGTACGGACATGATCGACGTCCTGGTGGCGGGCGGAGGCCCGGCCGGCCTGGCGGCCGCGATCCATGCCGCTGCGGTGGGAATGGAAGCCGTGGTGGTCGAACCGCGCGCCGCTCCCGTCGACAAGGCCTGCGGCGAGGGAATCATGCCCAGCGGTGCGGCGGCGCTGCGTTCGCTGGGTGTCGAGGTGTCGGGCCGTGACCTGCGGGGGATCCGCTACGTCGATGGTGCCCGTCGCGTGGAGGCAACGTTTCAAGGGCGCCCCGGGATTGGCGTACGGCGGACCGAACTGCACAACGCCCTGCACCAACGGGCCCTGGAACTCGGGGTGAAGATCGTGCCGGGCAAGGTGGGGGAGGTACACCAGAGCCACGACCGGGTCAGTGCGGCGGGGCTGACGGCACGTTGGCTGATCGCCGCCGACGGCCTGCATTCCCCGCTGCGGCGCGAGCTCGGCCTGGACCGCCCGGGCGGTGCACCACGCCGCTACGGCCTGCGCCGCCACTACCACGTCGCGCCGTGGGCGGACTTCGTAGAAGTCCACTGGTCCCGCCGCGGTGAGGCGTACGTGACGCCGGTGGGGGACAACCTGGTGGGCGTCGCCGTACTCAGCCGTGACCGTTGTTCCTACGACGAGCACCTGGCTGGGTTTCCCGCGCTCGCCGCGGCGCTCCTGGACCGGGAGGCGAATCCCGTACGCGGCGCCGGACCGCTCCGGCAGCGGGCGCGCACCCAGTGGTCAGGACGCGCCCTACTGGTCGGTGACGCGGCCGGCTATGTCGATGCCCTGACGGGCGAAGGCATCGCCCTGGCCATGGCGACGGCCGCAGCCGCCGTTCAGTGTCTGGCGGCCGCCCGCCCGCAGGCCTACCCCGTGCAGTGGGCCCGGCTGACACGACGTCACCGACTGCTCACCGAGGCCTTGTTGCGAGCTGCCCGGTACCCCGCCACGGCCCGCCTGATCGTCCCTGCGGCTCACCGCGTGCCGGCGGCCTTCCGGGCGGCGGTGCACGCCCTGCAGTAGGCGCCGCCCGGGAACCCCGGCCGCGCACCCCCATCGCCGGAGACCGCCCGCGCCTCGGCGGGCTGCGTAGTTCTCGAGGCAGTACGGAATGCTCGCCCTGTCCTGAGGCTGCCGAGTGGACTCTGCGATCCTGACAGGGTGCCGCAGACGCCCCGACCACCCCACTCCATCACGGCCGACTCACCGCACCCGTGGGTGAGCCCCATGCTCACCCAGTCCTGGCTGGACCTGGCGTTCTTGCACTGGGCCGCCGATCCGGCCGATGTGGCACCGCTGCTGCCGCCCGAAACGGTTCCCGACACTCTCCACGGGGTCACCTACATCGGACTTGTCGCGTTCCGGATGCACCGGGTGGGCTGGTTCCGCCTCCCCGGCGTCCCCTACCTGGGCACATTTCCCGAGACCAATGTCCGTCTCTACTCGAGGGACGCCCACGGGCGCCGCGGGGTGGTCTTCCGGTCGCTCGACGCCTCCCGGCTGATCCCGGTGGCGGTCGCACGAACGGCCTTCCGGCTGCCGTACGCGTGGTCCCGGATGGCGATCCGGCGAGAGGGCGACTCACTCACCTACACCAGCACGCGGCGCTGGCCCGGACCGCGAGGCGCCCACAGCCGGATTGCCCTGCGGATCGGTGACCGGGTCGAGGACCCCAGCGAGCTCGAACACTTCCTGACCGCCCGCTGGGGCATGCACAACACGTTCTTCGGCCGGTCGGTGTACCTGCCCAACACACATCCGCGCTGGCCCCTTCACCGCGGCGACCTCATCGAGTGCGACGAGAACCTGGTGACAGCGGCAGGACTGCCCGAACCGGCGGGAGAGCCCGTCAGCGTTCTGTATTCGCCGGGCGTCCCGGTACGCTTCGGCCGCCCGGCCCGCCCTGGCGGCATCCCGACCCCATGAGCTTCCCGCAGACCAGGGCGAATGTCGGCCGTTGGCGCTCACCGAGAGCTTCTGTAGGCCAACCAGGGCAGGAAGAACTGGGTGGTCGGGCCGACCGCGAGTGCGTACAGCACGGTGCCGACACCCACGGTCCCACCGAGCAGCCAGCCCACGGGGCGAGCACGGTGATCTCGATCAGGGTGCGGACCAGCCGGATGGAACGCCCGGTTGCGGCGGACGCGCCAGTCATCAGCCCGTCCCGGGGCCCGGGGCCGAAGCGCGCGCCGACGTAGACGGCGACAGACAATCCGTTGAGGAGGACACCACCGACGAGCAGACCGACCCGGGCGGGAAGCCCGAGGTGCTGGGGGATGAGCCAGAGACCGAGGTCGGACGAGTACGCCAGGACGATGATGTTGGCGACGGTGCCGAACATCGGCCTCTGCTTGAGGGGGATCCACAACAGCAGCACGAGAACACCCACGACGGCCGTGATCGTGCCGAAGCTCAGGGACGTGTGGTGCTCGAGACCCTCGTTGAGGACGCTCCAGGGGTTGACGCCCAGCGCGGCCCGGACGGTGAGCGCGAGGCTGAATCCGTACAGGGTGAGTCCGGTGAAGAGCTGGGGCAGGCGTCGTAGCGGACGCTCACCAAGGGCGAGATAGGTGAGTGGGGGCGGCGGCGAAGAACTCCTACGGGGCCTGGGCGCAGTCGCGGTGCGTTCCTCGTGACCGCGCGGGAGTTCGCGTTCAGAGCGGTCCGCGCGGTCCGTGATGTCCTGCTGCATGCCTGGTTGCCTCCATGGTGTGCTCGTGCGCCTTCAAGGCCATTGAGGGCAACTCTGTAGAATGATTGGCCCAGGTAACATGGCCAATCACGGGAGAATGGTGTGGCTGACACGAATCCGTTCCAGCCTGTGGACAGGGCGGGCCGCACGGACCGGACCCTGGGGAGCCGTCAGTTGGCCGCGATGCTGCCCGACCCGGCCGGAGCGAGACCCGCCTACCGGCACCTGGCCCAGGCGATCAGTGCGCTGATCCTGGACGGACGCATCGCACTACACGTCAAACTCCCCGCCGAACGGGAACTGGCCGCCGCCCTCAACATCAGCAGGACCAGCATCACCGCCGTGTACGACTTGCTGCGCGACAGCGGGTACGCGCACAGCCGCCAGGGCTCCGGTACCTGGACGGCCCTGCCGGAAGGCAGTACTCCCAGCGGCATCAGGCGCCTCCTGGCACCTGATGACACCGCGATCGATCTGGCCAGAGCGGCACCCGGACTTCCGGAGCAGACGCTCATCGACGCCCTTGCCCAGGTCACCCCGCAGCTGGCCGAGCACGCGCACACGCCCGGCTACCACCCCTACGGACTGCCGGAGTTGCGCGCCGCCATCGCCGAGCGTTTCACCCAGCGGGGGCTGGCCACCGTGCCCGAACAGATCCTGGTGACCTCAGGCGCTCAGCACGCACTCACGCTCGTCCTTGGGCTGCTGTGCGGCCCCGGCGACCGGGTCATGGTCGAGAACCCGTCCTACCCGAACGCCCTGGAGGCCATGCGGCGCGCACGGCTGCGCACCGTGTCGGTCCCCGTGACCGACGCCGGCTGGGACATCGAGATCATCGAATCGACCTTGCGCCAGGTGGTGCCCCAACTGGCCTACCTGATCCCCGACTTCCACAATCCGACCGGCTGCCTCATGCCCGAGCACGAGCGCGTCCGCGTCCTGCGCGCCGCCGGGCGCGCCGGCACCTGGCTGGTCATCGACGAGACCCTGGCCGACCTGGCCCTCGACGTCGCCGCCCCGCCGCCCTTCGCCTCCCACACGATGCCCGGTGGAACCGGCCAGGTCATCACCATCGGCTCGATGAGCAAGACCCACTGGGGCGGCCTGCGCATCGGCTGGCTGCGTGCCCCCGCGCGGCTCGTCACCGAACTTGCCGAACAGCGAGTCGCGACCGATATGGGTGGCTCGGTCCTGGACCAACTGCTGGCCCTGGCCCTGCTGGCTCGGGCCGGTGAACTGTTGCCGGCCCGCCTGGAACAGCTGCGCCGACAGCGCGCTGCTCTGGCCGCAGCCTTGGCCGAGCACATCCCGCAGTGGACCTGGCGACTGCCGCCCGGCGGTCTGTCGCTGTGGGTCGACCTGGGCGAGCCGGTCGCCTCGGCGCTGGCCGAGCGGGCATTGGACAAGGGCGTGCGGATCGAGAGCGGTGCCTACTTCGCCACCGACCCGGGCATTTTCGAACAGCGGCTCCGCATCCCGTACACAACGTCTTCGGACGCACTGCTCGAGGCTGTCCATCGCATGGCCGCCGCCCTCGCCGATGGCCTCTCGCTCTCGTCCGCTGCCCGACGACCGCACTGGGTCGTCTGACGGTCACGGCACGCGCAGTACGAGCGCCTCTGCGAAGGGCCTTTCGACAGGGGTCACCGCAAAACCCACCTGACCCAGCCGCCCAAGTCGCTTATCGTCAGCGTGATTTCTGGGGAAGCCTCGGCTTGGCCAGGGACGAGGACCACGACATGGAGGTTGATTGTGCGCTACCGCGAACTGGGACGCAGCGGATTGTCGGTGTCCGAGATCGGTTACGGCGCGTGGGGCATCGGTGAGTCCAGCTGGGTGGGTGCCACGGAGGACGAATCCGTACGCGCCCTGCACAGACGATCGCCGAGCTGAAGCAGGAGGGGAAGATCCGCGTGTTCGGCGTCTCCATCAACGACCACGAGCCCGACAGTGCACTCGCACCAGCGGCGTCGTGGACAGTGTGCAGGTCATCTACAACGTCTTCGACCAGGCGCCCGCCGATGCGCTGCTGCCGGCGACCAGCTCGCCGTGCTGGCCAAGCACCGGTGGCAGCGCAACTTCTACGCCTGATCCGCGGGCGCCTCGGCCGGGGCTGGGCGGTACGCGGAGCCGTCACGGCCGTGGCCGTGTCAGGTACTCCGCGATGCGTTCCCCCCAGGTGCGGATGTCAGCGCGAGTCCGGGAGACATGCAGTTCGGAGTGCGGCAGTACTTGGGCCAGCGTTTCCGCGGTCGACAGGGGGTGGCCCCGGTCATCCACCCAGGCCAGGATCAGGCCCGGCCGGTGCAGCGCGGCGATTGCCGTGGGGGCGGGCAGGTCGGACATGGCCAGGCCGCGCAGGACGCACGGCAACACCCGCTCCGCCGGCGTCGGTGGGAATTCGGGAATCTCGGCTACGACCGTGGGGCGAGGCTGATGCCTCTTGGCGGCGAGCCAGGCGTCCACTCCCTCGCGTTCGATGGTCTCAGCTGATTCCAGGTTGTCCCGTACATGCGCCTCCCGCGTCGCCCAGGCCGTGGGCGGGATGAGAAGGACCAGTCGGGAGAACCGCCCGGGCGCCTGGACAGCGGCGTGCAGCACGGTGGCGCATCCCATCGACGCACCCATGGCGTTGACAGGCCCGGCGGCGCCCAGGTGATCGAGCAGGGCCAGCAGATCGTCTGCGAGTGAAAGATAGGTGTAGTCCGTGTCCACGGGTTCGCCGGTGGATCTCCCATGCGCACGTGCGTCATAGCGGACCAGGCGCTGCCCCGCGTCCACGACGGGCGCCCAGTCGAACAAGCCCATCTGGTCCTCGGTGGCCTGACTGACAAACCCGCCGTGCGCATACACAGCCAGAGGGCCCTGACCGGCATCGTCGTAGACCAACTCAGCCCCGCGATGCCAGAAGCGGTCTTCCCTGACCGTGCGTCTTCCCGCTGCGCTCATAGCCGCGCCTCGTCTCGGCACCTGTGCATCAATCGTACGACTATGAGATCACGGACCACCGCCGGAGCCCGGGCTTCCCCGGAAGCATCACCGTCGCCCCGGCGCCAAGGGCGGAACGACGGCCTCAGGGGGCGATGACGAGCCGCTCGATGCGTCCGCCGCGTAATCAAGATCCCTTCGACTGCAACTCCTGGCGGCGCGCTTCTGCGCGCTCCTGGATCCTGACGATCTCGTCTCCGTGCTGGACTGCCCATCGCCCGAGCGCCTCGATCGGCTCCAGCAAACTGCGTCCCAGGGTGGTCAGTTCGTACTCGACGCGTGGAGGCGCCTCCCGGTAGCTGCGCCGGGAGACCAACCCGCTGTGTTCCAGCCTGCGCAGCGTCTCGGTCAGCACCTTCGAGCTGATGCCGCCGATCTGCTCCCGCAGCTCACGAGGCCGCCGCGGCCCTTCGCTCAGCGCCCACACGACGACCGGGTTCCAAATGTGTGCAACCAGATCGAACGCGAGCCGGGCACGGCAGTCGGCATCGAATCCTTCGTCGTTCTCCACAGCTCGCAGTATCCCCCCGGCGTTGGGCACCGAACGGTGCCCATCGGACTTCCTACGGTGGTCTCACATCCGCACGACACGTAGGAGCACGCATGCGCATCAGCATTCTCGGAACGGGCAACATGGGCGACGCACTCGGGACACAGTGGGCCCGGGCGGGCCATGAACTGACGGTCGCCGGCCGCGACATGGACAAGGCCGCGGCATTGGCGCGGCGTCTCGGCCCGGCTGCGCGGGCCGGCACGTGGGCGGAAGCCGCGGCATTCGGCGACGTCGTACTGCTGGCAGTCCGCGACCATGGCATCCCGGCTGTCCTGGAGGCGGTGGGTGCGGCGGATGGCGCGTTGCGCGGGCGCGTACTGATCGACTGCACCAACCCTGTGGTGCCGGGGGCCTTCACCCTGGTGGAACCTCATAGCTCGTCGATGGCCGCACGTATCGCGCAGAGAGCGGTCGGCGCCCATGTAATCAAGGCGTTCAACCTGTGCCATGCGGACGTCTGGCGGATGACCCCGCCGCTGTTCCACGGCCGTCCTCTGTCCGTGCCGCTGTGCGGTGACGACCGCGACGCCCTGTCGACCGTGTCCTCCCTGGTCTCCGACCTCGGCTGCGTACCGGTTCTGGGCGGCGGCCTGGAGCGGGCAGGCCTGCTGGAATCGACGGCGGCTTTCATGATGGGCCTGTGGATCAACGCGGGCGCCGACGCCCAGGCGGTGCTGCCGCCACTGGAGTTCGCCATGGGGGAGCCCGGGGGACTGAACGACAGGCCCTAGTACCGCGATTCGCGGCAACAGTGTCAGCTGCTGGGCGCGGGTTGCTCGGCGTGCTCCGGCACGATGCGGTGCAGGCCCTTGCGGTCGTAGTACCTGGTCATGGCAAAGCCGAAGAGGAGTGCTGCCACAAGTCCGATGGCCATCATCGTCCAGCCCCGGGTGAGGCCGGCGTCGGCCCGCGCGTCGAAATACAGGATGGCGCGGACCCCGTCGGTGAGCTGACGCATTGGTTCGAAGTAGGAAAGGACCCGATAGAAGGTGGGAAGAGCCTGCAGCGGGATCGTGGCTCCGGAGGACGGCAGCGACAGGGCGATGAAGACGAACATGCTCACCAGCTGCCCGATCCCGCCGAACGCGGCGTTGAGGGCTTGGACGCCGATTCCCACCGTGGCCGAGGCGCACACCGAGAAGAGCCAGAGCAGCGGGATGTGGGAGGCGTCCATGCCCAGGATGGCGACACTGGCGAGGAGGATCAGACTGGACGTCAGCACGGACAGGGCGACCGACATCGCGCTGGTGACCATGAGCGTCTGCGTGCGCGAGATGGGCACCGTTGGCAGCTGTCTGCGCATGGGCCCGATCTCACTGGCGGCGTAGCCGAGGGCGACGTCGACGCTGTTGCTGATCACGTTGCCGCCCAGGAAGCCGACCAGAACCAGCAACAGCGTGTAGTAGAAGGCGCTCAGCCCGAGGCCGCTGTGCGCGCCGATCGGATGCCCCACCGTCACCTTGACCGAGACCGGGTCGGCGAGCAGGAGCCGCTCGGCGTTGGTCACTTGGCCGCCCTTGGCCTGGAGGCGGTCGGTGAGCGAGCGGCCCAGTTGTGTCGATGCCGCGTGACCTGCCTGTTGGGCGATCGAGGTGGCCAGCGACGAGCCCAGGCTGCCGGCGGCAGGATTGGTCAGCACGGTCATCGTCGGCCTGTCCGGTGCCTTCTGCCCGGCGGACTCCAGGGATGCCACCGAGGCGGTGAAGTCGCCTGGCACTTCGAGGACGCTGTACAGCTTGCCCGAGGCCAGACCGTCTCTGGCCTCGGCCGCGCCCAGCAACCGCCAGGAGACCTGGTTCCGGGGGTCCGGCGAGGTGTTGATGCCCGCAATGAGCTGAGCGCCCACGTTCACCCGCTGACCCGTCACCACGGCACCGCGGTCGGCGTTGACCAGGCCGATGGGCATCCGATGCAGATTGCTGCGGGGGGTGAGGATGCCGCCCATGTAGATCAGGGAGAGCAGCAGGGACACCACTCCGACAATGACGGTGGGCAACACCCAGATCTTCGGGTTCCGCAGCACCCGCCCGGCGGTCGTCCCCGTCGGGGTTTGGTTGGAAGGCATGGGTCTCCTCGGGGCGAAGCAGCCGGTACCGACTGTCCATACACGGCCTTTTGCGACAGTTAAGTCAGACCTGTCGGCGACGGCGAGACGCCTCGCCGGTCCCTCCGGGGACGTTGTCCGGGTGCGGGCGCGGAAGGCGCAGGTGACCTTCGGCGGAATCGGCCCGACTTCTCGTCAATTCTCGCCATAGGCTGCAAAGTTCGCGATGTGAGGCAACCCCTTGGCATCAGTGGCCGTCCTCCGGGGGCGGGGGAGGCCCCGGAGATCTCCTGGGGTTCTTGGGCAGGGCCGATGACGAGGAGGACCACCTTGATCCGTGTCCCGCGCATGGTGACCGCCGCGGCGATACTCGCGCTGGCGATGGGGTCGCCGGGGCTGGCGCACGCGTCTCCGGACTTACCCAACGCTCAGCAGTCCGCACATCCCATGTCGTCCGTACCGCCGGGAAGCCCCGACGACCGACTCCCGGTGGGTTGGCAGATCACCGGTACAGGCGCCGGGAAACAGCTGGTCTGGCACGCGCCCGACGCGGTGCCCATGGGCGATGCCCGTGTCGAGTTCTACGCTGGGGACAGGCTCCTCGGCCGGCCGGTGGCAGCGGAGGACCGGCGTACGTTCCGGCTGAGGCTCGACGGCACGGGCATCGGGCCGGTGAGCGGACTGCAGGCGCTGGCCGGTGGACGCCGTCTTGACGCGGCCGGGTCGGCCTCGACCCCGCACCCCGCCCGCCCCACCACGCCGGCGCAGCCGACAACTCCCTTGCCCGTGAACCCAGTCGACCCCGGCACCCCCGGGCACTACCGCACCGTCAGCGGCGAGTACGCGCTGAAGTCTGTGCGAATACCCGGCTTCCCCGCCCCGGTGGAGATGCGCGCCACGGTGGTGGCACCGGCCGACGCCCCGGGACGCCGACCGCTGGCGCTGTTCCTGCACGGCCGCCACTACACCTGCTTCAAGGGTCAGGTCGACCAGAGCGGTGACTGGCCCTGCAAGGCCGGCACACAGCCGGTGCCGAGTTACCGAGGCTATCTGCGCGACCAGAAACTCCTTGCCTCCCAGGGCTACGTGACGGTGTCCATCTCCGCCAACGGCATCAACGGGCAGGACCACCTCGCAGAGGACGGCGGCGCGCAGGCCCGCTCGTCCCTGGTGCGGCTGCACCTCGCCCGCTGGGCGGACTGGGCCGCCGACCGGGACAAGGCACCGGCGGCTGTCCGCGCCGCCTCGCCTGCCGACCTGTCCCGGGTGCTGCTCGTCGGCCACTCCCGGGGCGGGGAGGGAGTCAACCGGGCCGCGCTCGACAGCATCAACCGCCCGCCCGCCGATCAGGACGGATACCGGGGCCCGGTGCGCTGGCACATTCGCGGCACCGTCCTGATAGGTCCCACGATCTTCGGGCAGAACCCGGCCCCCGACGTGCCCTCCGTGACCATCCTGCCGGGCTGCGACGGCGACGTGTCCGACCTCCAGGGCGAGATCTACGTCGACGGCACACGCGGCATCAGCCGCGGTGCTGCCTTGCACAGCGCGGTCTACATCGTCGGTGCCAACCACAACTTCTTCAACAGCGAGTGGACACCGGGGCAGGCGCAGGCACCGGCCGACGACGACTTCTGGGCCGGTGAGACTCCGGACCCGCTGTGCACGCCGGGCAGGAAGACCCGCCTGACCGCCACTCAGCAACAGGCCGCGGGCGCCACGTACATCGCCGCGGCGGCCCGGCTGTTCGTCGCGGGTGACGACGGGGTGCGCCCGCTGCTGGACGGCTCGAACCGGCGCGCGCCCTCGGCGGGCGCCGCGCGGGTGCTCACTCACGCCGTCGGCGCGAATCGAACGCCCGCGTTCCTGCCGGACACCTCGGTCGCCGTGGACGGCGGCCGGCTGTGCGCGCAGGTGGATCCCGACCCGGCCGCCGCCTGCCTGCCATTCGACGGTGGCGGGGCGTCGCCGCACTTCGCCGGCTGGGAGACGCCGCGGGAGCCGGGCCGGTACGCGGTCGCGATGCGCTGGTCGCATCCGGGTTCCGCGGTGCGGGTACGCCCCGCACAACCGGTCTCCGTGGCGGGCGCCGAGGCATTGGCACTGCGGATGATCGTGCCGCCCAACACCATCGGTACCCAGCTGGACATCACTCTCGCCGACACCTCGGGACGGCGGGCGACGCTCGGCCGGGCCCTCATCGACGGGCTGCCGGGAACCGAGCGGACGACTTCCTACTGGGGGCGCGAGATCCGTGTGCCGCTGTCGGCCGCCGTCCGGGCCGGGCTGGACCTGAAGCATGTGACAGCCCTGGAACTGACCCCGCGCAACGGGTCCGGGCGGGCGTGGCTGATGGACGCCTGGGGCTGGCGCCCCGGCACACCAGCGGTGCGGCCGGCCGTACTGCCGCGCGTCGACATCGGCCGGATGACGGTCAAGGAAGGGAACTCCGGAGTCCGTACCTACCGGGTTCCGGTACGGGTCTCCGGGCACGGCAGCGGCCAGGTCCGGCTGTTCGTCGCCAGGCCGGGCTCGGACGAGGTCACGTCCCGGACGGTGACGGTCGGTCCGGGCAGCAGTGGCATCGACGTGCCGGTCAGGGTGCGGGGCAACACCCGCTACGGCTCCGACATCTCGCACGACGTGTTCGTCAAGGCGGTCCGCGGCGCTGTGGTCGGCTCCCACCACGGCGGGGTGGCCGTGAAGAACGACGACCCCAGGCCCACGGTCAGCGTGACCCCGGTTGCGGACCGGGTCACTGAGGGACAGAGCCTGACCTGGCGGGTGTCGCTGTCCGCGGTCGCCGACGTGGACGTGGAGGCCGGATTCACCCTCCTGCCGGTCGGCGGCGGCACGGAGTTGTCCACCGTGGATGTCGACCAGCACTGGCTGGAGAACAAATTCGGTGAGTCGCCGAGCCCGGCCCGACCGCTGTCCAAGGTGGTGGACGATCCGTACCTGGCGGTCACCGTGCCGGCCGGCAAGCTGAGCGCCGAAGTGACCGTGCCCACCGTCACGGACGGAGTGACCGAGCCGGAGGAATCGCTGCGGATACGGCCGATCAGCTACAACCAGTCCTGGGAGCCGCAGGAAGGCCCGGTGTTCACCGGCAGGGTGCGGGACGCGTCGTAGGCAGGATGCGCGATCAGCACGAATGTCACGCCGCCACCCGGTTTCTGAGCCGAGTCACACCCGGGGGCTCCCGTGCGCCGGTGCGGGCATCGGCTCCGGCGCCGGGCGCTGGTGGGGGATCGGCAGCTCTCCCTGCTGCACGGCAATGGTCCGTGTCGGAGCGGGAACGCTGATGCCCTCGGCACGGTAGCGCCGGTGCAGGCGCTTGATGAACTCGTGCTTGATCCGGTACTGGTCACTGAACTCGCCGACCCCCAGGATCACGGTGAAGCTGATCCTGGAGTCGCCGAACGTATGGAAACGAACGGCCGGTTCATGGTCGGTCAGGCCACCGTCGATGTCCGCCATCACGCTCTCGACGACCTCAGTGGTGACCCGCTCGACATGGTCCAAGTCGCTGTCGTAGCCGACTCCTACCTGGACGTTCAGCGTCATCTGCTGGTCGGGCCTGTGGAAGTTGGTCATGTTGGTGCCGGACAGCTTCGTGTTGGGGATGATCACCAGGTTGTTGGAGAGCTGGCGCACCACAGTGTTGCGCCAGTTGATGTCGACGACATAGCCCTCCTCGCCGCTGCTGAGCCGGATGTAGTCACCGGGCTGCACCGTTCTGGAAGCAAGGATGTGCACACCGGCGAAGAGGTTGGCCAGGGTGTCCTGCAGGGCCAGGGCGACTGCCAGACCTCCCACGCCCAGCGCGGTGAGCAACGGCGCGATCGAGACGCCCAGTGTCTCCAGTACGACAAGGAAACCCATGGCCAGCACCACAACGCGTGTGATGTTCACGAATATGGTGGCCGACCCGGCGACACCGGACTTGGACTGCGCCACGGCCTGCACCATCCCGGCGACGATCCTCGCAGTCGTGAGGGTCGCGGGGGTCTGTCAAACGAGCGGTGTAACTGGGGTTGTTGGTTACTGACGGGCTGCTGAGAGTCGGCCGTCGAAGGTGATGTCGAAAGCGTTCAGCGC
>NZ_JBEXEX010000079.1:0-20961 GCF_040606445.1 Streptomyces sp. NPDC005408 | reverse complement strand
CAAGCTCCGTGCCCGGCCGTTACGGTGACGGTCCTGCCGTCCTTGGACACTGCCGAGAGCCCTTGCAGCGGCATCTGATGATCGCTCTGCTGCTGCAGGGGTTTGATCGGGGACTTCGGAAGCATCGACGGGCTCACCGCGACCTGCTTGAGCGGCGTGTCGTACCCCTTCACGCTGAAGAACCACGCGGGAACCCGTGCCGGTCCCCGGCTGGTGGTCATCGTCATCTCACCCAGTTCGGCCCCGGTGATGATCAACGGGTTCTTGCCCGTGTCCCCACTCGTGTCCAGTTGCCCGTACACCGTCTGCGCCGAGTTGACGGTGGTGGACAGGGAGCTGCCGTCGTCCCACCGGATCCGCCCCTGCACCGCTGAGCCGGGCAGTGAGCCGCGCAACTCGAAGTTCCCGTTCGCGTACGCCTCTTTGTCCTCCCCGCTGCGGAAAGCGTTCTGTGGCAGCTCGTCCCACACGTCCAGAGAGAAGAAGCCCTCCCTCCACTGTCGAGCCGCCTGCGACCCCTCCCAGGCGTTGGCGACCTGCTGCGCACGGTCGGCGGTCGCGCCGCCGACCCTGCCCCCCCCGCCGACCGCGCCCCCGGATTCACTGCCGCACCCGGCGGCTGCAGCTGCGGCCACGAACAGGCAAAGCGCACTCAGCCGTTGGAACGATCGCATATCTCCTCCAGATGTCACGACTCACCCAGCACCGCTGGGACGTGCACACGCGGAGCCCGGTTCCCCCGGGTGTGCCTGGTGCGGTGTACCTCGGCCGGGGACGGGCGTCGCGCTCGTACGGTCAGGTGGTTTGCACGGTTGGTGGAGTGGGTCAGCGCCTCTTCGTCGGGGTCGCGTGCTCGGTGTGGCCGGTCCGTCGGCGTGTGGCGTCATTCCCCGAACGTGGAGCGGGAACCGCGGTCGACCGCACGTCGTAATAGCTGCCGGAAGGGCGCCGGGACGAGGGGAGTTCGCAATGACCGCCAGCGCGGTGCGGATCGACGGTAACTGTCTGATGCTGGGCGGGGGAGTACGGGTCCGGTTCATCCGGACGCTGCGGCTTCCGGAGTCCGGAACGCATCCCCTGCGAGGCGCTGCCCGGACAAGGAGTTCCAAGACCGCAGACAGCGCGGGCCGACATGCCGCGCATGGCCTAATGGGCCGCTCCGGCGGCTTGACCAGGTCACGTTGTGCGGAAGCGGTGACCAGCGTGGGCGGGTCGGAAGGCGGTGGCGAACCGGGCCATGGGCGAGGAGAGCGTGGACCGGTCGGAGGGTTTCGGCGAGCGGCTGCTCGGTCTGCTGCTGGATCGGGCGCGGCTGTTGCCGCCGCAGCTGATTGCCCCGCTGATCGCGGAGGGGGTGGCCGGGATCGGCGGCCGTGAGGTGTCCATTCTGCTCCAGGACTATGCGCAGGAGCTGCTGGTGCCGCTTCCGGGCAGGAAGCTGCACGTGGGCCAGCCCGAGCCGGTGGCCGACTCCCCCGCCGGCCGGGCCTTCCTGCGCGCGGACGTCGTCGAGGTTGCGCAGGCCGGCGGCGGCGTGCGGGTGTATCTGCCCCTGCTGGACGGAAGCGATCAGGTGGGCGTGATGGCCCTGACGCTGGAGACCGTCGACGACGATGACCGGCGCCTGCTGCGCCGGCTCGCCGGCCTGGTCGCCGACATGCTGGTCACCAAGAACGCCTACACCGACCAGTTCTTCCTGGCCCGGCGTCGGGAGCCGATGAGCGTGTCCGCGGAGATCCAGTGGGGCCTGCTGCCACCGCTGACGATGACCGTGCCCCAGGTTCAGGTGGCAGGCATCCTGGAGCCCGCCTACCGCGTCGCCGGCGACAGCTTCGACTACGCCCTCAACGACAACATCCTGCACATGGCCGTGATCGACGCGATGGGCCACGACCTGGACGCCGCCGCGATGGCCACCATCGCCATCGGGGCCTACCGCCATGCCCGGCGCGTGTTCGTCAGCCTGTCCGAGAAGTACGCGTTCATGGACCATGCCATCTCCCGGCAGTTCGGGGCCGACCACTTCGTCACGGCGCAGCTGATGCACTTGAACATCGCTACCGGTGAGATGGAGCTGGTCAACGCGGGCCACCCCGCGCCGCTGCTGATCCGCGACGGCCAGGTCGTGCGGCAACTGGAGAGCGCGACGACGCTGCCCGTCGGCTTCGGAGGTGAGGTGCCCCGCATCAGAGAGCACACGCTCCGGCAGGGCGACCGGGTGCTGTGCTACACGGACGGCATCATCGAGGAGCGCGTCGACGGCGGGGAGACCTTCGGTGAGGAACGCCTCATCCGCTGCGTCAACCGCCTCGGGCAGGAGCCGTCGGACGGAA
Source organism: Streptomyces sp. NPDC005408 (assembly GCF_040606445.1). Taxonomy (NCBI): domain Bacteria; kingdom Bacillati; phylum Actinomycetota; class Actinomycetes; order Kitasatosporales; family Streptomycetaceae; genus Streptomyces; species Streptomyces sp. NPDC005408. The sequence goes on along the minus strand of NZ_JBEXEX010000079.1, from coordinate 18,628 downwards.
TGCGGGCTGATCTGCGCCGGCTCTCCCACACGCTGAAGAAGGAACGGGGCGGGCGCACCAGCGACGACGCCACCCTCTTCATGATCGAGTGGCACGGAGGCGCCGCCGACCACCTCGCAGTCCTTGACTGAACACCTCGACGTCAAACTAGTCCGCACTGGACAGCGCCGCCGACGGACGACGGCCCCGCTTGTCGCCCCCCATGATTGGCTGACTGGCTTCCCGAGGGGGCGTTCGAAAGCAGCTTCCGCGTTGCCGCGCGCCGATCCGGCCGACGTTCGGCGTGGCCCCGGTGTTTCATGAGTGGTCCTCATTGGGGAGTCCCAGAACGGCCCGGTGAGGCCGACGTTGCGGAAGTACTCGGCTGCCAGGGCGGGTTCTCGTCGTTCGTAGGGGCTGTCGAGGCGGCCGTCGTACCAGTGTTCGGCGAGGCGCCAGAGGGTGGTCAGGGACATGACGTAGCCGCGGTCGTTGCCCGTGCGTTCGAGCCAGTCGGTGACGCACATTTCGGAGCAGAAGATCTGCTGGTTCTCGCAGGCGTGCGCGGCGTCGGGCCAGATGCGGTCGGCGTCGGTCGGTGTCGTCGGGCAGTCGAGGTCCCGATCAGCGGCTGCGGAACGCGGTCCGGCGCGGATGGCTTGATCGATGCCAGGTAGTGGTCCAGGTCCAGCCGGACCTCGCCCTTGGCGATCAGCCGTTTCGTACCGGGCCACTTCCCTGCGTCCGTCGTAGACCACGACCTCGGAGGCACGGAAGTTCGGCCACAACTGGTCTTCGGCTGTCGGCCGCCGCCGAGTCGCAGTTGTGGCGCCCGCCGGTCCAGCCGTGCGCGCACGAGCCGGTCTGGCGCGGTCATTTGGGATGCCGCAGGAGATTCATCGGTCCTTCTCGGTGATCATCGTCGTCAGGGCGGCGATGGGCGGCCAGGAGGCCTGACCCGTACGCGTGAGAAGGAAGGTGCGGCGGCGGCCGGCCAGGGGGTCCAGGCGGCGGTAGGCGATGTCCGGGCGGTGGCGTTCGATGCCGGATTCGGCGAGCAGTGCGATGCCGAGGTTCGCCGCGACCAGGCTGTTGACGAGGTGGAGGCTGTCGACGCGGTGCGCGATCCGGGGAGTGAATCCGGCAATGGCGCAGACGCGCTGGACGAGTTCGTCGTCGTCCGTGCCGCGGGAATTGGCGATCCAGCCGGTGGTGGCGAACTGGGTGAGCTCGGGCACGGTGACGGGACGGCCGGCGTGCGGGTGGTCGGCGGGGACGGCGAGGTAGAGAGGTTGTTCGTCGATCTGCCGGGCGCTCAGTTCCGGCGGCGGGGTTCGGGGGACCAGGCTGTAGTCGTACACGATGCCCAGGTCGATGCTGCCGGAGAGCAGCAGTTCCGCGGTGTGCTCCGGTTCGTGTTCATGGATCTCCACCACGATCCGTGGGTACCGACCGCGCAGCCGTTCCACGGCGGGCAGGACCACCGGCTCGACTGCCGTGAAAAAGCTCGCCAGCCGCACCCGGCCGACGGGATCGGCTGTGCCGCGCAGCTCCGACTGGGCGTGCTCGACGGCGGCGAGAATGCCCACGGCGTGCTCGACGAGGCGCTCACCGGCCGGGGTGAGCTGTACCCGTCGGCCGACCGGGGTCAGCAGCGGTACGCCGACCTCGCTTTCCAGTACGCCGAGATGCTTGGACACGGCTGAGGTTCCGTAGCCGGTGTGCGCCGCCACCGCGGCCATGGTGCCCAGCCGTTGCAGGTCGACCAGCAGTCTGAGCCGCCGCAGGTCCAGGAAGTGTTCGCTGTCCGGTGCCGTCATCCCCGTATTGTCCACCTATGGTGGCTGGTGTATCCACCATTGGCCCGTGGACAGAAACGGACGGGTCCCGGTCCAATGGCGCGGTGACCGCTCCCGCCGCTCCCGCCACTGCCACCCCGACGCGTACGAACGCACCCGCTGGGACCCGACATGTGCCGGGGGCGGTGCTCGTCCTGATCGCCATGGCCGTACTGCACACGGGCAGCGCCCTGGCGACGGAACTGTTCCCCGCGCTCGGCCCGACAGGCACCACCTGGCTGCGCCTGACCTTCGCCAGCGCCTTCCTGCTCGCGTTCACCGGCAGGTCCCTGTGGCGGGTGCTGCGGGCGGCCCGCTGCGCCGACCTTGCGGCCACCGCACTGCTGGGCCTGGTCAGCGCAGCCATGATGCTTCTCTTCTCGGAGGCCAGCGCACGTCTTCCGTTGGGGACGGCCACCGCACTCGAGTTCCTCGGACCGCTGACGGTCGCGGTCGTCGCCTCACGACGGAGCAGGGAATTGGCCTGGCTCGCCATCGCAGCAGCAGGCGTCCTGCTGCTCACCTCGCCATGGACCGGCGCCACGAGCCCGGCGGGCGTCCTCTTTGGGCTGGGGTCGGCGGCTTGTTGGGCGCTGTACGTCGTCGGCACGGCGCACGTCGGCAGCCGTTTCAGCGCGTCGCACGCACTGGCGGTCTCGCTCACCGTGGCCGCATTGGCCGCCGCACCCTTCGGAGCGCCTACGGCCGTCGCCGCCCTGACCTGGCAGACCGTCGCCGCGGCGGCGGGCATCGCGGTGCTCATGCCTCTCGTTCCGTTCCTGCTGGAGATGAAGGCGCTTCAGCGCATGGGCAAGACGACTTACGGCACGCTGGCCGGACTCGAACCAGCCGTCAGTCTGCTCGCCGGCATGATCCTCATCGCGCAGACACCCGATGCCCTGCAACTCGCCGGAAGCGCACTGGTGGTGACCGCAGGCATCGGCGCAACCCGGGCGGAGTCACGCCGCTGAAGCACTGCGACGGCGGGTCTTCCGGTCCTGCCCGACGCTGCTGATAAATGCATCAACTGGCTGCAACGACACCGGCCGCCGTCCCCCTGGCTGCACCAGCAACAGGCAGCGCAACGCGCCTAGATGATCGGCGGGCGGCCCAGGCGCGCCATGCGGAAGACGGTGCGCCACCGCATCGGCCGCCTGCCGCCCGCTGACTGGCGGATCCCCTCGACGAATCCGCCGGCCCAGGCCCGCAGTCCGCCCAGGGAGCGGGTCCGGGCAAGTGTGAGCAGCGTCCAGATGCCGAGGTAGGCCGGGACCAGCGGCCAGGGCAGACGGCGGCGGGCGAGCCAGACCCGGTTGCGGGCGGTCATCCGGTGGTAGACGGCGTGCCGGGCAGGGGAGGTCTTGGGGTGCTGCAGAAGTAGCGACGGCTCGTAGAGGATCTTCCAGCCGCCGTCCAGGGCCCGCCACGCCAGGTCTGCCTCCTCGTGAGTGAAGAAGAAGTCGGTCGGCCAGTCACCGATCTCATCGAGCATCCGCATCGACAGCGCATGCCCGCCGCCGAGAAAACCCGTCGCCAGGCCCCTGCGCATCGGATCGGTCGCCCGGAGACGCGGTACATGGCGCCGCTGGGTCGCGCCCGACCCGTCCGCGATACGGAAGCCGATAATGCCCAGAGCCGGATCGGCCGCGTGCAGCCCTGGAGCTCATCGCGACGCTTCCCCGCGACCAGGCCGAGGCGGTGCTGCTGCGCGTCGTCGTGGGGCTCGACGGGCCCGCGACCGCACGCGTGCTGGGCAAACGCCCGGGTGCTGTGCGGACTGCGCACCGCGGACTCAAGCGGCTGGCGGGGCGGCTGGCCGAGAGCGGGAGCGGCTCTGTGACATCTGAGGCCCCGCACACGCTGGGGGATACTCCCCGGGGCAGCGGTTCAGCTGCCGAGGCGGAGCGAGCGCCGGGCTTGCTCGGCTGCGGCTGATCGCGCCCGTTGCTTCCAGCCGACCGAGCCGGCAGGCGACGCACGCGCGGGCCTGGCGCCGCGGGTGTTGCGCCCATGGAGCCATGGACCACTCACCGATTCGCTCACCATCAGAACCCCTCAAAAATCACGGTTGAGCAACGGTGTGTCGTGGTGAGTTTTTGCAGCCTGTGGTGAGTGGCGTCCGGTACTCGCCATGCCTGGTCACAGGCCCTGCCCGTCCTCCCGCCAGCGAGGGGACGAGGAGCCGGCTGGAGGGGATTTGCGCAATTGGGCATTTGGCCAGGCCAGGCCGGGCCGTGTGCAAGGCGCCCGTCGCGCACAAGCCGACGAGGGGGACTGCGCATAAGCTGCTCAGTCGGACTGGCCATTGCGCAGTCGCGAGGGGAGCGATGCGTAGCCGGTCGCCCAAACGGATCCGCGGTCGCGGTCGTCGGGGCAGGCGGTCAGGGGCTGCGCAGCCGCCCGGGGTCCTCTGCGCGGCGAGGGCAACGCGCGTGCGCGGGGCGGCTCGCACTCCCGCAGTCGAAGAGGTGGCTCTCGTTCTCGCTGCCGGGTGGCTCCATTTCACCCTGTCGAAAGCAACCAACTGGAGGGAAGGGCAGGGCTGGGGATTTCCAAGGATCAGGCACACATTCCGTGAGTGTCGATGCTGATCTCGACGTCCGCGGACGAGGGGCTTTGCAGTGATTTCGTCGGCACGCCTCCCCTTGCATCAATTAGCACTGCCACAGGAAGGCAGCCTGGGTGCAGGGTCCGCAGGCGAAGGCGAACGCCGTGCCGCAGCCGCCGAAGTTCATGGCCGTAGTGTGGTCCGGTCCCTCCTCGAACTGCGCGACCAGATCCATGAGCTGGGTACAGGTCGGGCACGTGGGTGTCTCGTCGTTCTGCAGCCAGTCGGGTTGTCCGCCGAGTTGTCCCAGGACATTGCCCAGGTCGTTTCCGCTTCGGCTGCCCCATTCCTCGCGTGCGCTGCCGTAGTTGGCTGAAGGCAAGGACACCAGGGTCACGGCGTTGACGGCCCCAAGGTGGAGAACGCCCTCCTCGTCCGGCTCGGGTGCGGGCATCGGCTGAAGCTTGTCAGAGGGGAACAGCAGAGCCTGGTTACCACCGGCCGTCGGGCTCCACTCGTCGCACATGCCGGGATCGTTCTGGCACATGAATATCGCCATGACGAGGCCGGCCTGTGTGTGGCCTTGGTCGATCGGGCGGCCCTGGCCATCCAGGATGATCTGGGCCAGGAACTGCATCGGCCCGTTGCACGTCGCGCAGCTGGGCCACGCTGTCCCCGCCGGGGTCAGCGGCGTTCCCCCTGTGCGCGTGACCAGTGCATCAGGCTCGCCTGGTCCTGCGTACGTCATCAGCGTCGTCATGGGGCCGGACCCTACGGCACCGCACCGACACGTCCGACTCGCTGGGTGATCGGGTAAGGGCGGTGAGGAGGACGCGCTTGCGCACCAGTGAGAGTGTGGCCCGGCCGAACATTTGGTGCTTGATCATCTTGATTTGGTCGACCCGGCCTTCGAAGGCCCGGAGTTCCAGCGGGCGGTCAGTCATGGATGACGGCGTCCCAGTCCTTGTCCCGGCCGATGGCGAAGGTGTGCAGGTCGGTGAAGCATGTCCTGTGCGGGGGCGGGGCGCCCTCCCCGCCCCGATGTGGCGGCTTCGGCCTACGCTCAGCCCACCACGTCCGCCTCGGAACGGCATCCGAAGCCGGCCCGGGCTTCCCCCGGAAGGGCTCGGCAGGCGTCAGCGGGCGTCGGCCGGCACGTGCGCCTGCTGCGCCGCGGGCGCACTGGGCGCGTTCGCCGCGCCTGCCTTGCCCGCCTCGACGACCCGGGGGCCGTGCTGTCCGCGCAGGCCGAGCCAGCTGATCAGCGCGACCAGTGCGAAGGCGACGGCCCCGATGCCGAAGGTGAGGGTGAACCCGGATTCGGCGGGCAGCGGCGGCACACCCGCCGGCAGGTGCTCGATGGTCTTGGAGGCCAGGATCGTGGTGACGATGGCGCTGCCGATCGCGCTGCCGGTGGAGCGGGAGATCGAGTTGATGCCGTTGGCGATGCCGCTCTGGTGGTGCGGAACGCTCGCCATGATGACGGCGGGCATGGCGGCGTAGCCGAAGCTGACGGCCGCGCCGACGATGAGGCCGGCGCCGATCACCGAGGCGGTGTGGGCGTGGTCGAGGGCCAGCCAGCCGAAGCCGACGGCTCCGAATGCTGCGGCCATGCCGAGCACGTGCCTTGGGCCGCGGTGGCGGACCAGCTGGCCGCCGACGGGCGAGGCGAGCAGCGAGACGATCGCGCCGGGCAGCAGGAACTGGACGGACGCGCGCAGGATGGAGGCGTCGAAGCCGAAGCCGGTGAGCGCCTCGGGCAACTGCACGAGGTAGGAGACGCCGAGGAAGTTCGCGAACATGCCGAAGCCGACGAGGATGCCGGCCAGGTTGGCCATGAGGACTGGGCGGTGGACGAACATTCCCATGTCGACGAGCGGCTCGCGCACCTTGCGCTCGACCAGCACCCAGACGGCGGTCATGACGGCCGCGCCGGCGAAGCTGCCCAGCGTACGGCCAGAGGCCCAGCCCCACTCGTGGCCCTGGGAGATCGGCAGCAGGAGCAGCAGCAGGGCGATGCCGAGGGTCAGCGCGCCGAGGAAGTCGGTGCGGCCGCCGGACTTGTGCCGGGTCGCCGGGACCAGGAAGACGACGGCGAGCAGGGCGAGGACCGCGAAGCCGGTCGCCATCCAGAAGGCGTTGCGGTAGTCGGCGCCGTCGCCGGAGGTGAGCAGACCGGTGGCGACGAGTGCGAGCCCGCTGCCGAACGCGAGCGTGCCGCTGACCAGTGCCATGGCGCCGGGCAGCTTCTGCGGCCGGACCTCTTCACGCAGGACGGAAAGGGCCAGGGGGAAGATCGCGGTGGCGGCACCCTGGAGCACCCGGCCCAGGATCAGCAGCGGCAGCGAGCTCGCGACCGCGGCGATGACGGAGCCCGCGACCATGACGCCGAGGACGGCCACCAGGGTTGGCTTCTTGCCGTGTTGGTCGCCGAAGCGGCCGAGCAGCGGGGTGAAGACGGCGGCGGACAGCAGGGTGGCGGTGGTCACCCAGCTGACGTTGGCGGTCGAGGTGCCGAGGTCGTTGCGGATCAGGCCCAGGATCGGGACCGGCAGGGTCTGCATCATCGACACGACCATGGCGGCAAGGCTCAGGGCGAAGACGATGACCGTCTCGTTCCTGTGCCGGGCGTCGGCGACGGGTGTGGGTGCAGCGGTGCTCATGGGGGTCGGGACCTTCTCAATGATTCAGATCGCAGATGTTTGATGACATCAAGTACTTCGCAGACGGTAGACCTCAATAGTTAAGGTAGTCAAGTAAATAATTGATAATGTGAAGCATCTTGAGTACGCTCCAGCCATGAGCGCCACCGCCCCCCAGGCCCCCACCAAGCTCCAGCTCCTGGAGCTGCTCGCCGCCATCGGCACCGCCCAGTGGCGTGATTTCGCGACCGCCGCCGCCCACCACGGCCTCACCTCCACCCAGGCCAAGGTCCTCGCCCAGCTCGACGGCCCGCTGCCGATGCGCGGCCTCGCCGCTCTGCTGGTGTGCGACGCGTCGAACGTCACCGGGATCGTGGACCGCCTGGAGGCCCGCGAGCTGGTTCGCCGTGAAGCCGACCCCGCAGACCGCCGCGTGAAGAACGTCGTCGCAACCGACGCGGGCCGCGAGATCATCCGCCGGGTTCGCGAGGAGATGCAGCAGACGCACGGCGCCCTGGACGCCCTGGACGAAGCCGAGAGCGCGACGCTCTACGCCCTGCTGGAACGCCTGCGACCGACGATGGAGAAGGACGCCTGACGGCCCCGCGGCCTGGGCGCTCTCACTGAGGTGCGGGAGTTCGTCAACACCGCACAGTGGGGCTTGCCGCCTTCGAGCGCAATCGACTCGTCCTGCGGGCGATCTCCCTCCACGCCGTGTGAGGTGGCGGGGCGTCCGCACCGACCGCTGCCGTCTCGGGCTTGGGCGGTCGCGGCCCGGCGCTCTCGGCGGCGGCCCGGGTCCGGGCGGTGACACGTCGGTCGCGCCTGGACGACCGTGGCGCCCGCTCGTCGTTCTCGCCGCCGGGGCCCTGGTTGGCTCTGGTCAGGAGTTCGGTGACCGCCTGGGCGGCCTGCTCTTCGGTGAGGTCGGTCACGCATCACTGGCGTAGGCCGGCTGCGGCGTGGTCCCAGGCCGGGTCGCCGAAGCGAGCCAGATCACCTGAGCCGGGGAACAGATCCTTGGCGACGGCACAGCTGGGTACCTGCGCTGATCAGCGCAGGATGTCCTGTCTCAGCGCAAGTTGTGCCGTCTCACCGGAGGTTGAGCGGTGGGTGCTCGTCAGGCGAGCGGATCCTCAGCGGTAATGCGGCTCAGCAGCGTGCGGGCTTCCTGGGTGCGGGGGTGGGCCGGATGCAGGAACTGCTCGCAGGCGGACAGCGCCTGACGGGCTGTGGCTTTAGCCTCGCTGCGGCGGCCCAGGCCGTGCAGGGCGGTGGCCGTGCCGATGTCCAGAGCCCCGCTTGCGGTACGGACCCAATCCGGTATGGGGCGACTGGCCTCGGCCAAAGCCTCCTCGTGTCGTCGCTGCCCGTTCAGGCTGCGCACCAGGACGCAGTGCAAGGCGGCAGCCGTGTCCCCCTCGGCGCGGGTCTGATTCCCACGGGTGATGGCCTCCGCCTGTTCGTAACGGCCCTGCCGGCACAAGGCCTCTGTCAGGTTTTCCAGACAGGACAGCTCGATCCTCCACACCTCGGTGAGGTGCGCGAGACGGGTCGCGGCACGCAGTATCTCCTGTGCTTCGGCCTCCGCCTCCGTGTACCACCCCCTGCTCGACGAGGACCGCCACGCGGTTCCCCCGGACCGCCGTCGACGTCGGCGACTGGCTCGGCGACGGCCAGGCGGCGGGCACCAGGTATGCACCCTCTCGGCGACGCGCAGCCCGGTAAGCCGGTGGCGGCCGTGGATTGGTGACGTTGCGTCAGGCGAGCCGTCCCGGTCCCCCGATGAGACCGGGCCGCCGGCCGGCTCTCGTTCGCCCGGCCACCCTGGCTGTGCCCTTCGGGGTTGGCTCAGGGTCGCCTGGGGTGTGAGTGGGGGAGAACCCGGATGGTGAGTACGCGGCCGCGTACTCACAATGAACGGCATGACTGCTGACGCGCGTTCACTCGGCTCGGGGCTTTCCCGTCGGTCGGCGGTGGCAGGTTGCCTTGCCGCTGCGCTGACGGTCGCAGCAGGCGGCGTAGGCGCTGCCGAGGCGGCGACTGCCCCCACGCGTACGGCCACCGGACCGTTGCCACCTCGGCGTACCGCCGTCGGACCGCTGCCGCCCCTCGACGGCGTCGCCTTGCGGGCGGCGATCAGCGATCTCGCACACCCTGCGGCGACGTCGGCGCAGTTGCGGGTCGGTGGTTCGGGCGGGCGCTGGTACGGCGTGGCCGGAGTGGCCGACACCGTGAGCGGCCGCTCAGTACGGCCCAGCGACCGTTTCCGTGCGGGAAGTGTCAACAAGGCGTTCGTGGCAACCGTCGTTCTGCAACTCGTCGCACAGCGCCGCATCGGCCTGGACGACCCGATCGGGCGCCATCTGCCTGGATGGTGGCTGCCGCCCGACTTCGCCGGGATCACCGTGGCGCAGTTGCTCAACCACACCAGTGGGCTCCCCGACCATCGTGATCTGCCCGATCTCAGTACCCCGGAGGCGGTGGTCCGTCACCGTTTCGACCGGTGGACACCGCGGCGGTGGGTCGACACGGTGGTCCAGGATCCGCTCAAGTTCCGCCCCGGCACCGCGCAGGAGTACCGCGGCATCAATTACGTGCTGCTCGCGCTGCTCATCCAGGAGGTGACGGGGCAGCATTACGGTGCGGCGATCCGGACCCGCCTGCTGTGCCCGCTCGGTCTGGACCGCACCCTGGTACCGGGCGATGACCCCCGCCTGCACGGTCCGCAGGTGCGCGGGTATCTGCGGATGACGGACGGGTCCCTGCGGGACATCACGACGTACAACATGTCGTCCGCGTGGGGCGAGGGCGAGTTGGTGTCGAGCGTGGACGACCTGTATCGCTTCTCGCAGGCACTCTTCTTCGGTGTGCTGCTGCCCCCACACATCATGGACGTACTCTTTACCCTGCCGCCGGACCACGTACGCATGCTGGACGGCACCCCTGCCCGGTACAGCATGGGCCTGCAGAAGGCCACGGCGAAGGGCACGACGTTCTGGGGGAAGACCGGTGAGACGTACGGCTATCGCACCCGGATGTTCTCCACCCGCGACGGGCAGCGTCACTTCGTGCTGTCGTACACACCCACACCACTCGACTCGGCGCAAGACATGACGGGGCGGGTCGTTGCGGCGCTGGCCTGACGCGAGGACCTCGCGGGCCCGCTGCACGGTCAGCGTGCAGCGGTCGGGGCTTGGGTAAACAGATCTACTCCCGGCCGTTGATCTGCCCCGCAGGTGGATGACAGGACCGCTTCAGGTCAGACTCCGATCTGGAAGAGGACAGCACTCCGACCAATGGGGAGTGTTGGCAGTGTTCATGTGCGAGGGCTGCCGTCGGCCGAGCGGGTGCTGACCACGCGGCGGTGTCAACGGCGCGCCTGACGCGGGCAGTTGTGGCGCTGGACGGTCTGGTGGGTGCAGCCGGTTCGGGGCGCATACGGGGCTCCGGTGGACCAGGCCATCGAGTCGGCCGGGGCGCCAGCTGCCGCGGCATCATGGTGCGGCCCGCTGGTCCTTCTTCCGCCGTCGTCGTGGTGCCTGCGTCGCCGCCGTGGACGACGGCGGCCACCCGGCGGAACAGTGCGTGATGGTTGGCCTCGCCGACGGCGAAGCAGTCGTCCTGGTCGTCGGTCAGGGTCAGGTCGGCCCGGCCGCCTGAGACGAGTGCGCGGCGGCCCTGCGCGCGGACCGCCTCGATGGCCGCCTGTGCGGCGTCCTTCGAGGCGCGCATGGGAATGCTGCCGAAGCCCACGTAGACCGGAGAGGGGTCTCCGCGCCGATTGGCGACCTGCGGCAAGATTGAGCCGTGCCAACTGAGTCGGACAAGATCGAGCTGAGCGAACACGAACTTCGTGAGATCGCGGGCTACGCTGCTGATTGTGCGCGCAGGGCGCTGTCGATCTTCGAACAGAGTCCCCCTGCCGACACACGCCCGCGCGACGCGATCGATGCGGCATACGCTTTCGCCGGGGGCGGCCGGCGCACAAACGCTCTGCGACAGAGCGGGTGGGCCGCGTACAAAGCGGCGCAAGGAGCCGATTCACCCGCTGCGGTCGACGCGGCACGAGCGGCGAGCCATGCGGCCGGCGCTGCGTTCCTTCATCCCCTGGCAAGCGCTCATCAGGTGAAACACATTCTCGGTGCGGCAGCGCATGCGGCACGCGCAGAAGAGTTGGCATCCGGAGAAGACCCGTGTGTCGCTGCGGGGACCCTTGAATGGGCGCGTCATCACGCACCAACAGCGGTCACCGCGGTGCTCGGCCGTCTGCCCGACGCACCTCCCGGAGGCGGGCGCGTGGGAGAGTTCATTCGCGATCTCGACGCCGCTCTCCGCGCCTGAGGGCGATCAGATACCAGAGGTCCGCAGAGGGATCCCCTGCGTGCGTCGAGCGGCCTGCAGCTGGTGCCAGAACCGCTCGTGCGCGGTGTCCCGGTCGAGGACGCGGCGCGGTCGAGTGCTGATGGGTTCTGCGATCTCGTCGAGGTCTCGCAGGGAGAACCGGCTGGTCGTCACCCTTGGCGAGCTACTGCCGCAGGAGCCGGTTCGTGTTCTCGTTCGAGCCGCGCTGCCATGGACTTCGGGTCGCAGAAGTACACCTGGATGCCGAGCTCGTCGGTGAGCTGTTGATGCTCGGCCATCTCTCGCCCGCGATCCCAGGTCAGCGAACGCCGAAGGCCGCCCGGGAGGTATCGCAGGTCGTCGGCAAGCGCTCTTCGCACGGCATCGGCCTTGTATCCGTTGGGGAGCGGCACGTTGTGGACGAAGCGGGTCTGCCGCTCGACGAGCGTCGCGACGGCGGAGGGCCGCTTCCCCATCACGAGGTCCCCCTCCCAGTGCCCCTTCTTCCGATCATCTGCATGCGTGCCGCAACCCGCTGGGTGACCTCTTCACGCAGACCGCTCGGTGATGATCCTAGGAGTAAATCGTCAAGGCCTGTGGATTGGATCAGTCTGGTTGTTGGCCTTGTTGACGCTGCCGCTGACTGGCCGCGGCGCCCACTCGCCGAGTCCTTCCTTCGGGGGCGAGCAGGTGGGGGCGTCGAGTGACGTGAGGAGCTGCCGTGCCGGTCGCTGGAACCAGTGGGATGCGGTGGTGACTTCCAAGGCGGTCCAGCGCGATCACTCGGGAAGGTACGCCCCCAAGCCCGATCCGCAGGTCATGAGCATTGCTCGAAGTCACAGCCAGGTTGTTGCCAGCCAGATGGTCGCGGCCGCAGCGAGAATGAGCGCGATGTTGAGGCCGATTTGGCGGTCTCCGCGGCTCAGGTGGACTGTGGTCGCGCCGATCTGCAGGAGCACGAACCCGATAGCCGCAGCTAGGGCCAGCCAGGGCGCGATGCTGGTCAGTGGTGGCAGGATCAGTCCGATCGCGCCAAGCCCTTCGAGCACTCCGATGGTCCTGACGGCCGGCATCGGCGTGCGGTCGACCCAGCCCATCATCGGCTGGAGCTGTTCACGGGTCTGGACCACCTTTATCCCGCCCCCGTAGAGGTAGAGGAGAGCGAGTAGGCCGGCAACGATCCAATAGGCGACGTCCATGATTCCCATCCACGGTTACCAGTTGTAAGGCCAAGAGGGCACACGCGTGTGCGTAAGCGACCCGGAGCGTTTAGGAGTAGGAGCAGCCGCGTCGGCTGTACGGGTCCGGCGGCAGACAGCCGAGCGGCGTCGTCCTTCAGGAGAAGTCGGTGGCGGGCTCAGTGGCGTAGCGACTCATCGTTTGAATGCTCGCTTGTGCGGTCAGTTCCTGGCCGCTGGCGACCATGTCCTGCAGGTCTCGGAAGTACTGCACGTACAGGTCGGGCGTGAAAGTGCTGAGCATGACGGCGGGTTGGTCGCTCCGGTTGGCGAAGGTGTGCGGGGCTCCGGGCGGGATCATCACGAGCGTGCCCGCGGCCGCGTCGTAGGTCTTCTGTCCGACCGTGAACCGCACCGTGCCGGAGATGACGTAGAAACCCTCGTCGTGCTGGGCGTGGCGGTGCTGCGGTGGTCCGTCTGTATGCGGGGCGAGGATGGTCTCGCCGATCCCGAGACGGTGCCCGGTGGTGCTGCCGTCTTCGAGGATGCGCAACTGCGTGGTGCCCAGGAGGATCGTCTCACCGTCGCCTGGACCGACCACCGACACGGCGGGGTCGGTCGTCGGTTCGTTGCTCATTGGTTCGTCGGTCATGCTTCGATTCCACCGCCCGAGCACCGCAGCCGTCCAAGACCGAGTAGGTGGTGTCGATACCGTACGGGTATCGTCACCGGTCATGGAGCTACGCACGCTGCGCTATTTCGTGGCCGTCGCCGAGGAACTCCACTTCGGCCGGGCCGCCGCCCGGCTGCACATGAGCCAGCCGCCGCTGAGCCGGGCGATCAAGCAGCTGGAGACCGACGTCGGTGCCGCTCTGTTGCACCGCTCCGCCGCAGGCGTCACGCTCACCCCAGCTGGGGCGGCGCTGCTGGACGAGGCACGTGCCCTGCTCGACCAGGCTGACCGGGTACGCGTGCGCGTGGCTGCGGCGGCCGGCGCTGCGGCCATCACCGTCGGCATCCTGGGCAACAGCACCGACCGGGGAGCAACGCGGCTGGCCTCCGCGTACCGTCGGCGGCACCCGGGCGTCGAGGTCCGCATCCGCGACACCGACCTGACCGATCCGACCTGCGGGCTGCGCGCCGGACTGGTCGACGTCGCCCTGACCCGCGGGCCGTTCGAGGAGACCGGTCTGACGGTGCACGAGCTGCGCGCCGACCCGGTGGGCGCGGTGCTGCGCGCCGATGATCCGCTGGGCCGCCGCGACTGCCTGAAGCTGTCCGAACTGGCCGACCGGCGCTGGTTCCAGTTCCCGGACGGCACCGACCCGATCTGGCAGTCGTACTGGAACGGTGGCGAGCCTCGCGAGGGTCCGGTGGTGCGCGCCGTCCAGGAGTGCCTGCAGGCCGTGTTCTGGAACGGCACGGTCGGGATGACCCCGCTCGGGCATGACCTACCCGAGGAGCTGGCCGTGGTGCCGCTGATCGACATGGCGCCCAGCCGAGTGGTTGTGGCGTGGAACGAGCGCGACGCGAACCCGCTGATCCGGTCGTTCGTCCAGATCGCGACGACCGCCTACCGCGACTGAGCGCCTCGCGGCCGGCGATTGCACCGCACGGACGTGGACAAGCCCTGAACGCCCAGAGACGACCTTCCAATTCGGGTGCAGTCCGGCGTCGGTCGATCCAATGGAGCAGCCGTTAGCGCTAAGCCCCGGCCGCGCGACTGACCAGCGTGACCTGGCCCAGTGGCCCAATCCCGGATGAGCTCCGGGTGTGAGTAGTTCAGGTACAGGACGTAGCGCCGAGATTGCGGTCCCTGCGCGACCCGGACGTGGTCGAGCCGGACGACGACGGCGATGAGGGCTGAGCCGGGCCGGCTCGTACGGCTCAAGCAGGTCCGTTGTCCCACGCGGTCAGCACCAGGGCGACCCGAGCGCCCTTCGTCAACAACGCGAAATGCTGCATCCCCTGCATAGGCCGGCCCTCGGCACCGCCTTCGGGCCGGACGACCGGCGTGTCCCTGACAGCCCGCACCACCCTGCGCAGGCCGTGCAGTCGCGTCGTAGCGGGGTGCCGCAGACACGCTGCTGCGACGCTCGGATGCGGTGAGGAGCGCCGACTCGTCAGTCGGTCAGATGCCGCTCCGCGTAGATTTTGAGAGCGTCGCGGATGAACACGGCGGCTCCTTCGGCGTGCTGGTCGTACAGGGCGGTGAACCGGGGATCGGCGACATAGAGTTCACTCACCCCAATGACGTACGAGCGACTGACACGCACCGGTCCGGACAGCCACTCACAGTGGCGCCGGGCGATGTCCTGCACCTCGTCGTCGTCCGGGGTCTTCCCGGCTTCGAAGGCGGTGACGAAGGCCGTCGAGATCGCCGCCTGGCGGTCTTTGAAGTCCCGCTTCTCCTCGTCCGTGAGGGACCGCCACCAGCGGTCGCCGTTCACGTAGGCGTCCCTGCCCCACCGCTCGGTGACCTCCTGCTCATACTGGGTGTTGTCGAAGCCGTCCAGCACTTCCTCGGGCATGAGCTGCTCTCCTCTGGTCGTCTTGTCGAGAGTGGTCCGCACCGCGGCGATCTGCCGGCCGATGCGCTCGCGCTCCTGTTCCAGCAGCTCCAAGTGCGTCCGCAGGGCGGCCCCGGTCTCCTGCTGGCCCGCGAGGACCTCGGCGATTGCGGGCAGAGAGAGCCCGAGCTGGCGCAGCAGCAGAATCCGCTGCAGGCGTACGAGTTCGTCCTGGCCGTAGTACCGGTAGCCGTTGCTTGCGACACGGCTCGGAACGAGCAGCCCGAGTTCGCCGTAGTGCCGCAGCGTCCGGCTCGTGGTACCGACGCGCCGCGCGATGTCCTGGATCGTCCACTCCATGACGTGAACGGTAGAAGTTGACGCTACGTAAAGGTCAACCGGGAATCCGGTCCGGCCCCTCGGCGGCTGGTGCCGGCCGCTGGTCAGCGAGGGCGGCGGCCTGTCGCGCCTGCCACCAGTCCCGGGCCGCTGGCAGCTCGGCGAACTGCATGACTGGTACCACCTCGTGGTTGGCGTCATGGAAGCACGCGGCGTAGCTCAACAGGCGCGAGTGAAGCGCAAGGCGCCCACGTGATCAGTGTTGTCACGACCGATCGCTTCCTGGAGGCCGGCCGCGCTCACTACATCTCTGCAGGCGCTTCCCGGCCGCGGAGAGCACCGCTAGAAACGAGCGCACCCCGCAAGCTCGCCCGGCTCACTGATTCCAACTTCCAACTTCCAGCGATGCAACGGTCAACCGAGCGGGCAGGCACCACAGGACCAGAGGAGCATGCGGAAGTCGCGCGCCTGCCTTCGACTGTCGGCGCCCAGGTCGTTGGCGTAGGGCCTCAGGACGGGCGGCCATCCACGACGACGCCCCAGAGTCTCAAGCCTCTGCCAGAGGCATCATGTGCCGCGCCCCTCCTGTCTTTCAGGGGCCGGGGGCGGGCAGGGCAGTCGCGACGAAGGTCCGCACGATGTCGCCGGCCTCGGCTGCGCTGACGTCCTTCTTCCAGTTCGCCATGTGGCTGGGGGAGTAGCAGGCAAGCGAGAACGGGAGAGCGCGCATGCTCAACGCCCTGGACGCA
Organism: Streptomyces sp. NPDC005408; assembly: GCF_040606445.1. Classification (NCBI taxonomy): domain Bacteria; kingdom Bacillati; phylum Actinomycetota; class Actinomycetes; order Kitasatosporales; family Streptomycetaceae; genus Streptomyces; species Streptomyces sp. NPDC005408. The sequence goes on along the minus strand of NZ_JBEXEX010000079.1, from coordinate 2,501 downwards.
AGGGCGCAAGAAGTCGAGCATCACCCGGCGCGGCGTGAAGAACGACCGTCTCAACCACGCCGGATACTTCTGGGCCTTCGCGGCTTCGAACGGATCACCCGGGCCAGGCCCACTACCGAGCCGATCGTGTGGAGAACCGCGCGGAACCAGAGCGGCAAGTGAGCACCGCTCAGCACAACGGCCCCTGAGCGTTGCGTCCAGGTCAGGGGCCGTTTACCTGGCGTCAGGTGTGGGATTTGAACCAACGGTGGCTCGCACCAGAGCAAACGTCGGACTCCTCGCTGGAAGCTGCACCCAGGACGGACGCCGGTCCCGTCTCGCGCTTGAAGACTGCCCTTGAATGACTGGCTACGTCCGTCCACCGGAACCTGGTACCACGGCGAACCTGGTCAATGTGCAACCCCGGGGCCAAGGCGTCGGCGCACAACTGCCGATTGCGCCCACATGTCGGCTCTGTCGAACTCCGCGCCTCGCTGCCCGGCCCGCCGGTGCCGTCCAACGGTCGCAGCGCTCGCGCCAGCTCCTCCTGGTCTGGCTGCCGCTCGAGGTGCGTCATGTGTTCGGGCTGGTGGCGGGTGTGTTGATAAGGTCGCGTGCGCCTGTGCATCCATCACTCTCGTCAGAGGTACGCCGCCTGTGTCCGCAATTCCGCCGCTGAATGACCCGCTCGCATCGACTTCGGACGCGCACCGCAAGCGCAACCGCCTGGTCCTCCTGGGGCTGGTCGTCGTTGTCGCGGGCTTGGGGGCGTTCTCCGTATTCGGCCCGCACGACTCGAAGGGCGACGCAGAGACCCTGAAGGCGGGCGACTGCTTCCAGAACACTGGGACCAGTAACGACGCGGAGGTCGAGAAGCGTGGCTGCACGGACTCCCGCGCCGACTACAAGGTGCTCAAGACCGTCAAGGACGGGGTCACCGGCCTCGCGTGCTCTGACGTCACGGGGGCGACAGGCTCCCTGACCCAGGTCGGCGCCGAGTCCTTCGTCGTGTGCTTCAAGGACAACAAGTAGCGCGACACGCAAAACGGGAGACCGTTCTGGCCGCCTGGACGGGTGCTGGTCGCGAGGCTCAGTCTCGCGGTGTCTGCGGCGGAAGCCAGAAGAACCGGCGCAGGCCGGCGCTGAAGCCCCCCGCCCCCTGCCGTCCGACGTCACGTCGACCTCCTCCCGTCTGTCACGTGGCCTGACTCGGATGACACCCCGCCATGGTTGCCTGGCTCACACGCTGTTGCATCCGCTCGGCTGCGTTGTCAGTGGCGCCTGGGATTGTCGGGGGCATGGACGAGTTGATGCGCGGCCGGGTTTACGGCGCCGACCATGATGATCCCGATCCGGGACCGCAGCCGGGGCATGTCTATCGCGAACTGGTCGGCGGGCCGTTGGACGGGCTGCTGCTGGATGTCACCGGCTGGACGCCGCTGGAGCTCGCTGAAGGGGCGGCGCTCCCATCCGAGCTAGCCTCGTTCGGTCCTGGGGGCCGGGCAACGTACGCGCCCCGGGTGGACGATCCGCGACGCTGGGACTGGAAGGGCGACATTCGCTGAAGACGCTGCTACCGGGACTATTCGCAGTGCAGCGGGCTTTAGCCCGGTGGTGAAGCGATTGTGAGAGCTGCTCTAACCCGCAGGTGACAGCGGACGATTCTGCTGCTCGATGTACTGACGGACGATCGACAGCGGGGCCCCGCCAACTGATCCGGCGAAGTATGAGTCGGCGAGAGCTGACGCCCTTCAAGCTGTTGACCAGCTTGGACAGGGCGACCTTCGGCGGAAAGTTCACCAGGAGATGGACGTGGTTGTTCTCGCCGTTGGCCTCGACTAGTTCGACCTCGAAGTCTTGACACAGGTTGCGCATGATCTCTTCGCAGCGTGTCAGGTGCTGGTCGTTGAAGACCTTGTGTCGGTACTTCGTCACGAAAACCAAGTGTGCGTGAAGGGCGAAAGCGCAGTGCCTGCCTGTGCGGATGTTCTGATACTCAGCCATAAACCAACTGCCGTACGATCTTCGGTATGCAGCTTCGGTACAGCTTCCGCCTGTACCCGAACGGTCCGCAGCGCAGTGCGCTGGCCAGGGCGTTCGGGTGTGCGCGGGTGGTCTACAACGATGCCCTTAGGGCTCGGGAGACCGCCCGCGCTGCGGGGCTGCCGTTCGTGACCTCGGCCGAGCTGTCGAAGCAGGTCACGGCCGCGAAGAAGACCGAAGCGCGGGCGTGGCTCGGTGAAGTCTCGTCCGTGATCCTGCAACAGTCCCTTCGGGATCTGGACACCGCATACCGGAACTTTTTTGATGGGTTGAAGGGCAAGCGCCCGCGTATGGGTGCACCCCGGTTCAAGTCCCGCAAGGACAACCGGCATACGGTTCGCTTCACCGCCAACGCCCGGTGGAAGATCACGCCCGGCGGTGACCAACCAAGCGGTGGCAGTGGAAGACCTGGCAGTTAAGGGGCTCGCCCGCACACGCCTGGCCAAGTCCGTGCACGACGCCGGATGGTCGGCATTCAC
>NZ_JBEXEX010000078.1:0-24330 GCF_040606445.1 Streptomyces sp. NPDC005408 | reverse complement strand
GGAAATGACCGCCCGCTCCGGCCGGTGGGAAGTCACCGCACTCGAAGCCGGAGCCCCGGCCAAGAACTCACCCGAGCCCACCAGCCCCACCACGGGGACGCAGACAGGCCGGCGCGGTGGTGGGGCAGGCGTTATCCGTGGGCCCGGACGAGGAGTGTGCCGTTCTTCCGTGGGCCGGGCGGGGCCGCCAGAACGCGAGCCGACGCCGCCATGAATCCGTGCTCGGCCAGGATCTCCACCCACCGCTCGGGCTCGTAGTCCCAGCGCTTCACGACGAGCGGGTCCTCATCCACGGACCTGTTGATGTATGAGGCCTGGCACCCGTAGCAGCCCTCAATGGGCGGCCGTTGGGAGAAGGCGAGAACGCCGCCTGGGCGCAGCCGCTTGCGGAGGGCGGGCAGCAGCTCGGCCGGGTCGGTGAACCAGAGGGCGCCGAACACGGAGTAGACCGCGTCGAAGTCCTCGGTCGTGTCAGTGAGGAGCTGCACGGCGTCGCCGCGGCGCAGGACCATGCCTTCGATGTCGCCCCAGCGCGCCTCTGCGGCCTTCAGCTGTGCGAGGGACACGTCGATGCCGACCGCGCGGGCTCCGAGGGTGGCGACGTGGGCGAGGTTGCCGCCCTTGCCGCAGCCCAGGTCCAGCACGGACGCGGCGGGGCCGATGCCGAGGACTTCCGCGCCGGGGCCGTGATCGGGGTACTGAGTCCAGTTGAACCATGTTGTGTTGCCTGCTGCATTCGTGGGGCGCCGCTCGGGCTTCTGCTTTGAGTAGGTGTCCCACGCCTTGGTGTCCGTCACTGCTGCTCCGTTCGTGGGGCCAGCCGCCCGGCACTCGAGCCGGGCGGCCAGCGTGAAGCTGCTGCTAATTCTTGCCTCCGTTGGGGCTGTCGGTGCATCCCGCGTAGCACTGATTGCAGTCGCCCATCTTGACGGCCATGGGCCAGAGATCGGCGTCGATCGCGAATCCTGTGTCCGAGATAGCGGTGAGAGTACGCTCACGCGCCGCCGTGGGGCCTCCGTCGGCTTGCTCGCCGTCTGCCGTCGGGACGTGGTGGATGAACCGTCCGGCGACCTGCTCGCAGAACACGGCGTAGTCGACGGTGTGGAGGATCCAGGTGTGCCAGCCGATGTCGACGAGCTGGCTCGGGGACAGCTTCAAGCCTGGGCGTTGGGCGCCTGCGGCCAGGAAAGCGGCGGTCTGCGCGACGATGCGCCGCGCGGTGGGGTGGTCGATCTCGGGGTGGTCGTGGAGGATGCCGGCGCTGAGGCGCTGCATCATCTCGTGGCCGACGAGCTCGGCCGGGTCGGTGCCCACGGGACGGTCTAACGCGGTGGTCATTCTTCCTCCTGTGTGGACGTTGCCCTCGGGTGAGGGCCGGTCCCCGTCCGCACCGGGTCAGGGGTGGACCGGTGCGGACGAGAGTTGCTGGGGTGTAGCTACAGGCGGATGGCAGTCGGCGGGTTCGGCGTGTATGACGACGCGGACGTCGGGGCCGGACATGCGGGGTACCCAGTGGACGACCCCGGTGCTGGTGTTCTGGCCGCAGGCGGAGCACATGCCGGATCCGCGCTTGGGCTCGTCGTCCCACATCGGGGTCATGGCGCGCTGCTCGCTCCACCGCCGCAACGGGGGCAAGCGCAGGGCGGGTAGGCCATGGAGAACGGAAGCGACTTGGCTGCGGGGAGTACGGATGCTTTGACGGGCGTTCGCGCATTCGTCTTGAGATCGACGCGGTACACGCTGATGGCGAGACCGGGGTGATCCTTACCGCTGTCTGTAATCGTCACGCACCCAAGATGGTTGAGGTACGGAGGGTTGCGCGGCGTCAGTACAGGCGTCAAACCGGCGACAGAGGGGGCGTCATTTCGGTGTCATTCACGGCGGAACGCCGCTACCGTTCTCTCATGGCAACACCGAACAGCGCATTGCGAGCAGTCCGCATGGGCCTGCTCATGTCCCAAGACGACTTCGCCCGCGCCGTGCGAGATGCCGGCACCCGTGCGGGCCAGCCCAACGACGCCAACAAGCGGTTGGTTCAGCGCTGGGAATCCGGCGAGACGACCGCGCCCCGCCCTGTGTACGCCCGTGCCCTGGAATACGTCACCGGTCTGCCCATCGAGTCCCTCGGCTTCAGCGGCCTCGTGCCCATGACGCGCGTCGCCGAGGACGGGCACGGCGGCCACGACGTCAAATCCTCAGTTAGCGGCATCACCCCCGCGGCAGCAGCGCCGCAACCCGAAGCGCAAGGCGCCCGGAACTACTCGGGCGTGTGGCTGTCCCGGTACGAGTACTTCTCCAGCGGTCGTGACTCGTCATTCACCGGGCAGCACTACGTGGTGGTACTGCAGCACGGCAACCGCCTGACGGTCCGCAGCTTGCCCGGCTCCAGCGACTCGCCGCTGACGATGGATCTGGAGATCGACGGTCACGTGGCCACCGGTACGTGGACCGAGCAGACCGAGACCGAGGGCTACTACCGGGGCGCCAGGTACCACGGTGCGATTCAGCTGCTCGTTGAGCCGACCGGGCGTCGCATGACGGGCAAGTGGGTTGGCTTCGGTAAGGAGTTCGACGTGAACAGCGGGCCGTGGGAGCTGGTGTTCCAGGACGCGTCGACGAACAAGGCGACACTCGCCGCGTACAACAAGCTGCCTGACGCCTGATCTTGGTTGTTGAGGTTCAGTTGTTGGCCGGGGTGAGCCGGCCTTCGAAGGCGATCTGGAAGGCGTTCAGGGGTGCCTTCCAGCGCATGGTCCACCTCTTGCGGCCCTTGCCGGTCGGGTCGAGGCTCATCAGCGCCATGTAGATGCACTTGAGGGCGGCGGCCTCGTTGGGGAAGTGTCCGCGGGCGCGGACGGCCTTGCGTATCCGCGCGTTGACGCTCTCGATCGCGTTCGTGCTGCAGATGACCTTGCGGATCTCGACGTCGAAGGAGAGGAAGGGTACGAACTCGGCCCAGGCGTCCGACCACAGCTTCACGATCGCCGGATACTTCCGGCCCCATGCCTCCTGGAACTCCAGGAACCGCTCCGTCGCCGCGTCCTCGCTGGGAGCGGTGTAGACGGGCTTGAGTGCCTTGGCGACCTTGTCCCAGTCCTGGCGGGCTGCGTAACGGAAGCTGTTCCGCAGCAGGTGGACGACACATGTTTGAACAATCGTGCGAGGCCAGACGGTCTCCACCGCCTCGGGCAGGCCCTTGAGCCCGTCACACACCAGCATCAGCACGTCGTCCAGGCCACGGTTCTTCAGCTCGGTGAAGACGTGCAGCCAGTACTTCGCGCCCTCGCCGCCGTCCCCGGCCCAGATGCCGAGGATGTCGCGGGTGCCCTCGGCCGTGACCGCCAAGACAACGTAGACCGGCCGGTTCGCGACCTGACCATCCCGGATCTTCACGTTGATGGCATCCACGAACAGGACCGGATAGACACGGTCCAGCGGCCGGTTCTGCCATTCGGCCATGCCCTCCATCACCTGGTCGGTGATCGTGGAGATGGTCTGCCTGGACACCTCGGCCCCATACACCTCGGCCAGATGCGCGGAGATCTCTCCGTGCGTGAGCCCCTTCGCGGACAGCGACAGCACCATCTCGTCCACCCCCGTCAGCCGGCGCTGCCGCTTCTTGACGATCTGCGGCTCGAAGGTCCCGGCCACGTCCCGGGGCACCCTGACCTCGACCGGGCCGACATCGGTCAGCACGGTCTTGGCGCGGGTGCCGTTGCGGCTGTTGCCGTTGTTCTTCCCGGCCGGATCGTGCTTCTCATAGCCGACGTGATCGGTGATCTCGCCTTCCAGGGCGGACTCCATCACCCGCTTGGTCAGCTGCTGCAACAGCCCACCCTCACCAGTCAGTTGCAGGCCCTCACCGCGGGCCCGGTCAACCAGCATCGCGATCAACTGCTCGTCCGACGTGGCCGCACCGACCGACTCGACCACGGGCTCTTGCTCGATCGTCATCTCACTCACTTGGCGTCTCCATGATCAACAGATCCGCCGTTGATTAGACACTCCCAACCCGAGAGATCGCAGGTGGCGAGCGTGCAGCGCGGTGACAGCTGAACGGTGAGTGTCCTGTTTCCGCGAAGTCCGGGCAGTCTCAGCGATTTCCGGGCATCCGCCCGGAGGCCGTACGGCCGTAGTCCCCGGAGATTTCGGGGGACCGGACAGCCGCTGTCCGGTCCTAGTGATGTGTCGGCAGTTCCGCTCTCCTGTGGGCAAGCGGACCGCCGACCGCCTCATCTATTGCCTGACCAGCCTGTGGATCGTCGGGATGTCTGCCCCTGTCAGTGCCTTTCCTCGGTGGGGGTCCAGGGATAAATGGGGCCGTTGCCGGGAGCATGGTAGATCCAGCCGGCCTCGAGCCAGGTGTCGCGGTTGAGGGTGCCTGTGCCGTCGATGACCGTCATCAGGTGGGTGTCGCGGGTGGCGAGCCGATGGGGGTCGATGTGGTTGAACTGCGGCCAGTCGGTCAGGTGCAGCAGCAGGTCGGCGTGCTGGACGGCGGCGATGGGGTCCTCGATGTAGTCGAGTTCGGGGTAGAGCTTGCGGGCGTTGTCGAGGGCCTTGGGGTCGCTGACCGTGACCTGGGCGCCGAGCTCGTGAAGTTTCTGGGCGACGGCGAGGGCGGGCGAGTCGCGGATGTCGTCCGTGTTTGGTCCGGTGGTGGCGCCCCAGATGGTGATCCGCTTGCCCTTGAGGTCGGCGTGGGGAGGGTATTGGGCTTCGTCGTCGACGAGATGTTGTTCGGCGAGTTCGACCCAGAGCTCCATGCGGTTGCGGCGGTTGGCAGGATCAGTCTCCCGCTTGAAGCACCGGCGAATATTGCAGTTCGCGTTCCCTGGGTAGGTAGCCGCTTGCTTCCCGGCCCTGGGTGTTGTCGCTGGGGCCGGTGGCACGGCGGCGACGGCCGCGACGGCGGCTGTGGCGGACACCAGGGCCGCAAGGACCGCCAGCCAGGCGGGCATCCGCCGGGTGAGCCAGCCAGCGGCGATGGCACGGAGCGTGCGGGCCGCTGTGCGGCGGGTCGGTTGCTGCTGCTCGGGAGCGGCGAGGCTGGCCAGCACCTTTTGCGGGGTGGGGCGTTCGGCTGGACTCTTGCTCAGGCAGACGGCGACCAAGCTGCGTAAGGGATCGGACAGGGTGCTGAGGTCCGGCTCTTCATGCATGCTCCGGTAGGCCGCCGCATAGGGGCTGTCCGCCTCGAAGGGGCCGTGCCCGGTGGCGGCGAAGACCAGCACGCATCCCAGGGAGAACACATCCGCCGCAGGCCCCGCATCTGAGGGTGTGGTGATCTGCTCGGGGGCCATGTAGGCGGGGGTACCGACGATCTGGCCGGCGGCGGTAAGGGGGTTGCCGTCGATGGCGCGGGAAACGCCGAAGTCGATGATCAGCGGGCCGCGCTCGCTCAGCAGGACGTTGCCGGGCTTGAGATCGCGATGGACCACCCCGGCTCGGTGGATGTCCCGCAGGGCGCCGGCCAGGGCCTTCGCCAGCGCGCACAGTTCCTGCCCCTCGAGCGGGCCGTGCTCGCGTACCCGGGCGGTGAGCGATTCACCTGGTATGTACGGGCTGGCCATCCACGGGTCCGTCGCGTGGGGGTCGGCATCGATGATCGGCGCGGTGAACGCGCTGTGGACCATCCGGGCGGCGACGACCTCCAGCTCGAAACGGGCCCGGAATTCTGGATCCTCGGCCCACTGACGGCGAATCACCTTCAAGGCGACCGCATCTCCGGCCTCGGAGTACGCCCGGTACACCACACCCATGCCGCCCGACCCCAGGCGGCTCTCCAGACGGTAGCTGCCCACCAGCGTCGGATCGTCCTTTAAAAGCGTCACCCTGGCCCCCTCCAGTACGGCTCTCGTCCGAAGCCGCGGGCCAGCCTAGGACCGGTGAGCTCCCCGATGTCGGCGTGTCGCGCAGATCAAACTCAGCGAAACGTCATGGGCACGCCCGTCCGGACCCTGCCCATGGCCCTGGCGGTCAGCCGCCGATTGCTGGCGACACGGGGTCCGTGAACGATCGCCGTACCCGGGCTTGGGCGAGACGCAGCGGCACATCCCGTCTCGCCCAAGCCCGGGCACCGCAGGTCAGCGCACCCCCCGTGCCCGGACTTGTCTCAGACAGGACAGTGAGAGGCGACCTTGAGCGATTGCCACCGCACCGGTCAGAACGCCTGTAACGGCAAGCACGGGTCACCGGTCCATGAGGAGATGCAGCAGTGTCACCACGGTGACGCCAACCAGCAGGGCAGTGCCGAATGCCGGGTGCTCGAGAGCGACGTACACCACGCCGCAACCAACGATTGAGAGCAGTACCGTTCGCTGATCTGTCTGACCGTTCATCGGTGAGGACCCTCCGGTATCTGCGCAGTCATCGGCTCGGTGGCCCTCTTGAATCCGAGTGCCCTGCATCCGATGGAAACGACGACTGGAATCCGGACAGGATTCTCAACCCGCGCAAGCTCCCAGCCGGGATGGCCGTATACTCCGGCGCGCGGGCCGCGCAGGGTGGATACCTCCGGGGATGTTCGATATGGGCCACTCGGTGGGCATGGGTAGGCGCGCCCTAGCGGAATCGCAGTACTCCAGGGGGCCGGACTTGGCTCGCCGCTCACCCCACCAACTCCGACCAGCTAGCCATCGGTGGCAAACGACCAGACTCCGACGGCACAGGACAACGTCGGCGACGGCGTGCTAGCCGCGACACGACTGCCACGCAGGATCTGGTCGAGCAGATGGCGGCCAGTCCGGCCGAAGCCTGGGACAGCGAACAAGTGTCAGGCCTGCGCGCGGCGATCACGCGCACCGTGAGTGAGCTGGCGATTGTGGCCCTCGATGCCCTGCACCGTGGGCGGTCTCCGCAGGCATGAGCGCCGTGCTCTTCGACAGCAGCAGCAACCAACTGGAAGAGGAACTGGGACCGATGGCCGACGGCGGCGTCGACCGGGCGGTTCTGCTCCAGCACGACGCCCTGCACGAACAGCTCCTGTGCCGCGCACCCTCACGCACCACTCCCGTGCTCGGAGGGCTCGACACCGACCTGCTGGCCCGCGTGCGTCACGCCATCGGCACCGCCATCACCCGCCAGATCCAACATGGCTTCCAGCGGTGGTACGACAGTTATCCAGACGACCTGCGGCCCACCGAGGCGCCATTCATGTCCCACCGGCAGGCATCGGTCGCCCACGACCCCACCCGGATCCCGCCGGTCGCCCAGACCATCGTCGAAATTTCCGCCGGCGACCAGCCATCCGCCGACCTCACCTACAGGGCCAAGGACCACTGGGCACCCTGCTGGCAGATGCGCGTCACCCCCGCATGGGGCGCAGACATCGCCGCCGCCGGCTGGGCTGTCATCGCATGTTATCAAGAGTGCGTCCGCCGACCGGGGGCAGCAAGAAGCCCCCACCGCCGAAACGGTGGGGGCGGCCTCCCGGGTCAGGAGGTTAGGTCGTCGGTCAGAAGGGTCATGCCTAGCGAGGCCGTCCCGACCGTGATGGTCATTACTGCGTGACACTGCGAGTTGGGACCGTCCGCCGCCGGGTCTCCCTCGCAGCCCTCGTCGGTGTACACCTTGTGCGCGTCCCGCATCCTCACGATCTGCGCTGTCGACTCGGGGTACCGCTTGCCCGTCTCGAGAATCGCGGAATCGACGCCTGCGACCACGGCCATGATGTCCTTGATGTACCGGGCGCACTCGCTGCTGCTCGGAGCCTGGCATGCGGCCGTGGCCTCAGCGTTGCCCCCGCTGGCGGCATCGAGCTTCGGAGTCCAAATGGGTGCGAGGTCCGCGGTGTCGGCGGCCGCGGTCACTGTCGGAGACGCCGCGACGGGCGCAGACTTCGTCTTCTCCGGCGCGGCGTCTCCGTTGCTGGAGCAGCCGGCCAGTGCCAGGAGTGCGACGGTCGTGACGGCGATGGTTCTGGTGCGCATGGTCCCCCCAAGGACGTGCGAGTGGTGGCCGCATCATCCCTCCGATCGCGTGCAGCGCATCGCGAGTGACGCAACGGTGACCCGGACGGGTGGCCTCGTCATGTCACGCCGTGGTGTTGTCGGTGATGAGCCCGAGGTTGGCGAGCGCGGCCAGAAGGCTGGCGAGGGCAGTACCGTCGGCGTGGGACCCGCTCACGGTCTGCTTCGTGATGGGTACGGCTCCGTGGAATCCGACGTTGTCGTTCGTGCCGTCGAGGGTGTGCTTGCTGGCGACCGATGGGGCGGCGGTGGGCTGCTTGGCGTCGGCGTACTCGCCATGAGCGCGACCTACAGGAGACTGTGATGCCCTTCCCCGTCGGCGTAGAGACAGTGACGCTCACCGCGGGCACATCCGGCTAGCGGGCGGGCGGTGACTGCGGCGGTACTCAGTCGTTGAACGGGGCGGTCAGCGAAGTGCACACAGGAGTCCCGGGACGTCACAGCCCGGGACTCCGCACCGTCCGGTGCACCGCCGCCTGCGTCGGGGTGCCGCGTGCGCGTTCGCCGCTATGCGCGAGCCTTTCAACGGCCCGGCGGTGCCTATCCTTCGAAGCCGATGCCACCGCCGGGCCGGACAGCTCCGCACCGTCGCACCTATCCCGACCAGAACGACCCAACCGGCTTCTCACGCAAGTGGGTCGGCCCGTACCTGGTCACCCCCCGCAGGATGCGAAAACGCCCCCATCCTGGGCAGAGAGCGGGTCGTCAACGTCCTGCGCCGCGGACCGAGAACCGGGCGCCGGCACCGGCTGTCTCACCGGTCGCCCTTCGGCCAGCAGGTCGCACCGAGCGCCTGGGATGCGCCCCAGACGAAGAAATTACGATGAGCGCAATCCATTGCACTCATCGTAATTCATGGCGCATGCTGTACGGCATGAGCGTATTCAGCGACATCGCCGCGATCTGCCACCCGATGCCCGCGCCCGGGGAGGTGCCCGATGACGTCTACAACGACGTCTGCCACTCCATCCACGCCAAGCATCAGGAGACGATCCAAAACCTCGAGGCCGCCGCGGATGCGGACAGCGAGGAGAACGAACCGCTGCTGTCCGCGATCGGCCTGGCGCGCTACCGCAAGGAGCAGGCCGAGGCCGAGATTCGCCAACTGATCGCCTACGGGCGGGAGTTCACCCGCCCCCGCCCGTACAAGCTCGCCGACCTCGCTGCCGCCTCCGGCATGTCCGTCTCCGGGATCCGCACCGCCTACGGTCACCGCGAAGTCGCAGACGTGGAGCAGGCCCTCGGCCGCACGGCCCGCGAGTGGCGCGCGACCTCCGCAGACGACCCGTCCGACACGGACAGTACCTCGTGACCCAGCGGACCTCCATCACGAAGAGGGTCCGTGCGGGCTCCACGCTCCCGAGCCCATCGGGCAGCGCGGCCGCGCACCGCGCGCACCTCCACGCACTGGCGACCCGGGGCCTCGCGCCGGCCGACGCGATCCGCCTCAAGGCGGCTCTGACCGGGTGGTTCGGCTCGGATAACTGGATCCGCTATCTGGCCGCCGACGGACTTCCGGACTACGGGAAGGGATTGTGGCCCGAGCGGTGGCCGTCCGCCTCGATCGAGGAGCGGATGGCGCTCTTCACGCCGGACGAGCTGATCCCCCAGGCGGCGTGGCAGGACGCGGACACCATCTACGCGGACGCGGCCATGTGCGACATGGTGACAGCCGCCGCCCAGACCTTCCCCGAACAGCGCGTGCGGCGCGACGAGTTCCTCGCACCCATCGGCTTCCTGTTCTTCGCCAGACCCGTACCGGCCGCCGCCTTCGCCTCCCCGATACCCAACCAGCCACGGGTCAGCGCCATCACCTGGGCGTGCGTGGACGACGGCGTCAGCGCCATCACCTGGATCCGCCACCCAGCCGGGGCGTACTACATCAACGGCGTCACGGTGCAACTCACCACACTCTTCCCCCACCTCGCCTACCTCGTGCCCTGGGATAAGCCCGCGCACGCGGGCATACACAGCGTCTCCCTGCTGAGAGCCCTGTCCGCGCTCGCCAAGCAGCCGCTGACCCGCGAGGACTCTCCAAAGATCCACCAATCGGTGCGCGCCATCGCACGGAGCGCGAAGATCCGCCCCGAGAGCTTCCGCCGCATCGCACTGCGCCGCCCCGAGGCCGCCGCTCACGAGCTCTCTGCAGCCCGCGCCGCCGCCGAGGGCCGCACGCCCGCCGGCCACTGGGTCCGCGGCCACTGGCGCAACCAGTACTACCCCAGCGTCGACGAGCACCGGACCATCTGGATCGAAGGCTTCCCCCGCGGGGACTTCGCCCAGCCCAAACCCGTCGGCGAGCGACTCTTGATCGCCCACGGAGACCGCGCGGGCGCAGACCCTGTCCCCGATCCCCTGCCGGCGCTGCGCAGGGCCAGCTAGCCTCCCGGACTCGATCGCGCTTCTTCCCGGGAATTCCGACGCGTCCCCATTGTTTACCGACCGCCGCGTTGACCGTATGGGCATTGAGCTGCGTTGCCGCGTGCCGTACGTGTCTGCAACGGTTGCTCACGCACGCCCTGCATCCTGTTGGCGGAGATGGCGGAGGCCGGGACATGGCTGAACTGCGGATACTCGCCGATCGCATCCGGTAAGACAACGGCTTCGTAGAGGCGTCAGTTGTGTGGCAACGCCGCTGCATAACGCCTTCCACGCTGCCGATCAGCACTACCGGTGAACCATCACGCAAATGAGCTATAGCGAGAGCGAGCACACGTGAGCTGGTCAATAGTGCTTCGCTAACTTGCTGGCCCGTTGTCAGGTCGCACGCCCATACGGCCCGGTTCCCTGCGAGGACTACTGAGCTTCAAAGCGTGGTGTCGGCCGGGGCTGACGGCCCGTGATCCCTGCGGCATGCCGATTGCGTGAGCATCGCACAGTCGCCCGTCACCACAGCCTGACACCCGAAAAACCGCTGGATGCAGGGGTATCTGAGATGAATCGACGTCTGAGCGGACGGGGTGGTCCAGCTGCTGAAAGGCAAGCGTTGTGCAATCCTGTTGTGTAGATGAGGTAGCGGCGTGATCTGGCCATCGCAGTGACCATCACCCCGATGGCTGACCCGCTCGGTACTCCTCCCTGCCAGCGTCATACACACCGCATCCCACCCCGTTTGGGCTCGTGGCGTCGTGCGGTGTGTCAACCCGTCAGGATGAGGTGAGGAAATGACTCTTCCCGGGTGGTATGACGTCGCCGACTTCGGCGCGATCCAGAATTACAATCCACGCACGGGCCAGATATCGGATAATGGAACGGCGAATCTGGCGGCGTTCCAGGCCGCGCTCGTCGCTGCGGCGGCAGGTGCGAGTTCGGCCAACAAGATGGCGACTGTGTACGCGAACGGCCACTATTACTTGTCGGGCACGCTGGCACTGTCGAAATCGGTCACGCTGCAAGGCAACGGTACGGTCAAACAAATTACACCGATCCCCCCTTATTACGACTATCGCTCAACCCCCGGAACTGTTCTTGCGTTCCCCGCAGAAACCACCGGCATTCTGGTGCACTCGACGCTGGACGGAGGAAGCGCCAGTGCCGAGTACTCATGCATCCGCGACATGCAGATCAGAAGGGTTGGAACCCCTACCCCAAGCGCCGAACTCGGCACTGCCGGACACGGCATTCACACGAAGAACGTAATTTTTGTGCAGAATGTCACCTGCTACGGGTTCGCCTTGCATGGATTCTACATCGATTCGACGTCCCGCTCGGGGATATGCGATGGATCAAGATTCGACAACTGCAACGCCTGCGAAAACGGCGCGGACGGATTTCACTTCGAGGGTATCGACTCACAGGTCTGCCTGATTTCATGCTGTACGGCCCTCAATAATCGCCGATGGGGCTACTACAGCTGCTCTTTCGGCAACTGCTTCGTCGCCTGCACCGGCCAGGGCAACGGACAGACCGACAACGGCACGATTCCCGGCACGGGGAAGACCATGTCCGGCAACCCTGGGATGACCGTCACGGACACGACCGGCCTGGCCGTCTACGACTGGATTAAGATCGCTTCGATGCCGGAGGTCTACCAGATCATCGATATTGCCGACCACGCTGTCACACTGAGTGCCCCTGCGTCCGCCACAGTGAACAATGCGCCGATCTATCAGTATTGGAAAGGTACGATCACCGGGGGCGATGTCAAGCTTCTCATGTCGAGCGTATACGGCCTGTCCGTCAACGACTGGGTCACCATCGACACGATCGACGGCATCTACAGGATTTCAGATATCTCAGATCGCAATATTACGCTGGCGCAACCGACTCCACCCGGCACCAACGTGACCATGAGGAAGATCGAAAAGCTTGCGCTAGGCCGTCCGAGCTTGGAGCTGCCGCATGACGTCCACGCAGGCGGAAACTACTGCGTGCTAAACCCCAGCGACACCAGCGTCTTTATCGGCTGCTGGAACGAGGGGGAAGGGGGCGCAGATTACAATCGCCTGGCGCAGGCAGCTACCATCATCGGAGGCGGATGGCACACGAATGCGATCAGCCCCGACAGTCGGGCTTTTCTGCAGTACGCGAACATCGCGCGCATAGCCCCGTACCGGTTCTCCCATTCGAGAGGAACACTCCCGATCGAATCGACGCTGGGGACGCCGGTCGGCCTGAATGACATGGTGGCGTTCCATTGGCGGGCCGGGCAGACGGATAATTGGCAGCGAATGCAATACTACACTGCCAATGTGTCAGCGAGATACTGGTGGTGCATCCGAGGGAATTCCGAGTACAAGCACATGCTTCGCTTTCCCGACAAAAACGCCGATGGTACAGGAAAAGACGGGAGCCCCGACGGTCGCGCGCCCGCCCCCTGGGCACCCAACGGACTTTTCCTGGGAGACAGCGGGTCAACGGAAAAGAACATACGTATTCTTTGCGCAAAGGATGGACCTCCACTGACGCAACGAGGGAGTGCAAACGGCCAGACCTACGAGGCCGGGGACACTATTTTCGCCAGAGAGGCGGCAAGCGGCCGAGAAGGCTGGAAGTGCACCGAAGCGGGCACGAACGGTACGCTCAGTGGCGTATTGGGGGCCGTGAGCGTTGCGGGGACCCTCGTGGTGAATAATGCGGCCGGCTTGTGCGTCGGGCACCGCCTTAAACTTACTGCCGGCGGCATCAATGGCGCGAAGAAGATCACAGGAATCGAAGCCAACAAGGTGACCTACGAGCCGCCCGGGACCGAATCCCACGAGTCCTCGTTCGCTGTCGCCTACTGGCGACCCTCCTTCCAGGAGTTCGGGAAGCTCGGAGATCTCAATCTTCGAAAGAGCTTCAGCATCACGAAGAATAATGCGACCGACCTGAAGCTGACCGAGGAACAAGGTGCTTGTGAGATCGTCAAGGTTGGCGGAAATCCCGGCGGACCATACAGTGTCATCGGGCCGGACATACCGGACAAGGAATTTACGTTCATCAACCGCACGTCGAGTCAGGCAACGTTCAAGAAGACTGGTGGTACCGGTGTCGTCGTCCCTGGTCACATGGGGACAAAGATTTGGCACAACGGCACGGATTACGAACAGACCTGTCCCAACTTTCCGACCACCTACTGACATTGATTGCGTAATGTCGTCATGGTGGCAGTCGGAGGCCGGTGCCGGTGAGGCAGCCGTCGAGGACGTCGTGGCGGTACTGGAGCTGGCGTAGGCCGCGTCGGACGGAAGCGATCAAGTCATCGGGGTCGGCGAAGGCACGATTGGCCACGGTGGTGCGTCGCAGGACGGACCAGATGCCCTCGACCGGGTTGAGGTCGGGTGCGTAGGGCGGCAGTTGGAAGACAGTGAGCCAGTCGCGGTCAGCAATATAGCGGCGCATGCCGGTGGTGAGGTGAGTGTTGAGGTTGTCCCAGATCAGCACAATCGGGCCGCCAAGCTGCTGGTGGGCGGTCTGGATCAGGTCGCGGTAGTCCTTCCAGGAGAAGCTTTTGCGCCCATCGGGCCGGGCGTCCGGGCAGGGCCGGTAGATCAGCCGCGAGGATTCGTCGGCCTTGTAGCAGCCCAGGGCAGCCACCGATAAGCGGCGGCGGGAGCGGCCCCGTACGCGGACCACAGGGGTGTGGCCGCGGCGGGACCAGGTGCGGGTGGTCGGCGGCGTCATCGAGAATCCGGCTTCGTCCTCGAAGACGAGCCAGGCGTCGAGCGCCGCCACGGTCCTTCCGCCTGGGGCCAGGTCTCTTTCATCCAGCCGGCCACCACGTTCTCGTCCCGCTCGATCGCCCGCCGGGTGGGGACCTGGCAGCTCCAGCCGTGCCGCTTGAGCAGGGCGGCCACCCCTTGCACGGTGTAGCTCTTGTGGAAGCGGCGCCCGATCAGCGTCTTGATCCGTGACAGGGTCCAGGTCTGGTCCGGCCAGCCATGTGCCACCGGATCCTTGGCCAGCTCACGCTCCAGCACGGCAAACAGTTCGTCGCTGAGCAGCGGCACCGATGCCGGGCCCTTCGAGGCCAGGGCTCTCGGCCCGTCCTGCGACCAAGCCATACGCCAACGCTGTACCGACCGCACGCTGACCCGCAGGTCGTGAGCGATGACCGTGTTCTCGTCGCCCTGCCGGAACCGCTCGGCCGCCTCCAACCGCAACTGCTCGCGGAAGGCCCGCCGTTCGTCGGTCAGCCCGCCCCCTTGCGCATACCTCATGCAGTCGGCATACCGCAAGGATCACGAGACGTCAGCCCTCACGACACCACGCTTTGAAGGTCGGTAACACTGTGCGGCCGTCCGCCAGCACGGCCGTTGCCAAGGCGGTCACCGTGCGGGCACTGGTATTTATGGACGAACTGCAGGCTGGGACCGGATGCCGGGAGTGCGGCCGACGCCCGGCGGATCAGTGGCTGAACGACGAGGGCCCGCTGTGCGACCCGTGCCTGAACGAGCGGATCGCGGCGGTGACGGGCATGCCGAGGCTCCCACTCGCCCCTCCCCCGGTGGAAGTCGTCGGCGGGGACGGACGTCGGCATGGGCTGCGCTACCGGCTGTGGCGGGCGCCCACCGGAATCTCGGTACGGCTGGTCGAGGACCGCGGGGAGGCGGACGACGGGTTCGAGTTCGCAGTGCTCGGCGATCACGATGCCGACGTGGACCAACTGGCGGCACAGGTCCGGGCTGAGGCCGAAGCCGAGATCAACCGCTGCTACTTGGAGCCGACCCCGCAGGGCGCGGGGTGGCAACTGGTCGGCGACAACGCCGCGGGCCGGCTGGTCGCGGATATGGACGGTGGCCCGGTGAGGGTCGTGGTCGACGGCCGCACGCTGTCGTGGGAAGAGTTGGGGGAGGCACTGTCCCCGTTCGAGGGCTGGCGGTTCCGCCTCACTATCGACGATCCCGTGACCGACGCGCGGTCGGATGCGGCCAAGGCGGCGCTCGGCGAGCAGGACCTGCCAGGCTGAGCGCGTCCACCCGATCAGCCGTCACCTCAGCACGGCATGGCACGAGCCCACCGCCCGGCAGGATGACGGCGAGTACCGCATACTCCCGCAGCCGGGCTATTGGCCGAGTGTGCGCAGGATATGGACGATGTCTCGGCGCAGGAACGGGGCGTCCACGGGCCCCTTGACGAACTCCAGGATGGTGATGTCCTCGTGCGTACAGCCGCCGTCGGCGCGACCGCGCGGGTTCATGCAGTGGGACCGGCTGTGCTCCTGAACGGTCCACCGGTGTTTGTACTGGATCGACGGGCGTTGGGCAGGTACGGCTGCTGAGCGGCCTGCTTCGCTGGACGGTTGTGGGGCGCGGCCGCGGACGGTGACCAGGTGGACCGCTCCGTCGTCCTCGATGCCGCGCCTGCGTCTCAGCGGATGTCGCCAGTCCAGTCCCAGCGCCGGGGATCACCGGCGCGCGGCCCATAGGTCGCCCTTCCCTCGGGCCCGAACGCGCCGATCTCGGTGCTCAGCGCCGCGCCGTCACCCAGTTCTTCCGCGCTCCATCCCGTGACGTCCAGCAGCAGCCCGTCCAGCGGACCTGCGACCAGCTCCCGATAGACATGCCCCGGCCGCGGGCCCGGATCGGGATCTTCATGGTCGGCGCCGTACACCCGGCCGCGCATCAACTCGTCCATGCCCCCCAGCATCCCGACCACCACTGACAATCACGGGCCGCAGCGGAATGCTCCCGCTCCACGGGATGCGATGTGCAGGGGCATAGCGGAATCTGGCACAGTGTGCCGGTGCCCGCGGTACAGCGCTCTGGCCGCGGGCAACCACACATTCCTCTTCTCCCGCTGCCCGGTCGGTCGGGGCGGACCGGTGTCCTGACCGGCTGACGGCTCAAACCGAGCCCAACCCCGCGGAGCCGGTCGCGTGGCGCTGGCGTCCCGCCTACGGCGGGACGGCCGCCCGGGTCGGCGGCCCACCATGCGGGACCTGGATCATCTGCCCCGGCCAGGTGCTGACGGTCACCTGGCGGGGAAGTCATGATGTGTCGACCCCTGACCTCCTCCTTGAACGGACGGCTGCGTGTGAGCACTACCCCAACCGAACTCCCCACCGGGCGTACGCCGGGGCGTACCTGGACGGTGCGGCTGACCGGCCACGCCGATCGGACAGCCACCGTCTCCTGCTCCACGGGGGCCTGCACCATGCCATCGCGGTCGCGGGACGTCGCCGGACTGCGCCGCTTCGCCGCCCTGCACGCCGCCTCCCACGCCAAAGCCGCCCGTGTGCGGGAGAGGGCCTCCTGCCAGTGCTGGGCCCAGAGTTGCGCCGCACACGAGGGCATGCGCGTTCACTGCTCCGGCAGCACCGTGCTCGTTCTGCGGCACGACCCGGCCGTCGCCCGCGTGTGGCACCTCGCCGAAGTGTGCGCCGCCTGCGCGAAACTCATGACCCACACGCGCGTTGTCGGCCTGCCCGCACCTACTGCCCCGCCGGCCACGGCGGCATCGGAGCGGCGGCCAGAGCGCAGTGAGCGGGCCGGGCAGCGCGTTCCGGCACCCGCCGTAGCGGCCGCACCTGCTGCGGTTGCGGTCGGGTTCTCCTCCCCCACCCCCACCGGCGGCGGGGAAGAGGCTCCGCGCCGTGCGCCGGGGCAGGCCAGGCGCGGCCAGCGACGCGGCGCTCCGCGCGGCGGTCAACGCGGCTGACACCTGAAGGGCCCGGCAGCGACGTCTGTGCCGGGCCCTTTCGCTGGTGCGCGAGTTGAACGTGGCGCGTGGTCAGGAGGCTGCCGCGGTGGGCTTCTCGGCAGGATCGGAAGCGGCGGGTGCCGCATCAGCCTTGGCCGTGTAGTAGACGGTCGATCCCTGCTTGACCCGGTCGACGCGGCTGCGGGCCACCAGGCGCTCGGTGGTGGTGCGCACGAGGTTGTCGTTGACGTTCCGGCCGGGGTTCGCGTCGGCGACGGCCTTCGCGATCTCGCGTGCGGTGCGCGGCTCGCTCTGGCCGCTGAGGTGGGCGTGGATCAATTCGGTCAGCGCCGGACCTGTGTCCGCGCCGGTCTTGGCCGTCTTCGCCCCGCCGGTGTTGGCCGCGGTCTTCTTCGCGGCCACTCTCGTCGCCTTTGTGGTCGCCTCCTTCTTCGCGCCGGTCTTCTTCGCCGGTGCTACTGCGTCGGCGGTCCTCTTCGCGGCCGGCTTCGTCGCAGCTGGAGGGGTCTTCCTCGTGGCGCTGCGGGGTGCGGGCACCGCCGCGCCGGTTGTGTCGCCCAGGGCGGCGCTCACGCTCTCCAGCAGGGCGTGATCGGTCTCCAGGGTGGCGAGTTGGGCCTGCAGGGTTTCGATCTCCGCTCGGATGCGGTCCTGATCGGCGGTGTTCTCGGCGAGGTCCGCGGCAACCTTGTCGGCGTACGCGGTTTTGAGGGTGGTGTTCTCCTGCGCGGTCATGTGAGGGCTCCTTGGTGTGCGCGGGGGTGTTGGGTGGGGACTTTAGATCACCTGCCCGTGCGGGTGTGAGCGTTCGGGCAACCCATCACCCCTGCAGACACGTTCTGCGTGTGTGCGCGGTGCCTGCCACCCGGATATGTACGGCTGTGCTCCGGCCGACGCTGCGACGGGTGGTAACTGCCCTGTGTCACCCACCCGATGGAAACGGGGCGTGATGTGCGTCACTCTGCGTTAGGATCGCGCGAGCGGAGGGAGCGCGGCCGGACAGGCGCTCCGTGCCTGCCTTATGGAGCGGCCTACGCTCCCGGCCCATGACGACACAGACTCCCTCGGTCCGGCTGCAGTTGGGGTTCTTCAAGGACTTCGCCACCGTCGCCGGCCTCCTGCGCGAGACAGGCGCCCGCCGCGAAGGACCACGGCTTTTCGTCATCGACCAGGACATGAGCCCGGCCCAGGCCGTCGCTCTGGTACGGCTCCTGGAATACAGCAGACGCGATCCCAACAACCCGGTGAAGGTGTCAACGACACCGACCGTGCTCCCGCGCCACACGCCCAGCCAACAGCAGTTTGGCGACCTGGTCGCCTGGTGGGGAACCGTCGACGACTGGCGCTGACCCGCATCTGCGCGCCCGCGTTCTCCGCCCCACGTTTCGCCAACCTGACACGACCCTCGTGGCGGCTGATGCGAGAGCCCGGCCGAGGCCTTGGCCGGGGACGTGGCTTACGCGCCGGCGGCCTGGACACGACGGGTGCCCGTCCCCGGCGGAGTGGGGACGGGCACCAACTGGCACTGGCTCAGGCTGAAGTGATGTTCTCCGCCTGAGGGCCCTTCTGCCCCTGGGTGATGTCGAACGTCACCTTCTGGCCCTCCTGCAGCTCGCGGAAGCCCCCGCCGCTGATGTTGGAGTAGTGGGCGAAGACGTCCGGGCCCCCGCCGTCCTGCTGGATGAAGCCGAAGCCCTTTTCCGAGTTGAACCACTTCACTGTTCCGCTGGCCATACGTGCCCTCCATGGGGACTCGAGGTCGGATTCCGCACCGCGCGGAAACCGGAGGTGATCGCCTGGTCCTCAGGACGCTGAACAGCAAATCCGCCCGTGTATGTGCTCACGGGCGGACGGTACTTCGGAACCATGACAGCTGGAGGCGACGCTACACGCGCGGCAACCCCGCCGCCACGAGAACACTCACGCCAGCCTGCACGGTGCCGTCTCACGGCCCGGGATGCGGTGCGCACTGACGGCCGGAGCGCCGGATGTGCCGGGCTGCTCCACCATCCCGATCAGGAGTTGCAGCCCCATACCGCGGCAGAGGCGTACCGACGAAATGGGGCTGTGTGGGTGACGAAACGCAGTCCGTCGTCGGCCGGGCGATTGGACGCCGATCCCACCGAAGGCGGCTCCCGTGTGCGGGAACTTCTGCGTACCTGCGCGGGATACACGCCCTGCTGGACTTGCTGGCCCACCATGCCAACGCATTGCGTCGGTGGCCCTATCGCCCATGTGCATCGACGCGTAGTACCGCTGGCGAGCTTCCTTGACGTCCTCCGGGAAGGCGTCCACCAGGCCGAAGTCGGTGATCGAGTTGTCGAGCTTCTCAATCGCCGTGTGCACTCTGGAGGTTCGCCGCGGTCCCAGTCTCGGGCAGTGCGGCCTCGCGCCGATGGTCGGCGGCTCCTTACTCTCCCCGGTCGGCGGAATGGAGCTGGAAGTCGACGACGACGCAACCAACCTGTCCGTCATCGGTGCGGCCGATCCAGACGGGGTAGGCCCCGTCGCCCCGGCCGGCACGGAAGGCGATGAGGTTCGGCTCGGGTTCCGTGCTGGGCAGTTCGACGGTGAAATGGCTGTCGAGGGGTATGAACAGGTCCTCGTCCAGCTGGTCTTCGCTCACCGTCCGAGTCGCATCCATGAAAGCCGCTGTGCCGGTATCCACGCCAACCCCGTAGAACTGGCCCTCGCCGAGCAGCCCCAGGTCCTCGTCGGGCCGGAGGGCCATTTCCCACTCGCGGGGCGGGATGTCCAGGAACGTCACCCTGGCCGCGGCGACACCGGCCCCGCGTGTCGTGCGCAAAAGCGACAGCGTGACCGGGAACTCGCCCGGTGGCACAGCGACGGTCCGCGGTGTCTCTCCGACCCAGCCGGGGTCCGAGACCGTCAGCTGCCCTGACGTGATCCGCAGCAGGCCGACGTCAACGCGTTCGACGACGGCCGGCCCATCCGGAGTGTCGCACGCGCCCGGACTGAACAGTTGCTCGATTCCGGTGGCGCGCAGCGGTCCCGATCCTTCGTCCACCGACACGTCGCTCAGGACTACGGTCGTGGCGGGCTCGTGGCCCTGCTGGGCGAGGAACGGTGCGAACACCTGCCAGTCGCCGAATTCCGGTACGGGGCAGAGGAAGCTTTCGACGGGCGCCGGGAACCGCCGCACGGGGACGCTCGACGGGCCGGATGTTCGAGCGTGCAGTGGCTCCGTCGACGCTCCCCTCGGCCCGGCGAACTCGGACCTCACCTCGACCTGCCCGTCGACCGAGACGGTCGTGGTCTCCTGAACATCCCACTTCCAGGACGAGTGCTCCTGCTCGTTGGAGAACTGCCATCGGGTGTTCCGGTGAGCCAACAACATCCCCGTGCTGTGCGGCTTGAGGTCGATCATCTGCATGCGCCAGGACCTGTCGTCGAACAGGTACACACGCCACATCCGGCGCGGCCAGTATTCGACCAGTGCCAGCGGTCGCTCCCGCGCGGACAGCAGAACCGCGTACTCCATCCCGGCAGCATGTCTGCGTGCCGCGACCGCGCGCGACATCGGGTCCGGGTGGGTCATTCCTTGGTGGGAACCCCACATATCGCCGTACGACACATCAAGACTGTCGAAGATCACAGCCGCGCATCTCCCCCCGTGGCACCAGCCGCCCCCGAGCAGTGCCGCTCGACGGGTGACCCTGCCTGATCGCCCTGCCCTTTTGGAGCTTCGTTGTGCCGCCAGTCTGCCACTGGGGTGTGACACGCAGGATCGTGGGAGCCCAGCAACCTTGGGTTACCGACGAAATGGGCCGCCCCAGGTGACGAAACACAGTCGGTTCGGCGGGCCCCATCGGTGATGCGTGCGTTCGCGTCAGCGCCGACGCTCACGGGCGGGAACGTGGGCACTCCTGCGCGGGAATCCAACCCGGCGGAAGCCACGTTACGGCTGGTCAACGAATTCCGTCGGTTGCCCGGCAGAGCCGAGCTGGTGCGGCCCGACAACGCCCCAGGCCAGCTGTCCTGTGCCATCCAAGCTTGAGCATTGCCACCGGAGAGTGATGACCCGTGGTTCGTGCCATCGAAGTTTGATCAGCCGGGGTGCTGGTGTGTGAGGGGTTGGAGTTGTGGGGCCTGCGCTTGGCCCGGCCTTGAGGGTTTGTTGCCGTCGCGGGCGGGTCTCACGTCTCCGTTCGTCGGGTTGACCCGTGGTGGTCGCCGCGGCGATGGAATACCGCGCGGTACTCCCTCGGCCGCTGGCCCGTGTGTCTGGCAAAGATGCCGCTGAACGTCCCGGGGTCGCGGTACCCGACATCGGCGGCGATGCTTGCGATGGTCCTGCCGGTCGTCTCCAGAAGGTGTCTGGCGCGACGTACCCGGACTGTCTGCAGGTACGCGAGTGGCGTCTCGCCGGCTTCGTCGCCGAAGCGACGGAGCATGGTTCTCGTGCTTACGTGGAACTCCTGGGCGAGGGTGGGCAAGTCATAGCGAGCACTGAGGTTCTGGTCGAGCCATCGCTTGACGCTGAGCGAGAAGTCCCTGCCCACAGTGGGTATGAGCCCCGAGTCGACATAGGGAGCCTGCGTGGAACGTGCATCATCGACAAGCGCGATACGCGCGGTGCTACGGGCGACGCGGGGGCCGTCGTGCTCGCGGATGAACTGCAGCGCGAAGTCGTACATGGCACTGAAGGCCGCTGTGGTCGTCACGCCCCGGTCGGTCACGACCAAGCTCTCCGGGCGGAGGCGCACGTCGGCGTACCGGCGGGCGAAGCGATCCGCGAACAACCAGGACGTGGTCGCTTCGCGCCCGCCGAGCAGCCCGGCTTCAGCGACCAGGAAGGCGCCCACGCAGATCGATACGACAGCGGCCCCCGAGGCCGCCTGCGATCGAATCGACGCTACTTCCGGTTCCAGGTTTGCGAGTGCCGCGTCGAGATCGAGCGTGGGCGAAAGCTCGAAGCCCGGCACGATCAGGACGTCTACGGGGCGAACCGCCGAGACGTCGAGGACCGAGCCGCCGGACGCGATCACACGCCGCCGGGGCGAGACGACCGACACCTCGTAGGCCGGCTGGACCGACCCTTGCGCCGCGGCGACGTGAGTTGCCATGGTCAGGAGGTCGGGGACTCCGAACACCTCCGACGCGAAGCAGCCAGAATAGGCCAGCACGCCAATTCGCAGCGGACTCATGCGGCCCCTCCGGCACCTTTGAACGGGTGGCGATATTACCGGGGTACGTGGCGATGCCGCCGCTTCTCAGGGAGGGCGGCCACTCGTCATCATCTCGGCCATGACAATCACGCGAGGTCAGAGCGACCCCTTGGACGACTTCTCACGGAGAGTCGTCAGTGTCGATGACGTCGACAAGGCCGTGTACGTTGCCGGGTCAGGACCGGCAGTCATCCTTATGCCCGAGATGCCGGGTATCAGCCCCGACGTCGCGCGGTTCGCGCGTTGGGTGCGCGATGCCGGCTTCTGCGTGTACTTGCCCTCTCTGTTCGGCGTCGACGGTGCCTATCCGGTCGCCGAGGCAGGGGAGACCATCGTTCGACGCGCGTGCGTCAGCGCCGAGTTCCGAGCGTTTGCCGGTGGCGGCACCAGCCCCGTCGTCACATGGCTGCGCGGCCTCGCTCGCCTGGCGCACGCCGAGAGTGGCGGGCCCGGCGTCGGCGCCGTCGGTCTGTGTTTTACCGGCAACTTCGCCTTGACCATGGCGCTCGAACCCGCTGTCATCGCACCAGTGGTCAACCATCCGTCGCTTCCGCTGGACGACCCCGGCGGCCTGGAGATCAGCGCCGAAGACGCTGCTGCCGTGGCTGAACGCGTAGCGCGAGACGGATTGAAGGTTCTCGCCTACCGCTTCGACAACGACAGGTGGTGCACTGGCCAGCGGTTCGCGGCTTACCGAGCACTGCTCGGGGACGCATTCGACGGCCGCGTACTCAAAGCCGAGGCGGCGAACACGAACCCTCCGCCTTTCTTCCGTGATGTCGTCGGTTGCGCCCACAGCGTCGTCACGGCACACCTCGTCGACCAGGACGGTCACCCCACCATGCAGGCCCGGAACGAGATCATCGCCTTCCTGGCCGAGCGGCTCGGGACGCGGCCGGAATGAGCCCTTGGCGCTCCGGCACCTGGTGATGCGACGGAGCGCCGCAGCTTCCCGGTGCGATCTGGTCGTCGACCTGGGGTCACTCGTGACCGCCCCTCGGCGCCGCGAGTGGCGCAGGCCGCTCAGACTTCGATGACACACGCTCAACCTTCAGTGGCACAGGACATCAGCGGCCGACGCTGGAGTCATGAGGGCCATCTGGTCCGGCGTGATCCAGTTCGGGATGGTCGCCCTGCCCGTCCGGCTGTACGGGGCCACCGAAGAACACGCCGTGCGCCTCCACGAGATCCACGCCGCCGACGGCAGCCGGGTCGAGCACCGGCGCTTCTGCCAGGCCGAGGGCAGGGAGATCCCGTACGAGGAAGTGGGCCGCGGCTTTGCGATGCCCGACGGCACCGTGGTGCCGCTCACCGAGGAGGACCTGGCGCGCCTGCCACTGCCGACGAAGCACACCTGCGAGGTTCTCGGCTTCGTACCGGGCGCAGACATCGACCCGATCAGCTTCGCCAGGCCCTACTACGCAGGCCCCCAAGGCCCGGGCGCCGAAAGGCCGTACGCCCTGCTCGTGGAAGCCCTCGCCCGCACAGGAAGAGTCGGCGTGGCCAAACTCGCCATCAGGAGCCGGGAACGCCTGGCACTCCTGCGCCCACGCCACGGCGTGCTGGTCGTCCAGACCCTCCTCTGGGAAGACGAGCTGCGTGAACCCGGTGACCTGGCCCCGGCGGCACCGGTCACCGACCGGGAACTGGCACTCGCCGAAGTACTGATCAGGGAACTGACGGGTGTCGAGAAGCGTGAACTGCACGACGAATACGCTCACGCCCTGGAGCAGCTGATCGCCGCAAAGGCCAGCGGCGGCGAGCTGGCCGAGACATCAGCGCAGACGGTGCCAGGAGTGGACCTGATGGCCGCCCTGGAGGCGAGCGTACGAGCGGCACGCGCCGACCACTCACCCGAGTAGGCCCGTCGGGCGCGTCGGCACAAGCGAATGACGGGAACCAAGTCACCGCATCATCTCTTTTCTTCCGGCGACTGATCATCCGTCGGCGGTAGTTCTAGCCTTGTGAGCCTTTCGGCTAGGGCCTGTCCGACGGATCATGCCGGGCGGTCCGCCGGCGCTGAATCGCTGTAGCGCCCCGCTGGAGAAGGCACTGGGTGGAGCAGGTGGGGTCCGTCGATAAATACT
>NZ_JBEXEX010000077.1:0-24985 GCF_040606445.1 Streptomyces sp. NPDC005408 | reverse complement strand
CTTCCCTTCGGTCTTGCGTTTCCAACCTTACCAGACTCTTTTTCCGTTCCGTTTCCGGTGAGGAATTCGATTCCAGTGGCCGTTGGAAGGCCTTTTGCCTTTCGGCTGACCCGACTTTATCAGAGATTCTGAGTCGGAATTCCCGCCCCGTTCGGGACTGTTCCGAGCGCACGAGTGCGCCGGGTTCCCGTTCAGGCGGAGACGTAAACGTACTGGAGCGGAGCGCCCCGACGCAAATCGGGGGCTCCGCTCCAGGATCGACGGCGTCAGACCTCGACGACGACGGGAAGGATCATCGGGCGCCGACGGTAGGTGTCGGAGACCCACTTGCCCACCACGCGGCGGACGAGTTGCTGCAGCTGGTGGGGCTCGGCGACGCCGTCGGAAGCCGATTTACCGATGGCTTCCTCGACCTTCGGGAGCACCGCGCTGAAGGCGCTGTCCTCGATGCCGGAGCCGCGGGCGTGGATGTGCGGGCCACCCACGACCTTTCCGCTGCTCGAGTCGACCACGAGGAAGACCGAGATGATGCCCTCGTCGCCGAGGATGCGGCGGTCCTTGAGGGATGCCTCGGTGACATCACCGACCGACAGGCCGTCGACGTACACATAACCCGCCTGGACCTTGCCGACGATCTTGGCCTTGCCGTCGACGAGGTCGACGACGACTCCGTCCTCGGCGATGACGATGTGGTCCTTCGGGACACCCGTCAGGGCTCCGAGTTCGGCGTTGGCCCGCAGGTGGCGCCATTCGCCGTGGACCGGCATCAGGTTCTTCGGCTTGCAGATGTTGTAGAAGTACAGGAGCTCGCCGGCCGAGGCGTGGCCCGAGACGTGGACCTTGGCGTTGCCCTTGTGGACGACGTTCGCGCCCCAGCGGGTCAGGCCGTTGATCACGCGGTAGACCGCGTTCTCGTTGCCCGGGATGAGCGACGACGCCAGGATCACCGTGTCGCCCTGGACGATGCGGATCTGGTGGTCCCGGTTGGCCATACGGGACAGTGCCGCCATCGGCTCGCCCTGGGAGCCCGTGCAGACCAGGACCACATCGTGGTCCGGGAGGTCGTCGAGCGTCTTGACGTCGACGACGAGGCCGGCGGGGACCCGGAGGTAACCCAGGTCGCGTGCGATGCCCATGTTGCGGACCATCGAGCGGCCGACGAAGGCCACGCGGCGGCCGTACTCGTCGGCCGCGTCGAGGATCTGCTGGATGCGGTGGACGTGGCTGGCGAAGCTGGCCACGATGATGCGCTTCTGGGCGTTCGCGAAGACCGTGCGCAGGACGTTCGAGATGTCGCGCTCAGGCGGCACGAAGCCCGGGACCTCGGCGTTCGTGGAGTCCGAGAGAAGGAGGTCGATGCCCTCCTCGCTCAGCTTCGCGAAGGCGTGCAGGTCCGTGAGCCGGCCGTCCAGCGGGAGCTGGTCCATCTTGAAGTCGCCGGTGTGGACCGCCATGCCCGCGGGGGTGCGGATGGCGACCGCAAGCGCGTCCGGGATGGAGTGGTTGACCGCGATGAACTCGCAGTCGAACGGACCGATGCGCTCACGGTGGCCCTCGGTGACTTCGAGGGTGTACGGGCGGATGCGGTGCTCCTGGAGCTTCGCCTCGATGAGCGCGAGGGTCAGCTTGGAGCCGATCAGCGGGATGTCCGGCTTCAGCCGGAGCAGGAACGGGACGCCGCCGATGTGGTCCTCGTGGCCGTGCGTGAGCACGATGCCGTCGATGTCGTCGAGGCGCTCCCGGATGGTGGTGAAGTCCGGCAGGATCAGGTCGATTCCGGGCTGCTCCTCCTCGGGGAAGAGGACGCCGCAGTCGACGATGAGCAGTCGGCCGTCGTATTCGAAGACCGTCATGTTCCGGCCGATCTCGCCGAGACCGCCGAGGGGGGTGACGCGCAGGCCGCCCTTGGGAAGCTTCGGCGGGGCGCCGAGTTCAGGATGCGGATGACTCAAAAGACTCTCCTCACCACGCACGCCACGCACCGTTGCGGCACGTGGCGTACATGACATTCGTGCACTTGCTGTTGTCTTGGTTCCGACCGGTTTCGGTCGGCCTTCTTCGCGTATTCAGTTGTGAAGTCTGTGTTTAGAGCTGTACCCCACCGGCCGCGAGGTCGATCTTGAGCTGCGCGGTTTCCTCCGGGGAGAGCTCCACCAGGGGGAGCCGGAGCGGTCCGGCCGGGAGTCCCTGGAGGGCCAGTGCCGCCTTGGTGGTGATGACGCCCTGGGTGCGGAACATGCCCGTGAAGACCGGCAGCAGTTGCTGGTGGATCTCGGTGGCCTTCTGGACGTCACCGGTGAGGTAGGCGTCGAGAAGGGCGCGGAGCTCGGGGGTCACGACATGGCCGACGACGGAGACGAAGCCGACGGCGCCGACCGAGAGCAGCGGGAGGTTGAGCATGTCGTCGCCGGAGTACCAGGCGAGACCGCTGCGGGCGATGGCCCAGCTGGCGCGGCCCAGATCGCCCTTGGCGTCCTTGTTGGCGACGATACGCGGGTGATCGGCGAGGCGCACCAGGGTTTCGGTGTTGATCGGGACGCCGCTGCGGCCGGGAATGTCGTAGAGCATGACGGGCAGTTCCGTGGCATCGGCGATGGCCGAGAAGTGACGGAACAGGCCCTCCTGCGGGGGCTTGTTGTAGTACGGCGTCACGGCGAGCAGGCCGTGCGCGCCGGAGCGTTCGGCGGTGCGGGCGAGCTCGATGCTGTGGCGGGTGTCGTTGGTGCCGATACCGGCGACGACATGGGCCCGGTCTCCGACCGCTTCCAGTACGGCCCGTACGAGCTGGTCTTTCTCCGCGTCGCTGGTGGTCGGCGACTCACCGGTGGTGCCATTGATGATCAGGCCGTCGTTGCCTGCGTCCACCAGATGGGCCGCCAGGCGCTGTGCGCCGGCGATGTCGAGTGCGCCGTCCGCCGTGAAGGGCGTGACCATGGCGGTGAGGACCCGCCCGAAGGGGGTCTGCGGAGTGGAGATCGGAGCCATGGGTAACACGCTACTCGCTGCTCAGCACGCAGTGTCCCCTCGGGGGACGTGACGTACAACGTGGCATGAGGAGCCCGGCACTGCCTGCTCGGGGGTTCAAGCAGTGCCGGGTCCGTTTGATCAGCCTAGATGAACTTCACGAAACACCGCAATGCGGACACCGTCTCCGGCCCGACCCGTACATCTGTGCTCAACGGGACGATTGTGCTCTATGGGGCGATGCGGCCGTTGTCATTGAAGGCCGCGTAGGTGAGCGGCATCAGCTTTGCCCAGTGCTGCTCCATCTTCTCGCCGACCATCTCGATCTCGCGCTGCGGGAAGGAGGGCACCTTCGCCAGCTCGTGCTGGGTGCGCAGTCCGAGGAAGTGCATCAGCGAGCGTGCGTTGCAGGTGGCGTACATGGACGAGAACAGGCCCACGGGCAGAACGGCGCGGGCGACTTCGCGCGCGATGCCCTCGTCGAGCATCTCCTTGTACGTCTCGTACGAGCGGCGGTACGAGTCGACCATGGCGTCCGACACGACCTTGTGCTGCTCCGGGCTGCCGTCGATGAACACGTACTTGCCAGGGCGGCCTTCCTGCACGAGCTTGCGCTGCTGGCCCGGGACGTAGAAGACCGGCTCCAGCTCGCGGTAGCGGCCGGACTCCTCGTTGTAGGACCAGCCCACGCGGTGCCGCATGAACTCGCGGAAGACAAAGATCGGGGCGCTGATGAAGAAGGTCATCGAGTTGTGCTCGAAGGGGCTGCCGTGGCGGTCCCGCATCAGGTAGTTGATCAGTCCCTTGGAGCGCTCCGGGTCCTTGTGGAGCTCCTCCAGAGACTGCTCGCCTGCCGTGGAGACGCGGGCGGCCCACAGCACGTCGGAGTCGCCGGCGGTGTGCTTCACCAGCTCGACGGTGACATCGCTGCGGAAACTGGGCGTGGCTGTCTCGGCGGGGGTGTCGGTCACCGACAGGGTCCTTCCAATGGCTTCGCTCGGGCGGCGTCCACTCTAGTCCCGTCCGCCCTTGGCCCCTGTTTCCACGGACGGCAATCTTCGGCTAATTCGGCAAAATCCGGCACCGATTCGACTTTCCGCTCGTCTGTACCTGTAGCAGCGTCCAGTCACGAGATTCCATGGAGAGTGCCCTGATGTTCCGCCGGCGAGAGGCCGTCCCGTTCGCATTCGTCGCTGAGGCCGACCGCTTCCGCAGTAACGTCACTCCGCCGCCCCGTGAACGTCCCAGCGGCTCCCAGCTCGCGGGCCGTACGCTGATCGGCCTGACCATCGTCTGCGGGCTGGCCGGCTCCCTGCTCCTGGGACGCCCGGCACTGGAATCCGGCCAGGCGCCGGGGCATTCGCAGCAGTCCGAGGCGTCCGACGGCCGCTGACTCGTACGGCCCCCCTGGGGTGGTCGGGCAACGGCCGCCTCGGTAGCCTCACCGGGCACAGCCGAATCGAGTGTGCTGGTGAGTGAGGATCAGTCGTGCCCCTGCCTTTTCTGACGGCCGACCGTGCATTTGGCACGACCGCTGACGATGTAGCGCTGCCCTTCGACGATCACGACCACTGGCGGCGTCCCTACCGTCCGGGTCCGTGGCGGGTCGGCGCTGCGGCGCTGTTGCTGCTGCTCGCCTCGTTCGTACTCATCGCGGCGATGATCATCGCGTTCGCCGGTGCGCTGCCGGGTGCGGGTCTCTGCCTGGGCGTCGGGCTCGCGCTCATCTTCACCTCGCTGCGGCTGCTGCGGGTGGGCGTCTGGGTCAGCCGGCACGGAGTGCGGCGCGTGGCCTTCCTCTCGACGACGACGGTGCCGTGGAACCGCGCTTCCGCGGTACGCACCGTGCAGCAGCCCGTGCGCTGGCTCGGGCTGCCGCGCACCGTGCAGGGGCAGGCGCTCGTCGTCGTACGGCAGGGCGAGGAGCCGCTGCCGCTGCTGACCGATCACAACGCGGACTTCCTGTCACGCGTCGAGGCCTTCGACCGGGCCGCCGACACGATTGAGGCGTGGGGCTCGGAGTACCGCGGCGCCTAGGGCCCGTCGTGCAGGGCGATCGCGCGTTGCATCGCCTTGCGGGCGCGCGGGGTGTCGCGGGCATCGTGGTAAGCGACGGCCAGCCGGAACCAGCAGCGCCAGTCGTCCGGTGAATCCTCGGTCTCGGCCCGCCGCTTGGCGAAGATCTCGTCGGCCGCGTCACGGTCGATCCGCCCGCCGGGCGACCGCTTCGACTCCTCCGCCGGCAGACCGCTTTCGGCTTCCAGCTCGCGGGCGAGGCGATGCGCATTGCGCGCGAAGCGTGTGTTGTGCCAGAGGAACCAGCCGCCGACGCCCGGCAGCAGGAACGCCACCGCGCCCATTCCCATGGCGGCAGGCTCACCGGTCAGGATGAGCAGCACGCCCTCCAGCGCCACCACGCCGAAGACCAGAACCAGCGCGGTGGCGAGGAAGAAGTACGTGATCTTTCCACCCATGGCCGTCAGCCCAGGTCGAGGAAGTTTTCCAGGCCGAACGTGAGGCCGGGAGTGGACACGACACGGCGGGCGCCCAGCAGGATGCCCGGCATGAAGCTGCAGTGGTGCAGCGAGTCATGGCGGATGGTCAGCGTCTCGCCCTCGCCGCCCAGCAGGACTTCCTGGTGGGCGAGCAGGCCGCGCAGCCGGACGGCATGCACCGGTACGCCGTCGACGTCCGCGCCGCGCGCCCCGTCCAGGGCGGTGACGGTCGCATCCGGCTGCGGGGCGCAGCCCGCCTCCGCGCGTGCCGCCGCGATGAGCTGGGCGGTACGGGTCGCGGTGCCGCTCGGGGCGTCGGCCTTGTTCGGGTGGTGCAGTTCCACGACCTCGACCGACTCGAAGTAACGCGCCGCCTGCTGCGCGAACTTCATGGTGAGGACCGCGCCGATGGAGAAGTTCGGCGCGATGAGGACACCGGTTCCGGGCGATGCGGCGAGCGAGGTGTTGAGCTGTGCGAGGCGTTCGTCGGTCCAGCCGGTGGTGCCTACGACCGCGTGAATGCCATGGCGTACACAGAAGTCGAGATTGCCCATCACCGAGGCCGGCGTGGTCAGTTCGACCACGACCTGGGCGCCGGAGTCCACCAGGGCCTCCAGCTTGTCGCCCCGGCCGAGAGCCGCGACCAGTTCCATGTCGTCGGCGGCCTCGACGGCTCGTACCGCCTCCGAGCCGATACGGCCCTTGGCACCGAGAACGGCCACGCGCAGCTTGCTCATTGCCTTACTTCCTTAACCTTTAGGAGACCGCTTCGTGGAGGCGGTCCGCCTGCTTGTCCTTGAGCGGGCCGATCACCGCCAGCGAGGGCCGGTGTCCCAGCACCTCGCCCGCAACCGCGCGTACCTCGTCGGGGGTGACGGAGGCTATCTGCGTGAGCATGTCGTCGACCGACATCTGCGAGCCCCAGCACAGTTCGCTCTTGCCGATACGGTTCATCAGCGCGCCCGTGTCCTCGAGGCCCAGCACGGTGGAGCCGGAGAGCTGGCCGACGGCCCGGCCGATCTCCTCGTCCGAAAGCCCCTCGGACGCGACCCGGTCGAGCTCGTCGCGGCAGATCTTCAGGACGTCGTGGACCTGGCTGGGGCGGCAGCCCGCGTAGACGCCGAAGAGGCCGGTGTCGGCGAAGCCCGAGGTGTACGAGTACACGCTGTAGGCCAGGCCGCGCTTCTCCCTGACCTCCTGGAACAGGCGCGAGGACATGCCGCCGCCGAGTGCGGTGTTCAGCACCCCGAGCGCCCAGCGGCGCTCGTCGGTGCGGGCGAGGCCCGGCATGCCGAGGACGACATGGGCCTGCTCGGTCTTGCGGTTCAGCAGCTCGACGCGGCCCGCGGTTCGCAGGGCGCGGTTCCCGTCGCGGGGCGGGGTGGGTGCCGCGTCCGTACGGGACAGGGCGCCGGCCTTTTCAAAGGCCTTGCGAACCTGGCGTACGACCGTGGCGTGGTCGATGTTGCCCGCTGCCGCGACGACCAGATGGGTCGGGTCGTAATGCTTCTTGTGGAAGCGGCGGATGCGGTCGGCGCTCAGCGCGTTGATCGTGTCGACCGTGCCGAGGACCGGGCGGCCGAGGGGGCTGTCGCCGAACATCGTGTGCGCGAACAGGTCGTGCACACAGTCGCCCGGGTCGTCCTCGGTCATCGCGATCTCTTCGAGGATGACGCCGCGCTCGGCGTCGACGTCCTCCTGGAGGATCAGCGATCCGGTGAGCATGTCGCAGACCACGTCGATGGCGAGCGGCAGATCGGTGTCGAGCACACGCGCGTAGTAGCAGGTGTACTCCTTCGCCGTGAAGGCGTTCATCTCGCCGCCGACCGCGTCGATCGCCGAGGAGATGTCGAGGGCGGAGCGCTTATGGGTGCCCTTGAAGAGGAGGTGCTCCAGGTAGTGCGTGGCGCCGCCGAGCGACGGCGTCTCGTCGCGGGAGCCGACGTTCGCCCAGATCCCGAAGGTGGCGGAGCGCACGGAGGGCAGGGTTTCGGTGACGACGCGCAGGCCGCCGGGCAGGACGGTGCGCCGGACGGTGCCGATGCCGTGCTCGCCCTTGAGAAGCGTTTGGGTACGGGCGACGGCCCGCGCCTCCGAAGAGGTGCGGGCCGTCGTCCTGGAACTACGGGACGTCACTTGGCAGCGTCGTCCTTGTTCTCGTCAGCGGCCTCTTCGCCCTCGATCACGGGGATCAGTGAGAGCTTGCCGCGGGAGTCGATCTCGGCGATCTCGACCTGGACCTTGGAGCCGACCGCGAGCACGTCCTCGACGTTCTCCACGCGCTTGCCACCGGCGAGCTTGCGGATCTGCGAGATGTGCAGCAGACCGTCCTTGCCGGGCATCAGGGAGACGAAGGCACCGAAGGTGGTGGTCTTGACGACCGTACCCAGGTAGCGCTCGCCGACCTCCGGCATGGTCGGGTTGGCGATCGAGTTGATCGTGGCGCGGGCGGCCTCGGCCTGCGAGCCCTGCTGGGCACCGATGTAGATGGTGCCGTCGTCCTCGATCGTGATGTCGGCGCCGGTGTCCTCCTGGATCTGGTTGATCATCTTGCCCTTGGGGCCGATGACCTCACCGATCTTGTCCACCGGGATCTTGACGGTGATGATCCGCGGGGCGTTCGGGGACATCTCGTCCGGGACGTCGATGGCCTCGTTCATCACATCGAGGATGTGGAGGCGGGCGTCGCGGGCCTGCTTCAGCGCGGCGGCCAGGACCGAGGCGGGGATGCCGTCGAGCTTGGTGTCCAGCTGGAGCGCGGTGACGAAGGTCTTCGTACCGGCGACCTTGAAGTCCATGTCACCGAAGGCGTCCTCCGCACCGAGGATGTCGGTGAGGGCGACGTAGTGCGTCTGGCCGTCGATCTCCTCGGAGATCAGGCCCATGGCGATACCGGCGACGGGGGCCTTGAGCGGCACACCGGCGTTCAGCAGCGACATGGTGGAGGCGCAGACCGAGCCCATGGACGTCGAGCCGTTGGAGCCCAGCGCCTCGGAGACCTGGCGGATGGCGTACGGGAACTCCTCGCGCGTCGGCAGCACCGGCACGATGGCGCGCTCGGCGAGCGCACCGTGGCCGATCTCGCGGCGCTTCGGCGAACCGACGCGGCCGGTCTCACCGACGGAGTACGGCGGGAAGTTGTAGTTGTGCATGTAGCGCTTGCGGGTCACCGGGGAAAGGGTGTCCAGCTGCTGCTCCATACGGAGCATGTTCAGGGTGGTGACGCCCAGGATCTGGGTCTCGCCACGCTCGAACAGCGCCGAGCCGTGCACGCGCGGGATGGCCTCGACCTCGGCGGCGAGCGTACGGATGTCCGTGACGCCACGGCCGTCGATGCGGACCTTGTCCTTGATGACACGCTCGCGGACCAGCTTCTTGGTCAGCGCGCGGTAGGCACCGGAGATCTCCTTCTCGCGGCCCTCGAACTGCGGGAGCAGCTTCTCGGCGGCGACCTCCTTGATGCGGTCCAGCTCGGTCTCGCGCTCCTGCTTGCCGGCGATGGTGAGCGCCTGCGCGAGCTCGCCCTTGACGGCGGCGGTCAGCGCCTCCAGGACGTCGTCCTGGTAGTCGAGGAAGACCGGGAACTCGCCGGTGGGCTTGGCGGCCTTGGCGGCGAGGTCCGACTGGGCCTTGCACAGCGCCTTGATGAAGGGCTTCGCGGCCTCGAGACCGGCAGCGACCAGCTCCTCGGTCGGCGCCTCGGCGCCGCCCTTGACGAGCTCGATGGTCTTCTCGGTGGCCTCGGCCTCGACCATCATGATCGCGACGTCGCCGTCCTCGAGGACGCGACCGGCGACCACCATGTCGAAGACGGCGTCCTCGAGCTCGGTGTGCGTCGGGAAGGCGACCCACTGGCCCTTGATCAGGGCGACACGGGTGCCACCGATCGGGCCGGAGAAGGGCAGGCCGGCCAGCTGCGTGGAACAGGAGGCGGCGTTGATCGCGACCACGTCGTACAGGTGGTCGGGGTTGAGCGCCATGATCGTCTCGACGATCTGGATCTCGTTGCGCAGGCCCTTCTTGAAGGAGGGGCGCAGCGGGCGGTCGATCAGGCGGCAGGTGAGGATCGCGTCCTCGGAGGGCCGGCCCTCACGACGGAAGAAGGAGCCGGGGATCTTTCCGGCTGCGTACATCCGCTCCTCGACGTCCACCGTCAGGGGGAAGAAGTCGAGCTGGTCCTTGGGCTTCTTGGAAGCGGTGGTGGCCGACAGCACCATGGTGTCGTCGTCCAGGTACGCCACGGCGGAACCGGCGGCCTGCTTGGCCAGGCGGCCCGTCTCGAAGCGGATGGTGCGGGTGCCGAAGGAACCGTTGTCAATGACGGCCTCGGCGTAGTGGGTCTCGTTCTCCACTAGCGTTTTCTCCTCGTCTTCGTCCCCTCGCCCGTGTGGCGGGGGACGGTGGCCGAGAAGCTCTCGTTCTGCGGGCCGGTCTTCGATCGAAGCACCCGGGGCTTGGTTCTCCGGGGGCCACTACCGAGGACCGGCGGCGGTGAGGCGGCTTCTCGCTCGTTCGGTATTGCGTGTCGTTCGGTGTTGCGTCGTGCGACCAGACTAATTGCCGTCCGGTACGTCGCGCACGTACAGCAAAGGGAGCGGCCCCCTAAGAGTGGGAACCGCTCCCTTCACGGCGTCTTACTTGGCGCCGCCGGCCGCACCACGGCGGATGCCGAGGCGGTCGACGAGCGCACGGAAGCGCTGGATGTCCTTCTTGGCCAGGTACTGCAGCAGACGGCGGCGCTGGCCGACCAGGATCAGCAGACCACGGCGGGAGTGGTGGTCGTGCTTGTGCGTCTTGAGGTGCCCGGTCAGGTCCGAGATACGGCGGGAGAGCATCGCGACCTGGACCTCGGGGGAGCCGGTGTCGCCCTCCTTGGTGCCGAACTCGGTCATGATCTGCTTCTTCGTAGCGGCGTCGAGAGACACTCGGTACTCCTCTTTGATGTTCGATGCGCCCACGAGTGCCCCTGGTCTTGATCTCAGGGGAGCTTCCGTGACTCGGAGGCGAAGGTCCGATGAGCGCTGCACCCAGATTCTCCGGGGGCGCGTACACAAACGGCCGTCACACAGCGTACCAGTGAGTCAGGACGTCATCGCACGGATGGCGTGGTAGACGTCGAAGACCGCGAGACACAGCGGTACGAGCGACAGCAGCACACCGGCTTCCGCGATCTCCAGAGAACGGCCCCAGAAGGGCGTGACGCCCTTGCGCGGCACGATCAGCCCGATGGCGGTGATCATCGCGGCGACCGCGGCGACCGCGGCGGTGAGCCAGACCGTGCGGATGTCGAGCGCTGTGCCGTCACCCTTCAGGGCGTCGAGCATCAGCCCTCTGGGCGGGTTGAGGCACAGTCCGAGCCCCAGCAGCGCCAATGAGCCGAGCCCGGCGACCAGGGCACAGCCGACCTGTGCCGTGTAGCGGAACAGATGGGCGCGCATCAGCATGGCGATGCCAGTTGCGAGAGCGAGCAGCTGGCCCCACACGTTGTCGGAGAATCCGAGCACGGCCGCGGCGCCCAGCGCCACCAGCGCACAGCCGCCGACCAGGCCGACCAGCAGTTCGTGACCGCGCCGGGCCTGTGCTGCGATGCGCTCGGCGTCGACCGGGCCCTGCGGCACGGGGTCGGTTCCGTAGTCGCCGACGGTCGTACGGGGAGGCTCGAAGCCGATGGGCAGGCGGGCGAAGCGCGTGGAGAGGCCGGGCAGGAAGGCAAGGGCTCCCACCGAGAGCGGGGCGCACACGGCGGCGGTCTCGGCCGGCTGCATCTTGGTCGTGATCGCGGCGAAGGTCACCAGCAGGCCGACGGTGGCGGCGAAGACGAACGCGACGAAGGGACCGTCTCCGCCAGGGGCGACGATCATCAGGATCACCGAGGCGATGAGAACGGCGGCGCAGGCGAGCAGGAACTGCAGCTTGCCGATGCCCTGCCCGTCCGCGAGCGGCAGCAGTCCGGCGCCGGCGACCGCGGCGTTGGCCATGGAACCGATACCCAGAGCGACGGACGAGGCCCGGTCGTCGTACACGCGTGCCCGTACGCCTGCGAGCGTGAGCAGCAGTACGCCACTGACGGCCGCCAGGATGCCGGGCAGGCCGTGCATGTCGTGACGGGGGTCGGCGGTCCACAGCACGAAGGCGAGCAGGACCAGCAGAACGGATCCGCCGATGAGACCGGCGCCGCGCATCAGGCTGTCGTTCCACAAGGTGCGGTCTCGGGCGACGGCGGAGGCGACGGCATCGGAGACGTCGTCGAAGACCGCCGGGGGCAGAGATTCGGCGAAGGGCCTGAGCGACAGAAGCTCGCCGTCGAGGATGCGCTGGGCCGCCAGGGAGCGCGCACTGTCGAGTACGGTGCCGTCGCGACGCACAAGGTGGTACCCGACCGGGGCACCCTCCGCGGGGCTCTGCCCGGACAGGCGGAGGATCTCCGGGTAGAGGTCGGCCACGGGGATGTCTTCGGGCAGTGCCACGTCGACGCGACCGTCCGGCGCAACGACCGTGACCCGGCAGAAACCGGTTCCGCCGCCGGACGGAGTTCCAGGACCCGGGTGACCGGTTCCGGTGGCCGCCGCTGAGGCCGTCATACTCACCTGCTGCTCCCCCTCGTGGTTCTCATGGATCGTGAGCCTCGCTTTGCTCCCCGAATGACCCTTTTTTTGCGGTAGTTCACGGGCGAGCAAACGCGTCGCGCCACCCTACCGCCAACCGTTGTCCCACCACGCAAGTAGGATCCCTCCCCGCGGATGGAACCCGTCGCCACGGGGGCGCCGATAGGAACATTTCCATCCGGCAAGGGAATTGGTGAGCTGTGAGCCAGATCGTCGTCAAGCGCCCACCTCGGGCCCTGCCCTCCGAAGTACCCGGCGAGCAGGTGCAGTTGCAACCCCCGCCCGAGCTGCCACGAGGGCAGCAGGAGGGGGCGCTGATGCAGCTGCTCCCGATGCTGGGTATGGGCGGTTCTGTCGTCTTCTTCTTCATGACCCCGAATCCGATCATGCGGATCATGGGCATGGTGATGATCGCGTCGACGGTCGGCATGGGCATCGCGATGCTGGTCCGCTACCGGCGCGGCACCCAGGGGCAGCTCGCCGACATGCGCCGCGACTACCTGAAGTACCTGACTCAGACGAGGCGCGCGGTTCTGCGGACCGCGCACCTGCAGCGTGACGCACAGTTCTATCTGCACCCGTCCCCGGAGCAGCTGTGGGCGCTGGTCGCCGAGGGCAGCCGCGTCTGGGAACGCCGCGTCGGCGACGACGACTTCGGGCAGGTGCGCATCGGCCTGGGCAGCCAGCAGCTCGCGACCCCGCTCATCGCCCCCGACACAGCGCCCGTGGACGAGCTGGAACCGCTCACCGCGGGAGCGATGCAGCAGTTCCTGACGGCCCACGGCACGCTCGACGGCCTGCCCATGGCCGTCTCGCTGCGCGCCTTCTACCACCTGACGGTGAGCGGCGAGGCGGAGTCCGTCCGCGCCACGGCCCGCGCGATGGTCGGCTCGCTCGCCTCCCTGCACTCCCCCGAAGACCTTGTCATCGCCATTGCTGCCGGGCGCGAGGCGGCCCCGCAGTGGAAGTGGGCCAAGTGGCTTCCGCACGTCCAGGCCCCTGGGACCAGTGACGGAGCGGGCAGTCGCCGCCTCATCACGACCGACGCACGGGATCTGGAAGAGATGCTCGCCGGGCGGCTCGACGGCCGGCCCCGCTTCCAGGGCGGCGGCCAGCCGCTGCTGGATCAGCCGCACGTCGTCGTCGTACTCGACGGCCAGTCGGTACCTACCGTCTCGGCGCTGGCGGCGGCCGAAGGTCTGCAGGGCGTGACCGTCATCGAGGTCGTACCCGGCGAGGTCACCGGGGCGCGCGGCAGCCTGTCCGTGATCGTGCACCCGGACTCGCTCCAGCTGGAGTCGGGACACGGCCTGGTGTACGACGGGACGCCCGACCGGCTGAGCCGCGAGGCCGCCGAGGCACTCGCCCGACAGCTCGCCCCGCTTCGGATGGCCTCGGGCGGGGACGACGACGAACCGCTGCTCGCCAACCTCGACTTCACCGATCTGCTGAACCTGGGCGACGCGGCGTCCGTCGACGTCAGCCGCACCTGGCGCCCGCGTTCCCAGGCCGAGCGGCTGCGCGTCCCGATCGGCGTCGGCGAAGACGGCACTCCGGTGATGCTGGATCTGAAGGAGGCGGCGCAGGAGGGCATGGGCCCGCACGGGCTGTGCGTCGGTGCGACCGGTTCCGGCAAGTCCGAGCTGCTGCGCACGCTTGTACTGGGCCTGGCTGTCACGCATTCCTCGGAGACGCTGAACTTCGTCCTCGCGGACTTCAAGGGCGGCGCCACCTTCGCCGGAATGTCCCAAATGCCGCATGTCGCCGCAGTGATCACCAACCTTGCGGACGACCTGACGCTGGTGGATCGCATGGGCGACTCCATCCGCGGCGAACTCAACCGTCGGCAGGAGATGCTGCGGGACGCGGGAAACTACGCCAACATCCACGACTACGAGAAGGCACGCGCGGCGGGTGCCCCGCTGCAGCCCATCCCGTCACTCGTTCTCGTCATCGACGAGTTCAGTGAACTCCTCACCGCCATGCCGGACTTCATCGAGATGTTCGTGCAGATCGGACGAATCGGGCGTTCGCTGGGCGTCCATCTGCTGCTGGCCTCGCAACGTCTGGAAGAGGGGCGGCTGCGTGGACTTGAGACGTATCTGTCCTACCGGATCGGTCTGCGTACCTTCTCCGCGGCCGAATCGCGTGCGGCGCTGGGCGTGCCCGACGCCTACCAGCTGCCCAACGTCCCCGGCTCCGGGTATCTGAAGTACGGCACGGACGAGATGGTGCGGTTCAAGGCGGCGTACGTCTCCGGGGTGTACCGCACGGCTCCTCAGCACGCCGCCGTCAGCGGTGGTCCGCTTCCGGTGGACCGACGGCCCGTACCGTTCACGGCCGCTCCGGTGCCGGTCCGCTACGTCCAGCCGACCGCCCAGCCGCAGGTGCCGGAGGCGCGTGCGGCCGAGGACGACGCGCTGGCCGACTCCGTACTCGATGTCATCGTGCGACGGCTGGAGGGGCGTGGCGCGGAGGCCCACCAGGTATGGCTGCCCCCGCTGGACAATCCGCCGCCGCTGGACGAGCTGCTGCCCGGACTCGCGGGCGTGGAGGGCCGAGGGCTGACGCAGCCCGGGTTCGAGGGCGCGGGCCGTCTCGTCGTACCGCTGGGTGTGGTCGACAAGCCGTACGAGCAGCGCCGTGACACGCTCTACCGGGACTTCTCCGGTGCGGCGGGCCATATGCAGATCGTGGGTGGCCCGCAGTCGGGCAAGTCGACCTTGCTGCGGACTCTCATCTCGGCCTTCGCGTTGACGCACACGCCGCAAGAGGTGCAGTTCTACGGCCTCGACTTCGGTGGCGGCGGCCTGTCCTCGATCGCCCGCCTGCCGCATGTCGGCGGGGTCGCCTCCCGCCTCGACCCGGAGCGGGTGCGGCGTACGGTCGCCGAGGTGTACGGCATCCTGTCGCGGCGCGAGGAGTACTTCCGCAGCGCCGGCATCGACTCCATCGCCACTTTCCGCAGGCTGCGGGCGCGTGGTGACATCTCGATGACGGAGCAGCCGTGGGGTGACGTGTTCCTGGTCATCGACGGCTGGGGCAATTTCCGTACGGACTACGAAGCCCTGGAGGCGGCGGTCCTGGACATCGCGGCGC
This sequence comes from Streptomyces sp. NPDC005408, assembly GCF_040606445.1. Classification (NCBI taxonomy): domain Bacteria; kingdom Bacillati; phylum Actinomycetota; class Actinomycetes; order Kitasatosporales; family Streptomycetaceae; genus Streptomyces; species Streptomyces sp. NPDC005408. The sequence goes on along the minus strand of NZ_JBEXEX010000077.1, from coordinate 9,822 downwards.
GAGGTCTCGGCTACGGCATCCATGTGATCCTCACGGCCTCGCGCTCCATGGAAGTCCGCGCGAACCTCAAGGACCACCTGATGAACCGGCTCGAGCTGCGGCTCGGCGACACCATGGACTCGGAGCTGGACCGCAAGGCCGCCGTCAATGTCCCGACCGGCGTACCGGGACGCGGACTGACCCCGGAGAAGCTGCACTTCATGGCTGCGGTACCGCGGATCGACGGCATCAACTCCGACAGCGACCTCTCGGAGGCCACGGCCGCCATGGCCCAGGAGGTCACCCGGCACTGGACGGCGCCGGGAGCCCCGGCAGTGCGACTGCTGCCGCGCGAACTGCCGGTGGGCAACCTTCCGGCGGGCTTTGCGCACCCGGAGCGCGGGGTGTCCTTCGCGATCGACGAGAACAACCTGGAACCGGTCTTCGTCAACTTCGAGCGCGATCCGTTCTTCCTGGTGTTCGGCGAGAGCGAGTCCGGCAAGTCCAATCTCCTGCGGCTGCTCATCAAGCAGCTGACCGAGCGGTACGACGGAAACTCCTGCAAGCTCTTCGTGATCGACAACCGCCGCGCACTGCTCGACGCGACCCCGGCCACACACCTGGCCGAGTACGTCCCCATGTCCAACAACATGGACCACCACGTCGACGCGCTGATGGATCTGATGCAGCGCCGTACTCCGTCGGCGGATGTCACGGCACAACAGCTGAGGGACCGCAGCTGGTGGCAGGGACCGTCGGTGTTTGTGGTCGTGGACGACTACGACCTGGTGTCCACGTCGAGCGGTAACCCCCTGGGGAAGCTGACGGAACTGCTGCCATTCGCACGCGACGTCGGCGTCCGTTTCATCATCGCCCGCAACGGGGCCGGGGCCAGCCGCGCCTCGTACGAACCCTTCATGCAGCGGATGATGGAACTGGGCGCGCAGGGTGTGCTCCTGTCCGGTGACCCGCAAGAGGGAGACGTACTCGGCGGCGCGAGGATGCGCCCGATGCCGGCGGGACGGGGCATCTTCGTCTCGCGGCAGCGGGGGAACCCGCTGGTACAGACGGGGCTTATGGCGCCGGATCACGAGTGACGGGGTCGGCACAAGATGCTCGGGGCTCGACCACGAAGGATCGTGTGGGGTCCGTTCATGAACCCCAACTCCGAGGACCGACGAGGACCAGATCGCGACCCTCGCATCCGAGGAGCGCTACGCCGTACACGGGATCTTCCTGACGGTGACGGCCAGGCCGCTGCCTGGCCAGTCCAAAGCGGCATAGGCAATGGACAACGTGATGTACAGCCTCGAAACGGATGTCACAGACAGCGTTTGCCAGTAGTCGGTGCGCATCAATAGGTTGATGCGGAATGTGACCGTCCGTAGGTACACACGGGGGAAGGGGCCCGCAGATGGCTTGGGATGAGTGGGAGCAGTTGAAGGCGTCGACAGCTGAGAAGCAGTCGACGCACATGAGGCTGAATCAGCTGCCGCCGGAGGACAGGCCCAACGCAGGTAGCCCGCAGGGTGATCTGCAGGTCAACCAGAAGGACTTGGCCGCGATCGGCGACCACGCATTCAAGCTGTACAACCGCCTGTGGAAGGAAGCGCGGGTCATCAGCACCGACTCGGCCGGAACCAGTCTCACAACCCAGGGCTTCGCCCTCGGCGGGGCGCTGTCACATGTCTCGTTGCGCTGGGACACGCAGCTCGGCTCGTTGATGGACGCGTGCGCGCTCATCTCGAACCACATGGACTTCACCAAGAATGCGCACCAGAGCGACGAGATCTTCATCGAGCGCCACGTGAGCAGCATCTACACACTCGACAGCGGCTTCGACGAGTCGTACGCACCGCCGGGCAAGAAGAACGCGGTGTACGGCGAGAAGGACAAGAAGGACGAGAAGGACTAGGGGTACAGCTCATGGATTTCGAAGCCCTTCACTCGGCCAACTTCAAGCTGCTCGATGACAGGGTCACCGACTGGACGAGCATGCTCACCAAGCTCAAAGAGCTGGAGAAAGACGCACGGGAGGGACTCCGGGGCAGGGCCCTGAAGGCCAACTGGGCCGGCTACAACGCCACGGTCTCCCGCGAGTTCATCGGCAAGACCGCCGGAGAGTTCGCCGACGCACAGACGCAGGCGACGTCCATCCGGGACATCACGAGCGACACCCGCGACGAGCTGAAGACCCAGCAGCGCCTGCTCAGGGAAGCGATCGAGCGGGGAAGGGGGAAGCACCTGACCGTCACGGCGAAGGGTGGCGGGTTCACCGTCGAGGAGAATCCCGACTCCAAGGACTCCACCACCAGCCAGAAGGATGTCGATGAGCTGCGCAACGAGCTTCAGAGGATCCTCGACAAGGCGACCGAGATAGACAGCACCGCCGCCACGTCCCTCAAGGCACTTGTCGACCTCACCGACCACGGCTTCTCGGACGCGGTGTACAAGGACCGCGACTCGGCGGCCGCCGCCGTCAAGAAAGCGGACAGGCTGGCCGCGCTGGCAAAGAAGGACCCTGAGGATCTGACGGTCAAGGAGTTCGACGAGCTCAACGCCGGCCTGAAGGAATACGCTAACGACGACCTCTTCGCGGAACGCTTCGCCACCAGCCTCAAGGCGAAGGGGACGCTGGAGTTCTGGTCCAAGCTCAATGAGCCGAGCACGAACGCGGAGTTGTACCGCGCGAGGCGTGAACAGCTCGACGACCTGCAGCAGAACCTCAGCCTCACCCTCGCCAACGCCACCCAGAGCGACACCGCGGCCATGGCCGAATGGAAGCGCCAGATAGTGGACCTCGGCGACAAGCCTGTCGGGAGGGGCGCCGGGTTCCCCTTCGGGGTCCAGGTCATGAGTAACCTGATGCGCTGGGGCGACTACGACGACCAGTTCCTTAACGACTACGGCAACAAGCTGATGGACACCGAGAGGAGGCTGACACACAACGGCCAAACCGTTGCATGGCAGCGTATGGGCTTCGATCCGGACCTCAACCGTACGGGGAGCGACAACGGCCCGGCAGCGGACACCATGGAGAGCGAGGGTCTCAGGGAGAGCTTGTGCCCCCGAAAGAAGCAGCAGGCCTGCGAGGGTGCCCGCTTCATGGGGACGTCGCGCTTCAAGGAGAAGAACAAGGCGGAGATCGGGTTTTGGGCCATCACCTATCGGGACGAGAAGGCCGCCGATAACGCGTTCGACCCGTATTGGGACTGGCACAAGAACGGCCTGGGCAAACCCAAGAGCTTGGACCTCGGCGGAGTCGGCGAACAGCGGCAGGCCGCGCTGGGCATCAGCAATTACCAAAGTGACAAACGCGCGGTCGCGCAAATGAGGGTGGGCGCCGTCATCATGTGGGTCAGTGTCGATGCCTCCGGGCAGACAGGCATCGACGAGGCGCTGGTCAAGGACCTCGCGAGGGTCTTCGCCACACGGGCAGACGAAGCCCAGAACGGCAAGACTCCAAAGGCCGCGCTAGGCGCCTGAGCAGACACGAGGCAGGGTCGCCACCTCCCGCGCATGCCCAGTGCCCGCCGGGTCTCGTGAGGCCGTCCATCTGCAGAAGTTATGCGCGGCCTTCTTGTGGTCACCGCAAGACCCCGGACTATCTCCTCAAGCACGAGGCGACGCGAGACGGGCGGACCAGCACCACCATGTATACCGACTTCGGCAAAATCGCCTTTCTGGCCGGGCCAGTCGGGAAGTCCCAAATGGATCACGCCATGGACAGCCTGATGTACGGCCTCAAAACCGATGCGACGGACGGCGGTTGCACGCTCAGGCGTCCACGGATCCGGCGATTGCGACGGCCGTCCGAACGAATCGAGTCCCGTTCGAACAGCGGCCGGTAAGGTACATGCCAGGTGGCCGGGTGCTGCGCCCGGTTCAAGTGATCCGGCTGTCTCTGACCGCCACCGCGGCCCGGCACGACAGCGTCCGGGGAGACTTCCAGGACTTCGTGCGCACGGTTCGCCCGGACACAAGGGTGGGGATCTGACGATGGCCCGATTCTGGGACAAGATGGCAGGCACTAGGTACCCCGACAGTGGTGTCGCTCCGCTGCCCGCCGTGGAGGTCAGTGCCGCGTTGCTCGCGCTCAACGGGCTGGACGTGCCGTTCGTCGTGCGCGACGGCACCCCGAAGGAACGTGCCGATCTGGTGGCGGAGTGCCAGCTTCGGGGTCTGGGCGTGACGCTCAAGACCCGGATGCGCCTGGTCCCGGCGAAGCACGAGGTACGCGCCCTCGAGGAGCGGTGGGAGTCGTCGCCCGAGCACTCCCGTGGGCAGTACTCCCGTGGGCAAGGGCCCGCGGTCTACCGGCAGTGGGAGTACAAGCGGGGGCCCGAAGGCCGTCGGCACAAGATCGAGACGTTCCGCTTCGACACACGGGAGATGAAGGATCCCTTGCGGAACGCGTTCCTCGACGTGGGATGGACCTGGCGCGGAGTGCTGATCAGGCTGTGATCGGCTTGCGGGACGACGAGTTCGCCTTTTTCCGCCGCCCGTACCGCCGGATCCCGGTCACAGAATTCGGTCGCCGGACGCCGCATCCCGCCCTCTGCCAGTCCTACGCCGTGCAGAAGCCCTCCGCCGTCACCCCCATGCCCCGCCCCGATATGAAGACCGTGGTGCCGGACGCGAAGGCCGTGCAGGGCTGGGAGGTCCTCAGTGGGCCGGCGGCGGACACCATGGAGGGTGACCTCAGGGGCAGCTTGTGTCCCCAACCCGGAGGCACACGAGCCGTCGGGAGCGGTGGACAGAGTGCAAAGCAGCGACTGAGGCTCCTGGAAAATCCCAGCCCCTTCGCTGTCGATGACGGGCCGCATCCCGTCATCGACAGCGAAGAGTCCCGGGGCCGGCGCCGGTTCGCCGCATGGATGCCAGCGGCCATGCCTCTACGTCCGTCCGCTATTTCGGCAAATCCTCCCGTGCGTTGAACGCTCCCGAGACACGGCCACCTCGGAGGATGCGCATGTGTGGTGCCTCAAGCATGCGGGGCGCAGGACCGATTGGCGTGTGTGCGATAGGGAAGTTGGGAGTTGATTCGCATGAGTACGGATACTCAGGCGGCATGAGTGCCGCGACGAACGTGGCCCGAAGCGCCTGATGTAGCGTCTGGAGCTGGGCGCGGAGCGTGGGTTGGGCGCCCGGCCAGCAGTGTCCACGGTTGCGAACGGGGAGAGATCGCGCATGGGGTGGGACGAGTGGGAGCAGATCAAAGCTGATGTGGCCATTCGGCAATCCACAGGGATGCAGCTCAATCAGCTTGCGCCCGACCGGGGCGCATCCGTCAGTACCGTGACAGGCGGTGTGAAGTCCAGCCAAAAGGCATGGCTCACGGCGGGCCAAGGGGTCGGCTCAATGCGCAAGAGTGTCAGCGCTGCGCTGGCCAAGCTGGAAGAGGGACAGACAGGGCTCGGTACGGAGACCGGCTGTCTGACTGCGGCCGCGCAGGGGGAGGTGTACGACTCCTGGAAGCGGTACGCCGAGGACGTGAGCAAGCGCTGCGGCAGCCTCCAGAAGATCCTGGAGCAGGTGGGCCATGACCTATTGATGACCGACGAGGCGGTCAAGGCCGAGGTCGACAAGCTGAAGGTCGAGTACGCCGACACGGACGCCATCGGCGGCCAGGCGAAGGGCCGGTGACGGCGGATATGGACTACACCACGCTCAAGGACCTGAAGCCGTCAGAGTTCGAGGGCGCCGCCGATGGGTACCGCTCCATGGGCGAGATGGCCCGGGCGGCCAAGGATCACATAGAAAACGTGGTTGCCGCAGGGATGCGCAGGTCGTTGAAGGGCGAGGCGGCGGAGGCGGCACAGAAGCAGCTCCAGGCGCTGTCGAAGAATTTCCACTACACGCAGACCGAATGCGGCGTGATCAGTACGGCGCTCAATGGCTTCGCCTACGACATGGCGGCGGCCAAGCGCAAGCTTGACTCCGCGGTCGCGGACGCGCATGCCGAGAAGTTCACGGTGGAATCAAACGGGTCAGTGACGTATCCGGCGGGACCGGACAAGGTCGACGGCAAGATCCCCCATGTGGGGACGGCGAACGGTACGACGACGCCGTTGGCGCAGGGCATCAACCGCCAAGCGGCTCAGTTCGATCCCAACCCGTATTACGCGCGTGCGCAGGCGATCGGCGACCGTATCGCCGCCGCCCTTGAGGAGGCGACAGCAACTGACGAGAAGTGGGCACCGAAACTGCGGGCTCTGAAGGCCGACGACGACCTGACTGTGTCCGCCCGGGACTGGACGGATGTCACGTCGGACACGGGAGGAGTACGCAAGGCGGCCGACTCGTATCTCGACACCATCAAAGGGCCGCCGAAAGAGGGCTCTGGCGAGGACAACGCCCAGTGGTGGAGGGGTCTTTCCGAGGAAGAGCGTGCCGGCTACATCTCCATGCACCCCGCGAGTGTCGGCGCACTCAACGGGCTGCCAGCCGATGTGCGCGACGAGGCGAACCGTGTCGTACTCGCTGAGCAGCGGGGCGCCACTCAATCACAGCTGGACACCTGGCTCAAGAAGGAGCCCGAGCACTACCGGGCCTACATCAGCCCCATCACGGGCCGCGAGGTGAAGGGCGCGATGGTCCCGACGGAGGAGTGGAAAGAGTGGAACAAACAGAAGGGGCGCCTTGAGGGGCGCCTCGACGGGATGGACACCATTCAGAACCGTTTCGACATGACCGGTAAGGACGGCCTTCCCGACGCTTATCTGCTCGGATTCGATGTCGAGGGCATGGGCGGCGACGGAAGAGTCATTCTCGCCAACGGTAACCCCGACACCGCTGATCACACGGCAATTTATGTGCCAGGTACCGGGACAAATCTGAGCGATGTCAGTGGAGATTTGGACCGGGGAACGAGGTTGTGGCAGGAGAGTCACGGCATTGCCCAGGACTCCAAGATCTCCACGATCACCTGGTTCGACTACGACGCCCCGCGCTCGGCCAAGCCCGGCGAAAAGGGCGACATCCTCCCGGAAGCCATGTTCGATGAACGGGCAGCTCAGGGCGGGCCCATCCTGAGGGATTTCCTCGACGGCAACAGGGCGGCGCACATGGAGGCCACCGGGAACACCGGGCACACCACGGCCGTCGGCCACAGCTATGGCACTACCGTCATCGGGGACGCGGCGAAATCCGGCGGTTGGCCGGACGGCCCCCTAGCGGTCGACGACGTCCTTGTCGCTGGAAGCCCGGGCATGCAGGCCGACCGTGCGGCGGACCTGGGGATCAAGCCGGGCCACATGTGGGCGATGGGCGGAGGGGGCAACGACGGGTTCGTCCGGGAGGGCGGGAGGTGGCTCGCCGGTCTCGGTGACAACTGGACCATCCCCACTGATCCCGCGTTCGGCTCGAACGTACTCACGTCGAACGCTAAGGATCACAGTGCGTTCTGGGACGAGGAATCCCTCAGCCTTCACCAGCAGGCTTACGTGATCACCGGTCAGTACGAAAGGACGACGGTTGAATAGGTCATTTGCTTCAGCACTCGCAATGGCAGTTGCGGGTCTTTTTTTGGGAGGTTGCTCTCAGGTGAGTGAAAAGAAAGAGGCGGCACCGGTCCGCGACGAGGCAGTCGTGAAGAAAAGGGTCACCGGCGCATCGAGTGAAATCCTGGACATCATGGCACTGAAAGGGAAGACCCAGCCGTCGGGTGCCTTTTCAGTGAAGTGCTCGGACTATCCGCCCGAAGACAATGTGGTCCGTATGCGCCACCCATGGAGCATCTACCAGGTACCGGACGCGGACCTGAAAGCGGCCATGGGCAGGCTGCAGAAGGAGCTTCCCGCGAAGGGTTGGAAGATTGTCAAGGACGGGCCCGACGACAGCCAGGCCAAGTCCCCCCAGATCGTGGCGGACTCCGGTGACGGACAGGTGTCCGCAGATCTTCGTCTACGGATCACGCCCCCAGGCAGTGAATACAAGTCCGCGATCGAGGTCACCGTGGTGTCCTCGTGCTTCCGCGATGAGTCCGGGAGTGCGCCCGAATCCGGCTGAGTTCACGTCGCGCCCCGGCAGGCGGGCCGTGAAACTAATCCAAGAATCAGGCCGTTGCTGCCGCTCCGGGAACGCCAGTTCCGGACCCGGCGGCAAGCCGATACCGGACTGGGAACCTGCTCTCCGGGATCTGGCTGGTGCTCCGCACCGACATCCGGGGCCAGCTCGAAGCACCACCTGATCACCGACAGGCACGGCAAAGAAGAAGCTCGGCTGCTCGGCCCGTCGCTACTGCTGCCGAACTACGGCAACTCGAGTCCCGCGAACGGCCGGTGCACCTTGCCGACTTCACGCTGAGGTCGGCTGGGTCACCATGACGCCGTGCTGCAGACCACGGACGGTGAGCCATTCGCGGCAACAGCAGCAACTGGCCAAACGGGAGGGGTGTCGCTGATACCCCGGAGTCATCTGCGAACCGCGGGCCTGGTCGCGACTGGGTGACTCGGCTGCGATCTTCGGGCAACAGCCACGCACACGGCGTAGCTTGGTCGGCAAGACCTTCGCGCGGGGGTAGTCATGCAAATCCATGAGGAACCCAGCATCGGAGACCGGGTCGCCCGTCTGCGTATGCGACGGAAGCTGACACAGGAGAGGCTTGCGGAACGAGCGGGCTTGTCTGTCGACGTCATCCGTAAGCTCGAACAGGGCGTGCGTCAGACGGCCCGGCTCTCGACGTTGAATGCCTTGGCCCGAGCATTGGACGTGGAACCGTCCACACTCGTCGGGCAGCCCACCACCTTCGAGGCGCGCACCGACGACGAGCAGCCATCCGTCCTTGCGCTGCGCCAGGCCATCTCGCCTGCCGCTGACTTATTGGGACAGGAATCGGACCCTGAGGATCCGCCAACCATCGCACAACTACGCGCGTCCCTGAGGTCCACCGAGCACATCCGGCGCGAGGGGCGCATGGGCGAGATCGGCCTGCTGCTCCCTCAGTTGATCAGGGATGCCAAGGCTGGCAGTCGGACGTTCACGGGATCTGAGGGCGCCACCGCTCAGTCCGTTCTCGCTGAGGCGTACCAGGTCGCGGCCACCACCCTGGCGGCACTCGGTAAAGAGGACGCGGCCTTCACCGCCCTTGAGCGTTCTATGGAGGCAGCTCGCAAGGGTGATGATCCTCATCTTGAGACGGTTGGAGTCTCCAGCCTGGCATGGATCTTCACGAAGCAAGGGCGGCTGGCTGATGCCAGCAGGTGGCGATGACAACCGCCGAGCGGATCGAACCGGGATTCCGCTCGCAGCCGATAGAACTCGCCCTCTGGGGCATCCTCTTGCTGCGTGCAGCAACTGCCGCAGTGCGACTGGAGCGGCGGGACGTCGTACAGGAACTGCTCAGCATGGCCAGTGCGGCAGCCGCGAGAATCGGAACTGATCGTCTGGACTACGCGACTCCGTTCGGTCCAACCAACATGGGCGTGGCGAAGGTCAACTTCCTCGTGGAGATGGACGAGAGTGCAGATGCCTTGCGCACCGCCCGAACCGTTCCTGATCTTCACGCCCTGCCCCCAACGTGGCGCGCTCGATTCCATGTCGATTGCGCAATCGCCAGCGCGGACCTCAACCAGGACGAAGCTGCGCTGCGCGCCTTGCTCACAGCCGAGCGAACAGCTCCCGAATGGATGCGATATCACTCCACAAGCCGACGGCTCGTCTCCGAACTCCGCGGGAGGGAAAGACGTCGCACGTCCCCACTCACGGATCTCGCCGATCGACTCGGTATCGACGGGTAGGACAACGTGTCCTAGGGTCTGTCCGGCGGATCATGTGACCTCCTCGTCCTGAGCTCGTTGACGTGTCCATGGGGCGGGGAGATCTATCGAACGAGGAATGGAC
>NZ_JBEXEX010000076.1:0-25593 GCF_040606445.1 Streptomyces sp. NPDC005408 | reverse complement strand
GCTGGCCAGAGCCCGCAAGGCCGGCGCGAAGGTCATCCACATCATCAACGACGGCGGCGAGGGCACCCCTTACGACATTCGGACCGACATCGGCGCTGCCGGGACCAGGTCGGGTTGGTGTCAGTTGTAGGGCTTGAAGAACCTCGTGGAGGCGTAGACCCACTGAGCGGACAGGGCTGTGTAGCCGGCCAGCCCGCCGTTGAACATGGCGTCGGGCCTAGCGGTCCAGGTCCACATCTTCACGGATCCGTCCGACAGATGGTGCATCGCGCCGATGTCGTCGCGACCGTCGCCGTTGTAGTCACCGATGACGAGCTGGCTGCGCTTGATGTCCCAGTTGCCAGCAGCACTGGCGAGGGTGACGAAGGCGGAGCCGAACTGGTTCTTGCCGTTCACCGTGGTGGAGAGAATGGTGGAGACCTTGTCGCTGCCGTCGGGGGAGTCGTACCAGATCATGGCGTCGTCGCGGCCGTCGCCGTTGAAGTCTCCGGCGTGCGGCGTGGATCGATTCCAGTCCAGCGCGGTGCTCTCCCACCACACCTCCGGTGCCGCGAAGCCTCCGGTGGGAGTGGTGAGGAAGGCGTATGTCTTCACCGAGTTGTCGCCCTGGCCGTAGAACACGCCGAGGTCGTCGCGGCCGTCGCCGTTGAAGTCGCCGGTCACGAACTTGGTGCGAGCCCGGGACCAGGTGCCGCTGGGGGCGGACCAGGTGTCGAAGGGCGCATTGAACTTGCCTGTGACGGCGGCGGTGAAGGTCCACAGCTTGGTGGTGCCGTCGGGGTAGGCGTACCAGACGGCAAGGTCGTCGCGGCCGTCGCCGTTGAAGTCACCCGCCTGCGGCGTCATATAGCTGGTGTGCATCCGGCCGGGCGAGGAACTCCAGGATTCGAAGGGTGTGTTGAAGCCGCCGTCGGCCTTACCGAAGGCGGTCCACAGCTTGATGCTGGTGTCGCTGTACCCGTACAGCGCCGCCATGTCACCGCGGCCGTCGCCGTTGAAATCCCCGGTCACGAACTTCATGCTGTTCGCTTCCCAGGCCCCGATCGCGGCCGTGAAGGACTTCAGCGGGTCCTTGAACGACCCGTCCGAATTGGTGAGCAGCGTGTAGGTCGCGTCGCTTCCCGCGCTGAAGTCGTACCAGAGCCCCATGTCGCTGCGGCCGTCGGCGTTGTAGTCGTGCCGGGTCACCGTCCCGCTGCTCCACAGGGACTGGCCCTTGGCGTTGTAGACCACGAGGTTGCCGCGGTCTTGGAGGAGGGCGTAGCCCTCGGCTGCGCTGGTCTTGGACTCCCACAGCACCGTGCTGCCGTCGGCCTTGTAGACCACGAAGTTGCCGTTGGACTGCATGACGGCCTTCGCGCCGGTGTTCCCGGAGGTTCCGGTGGACCACAGCGGCTTGCCGGCGTTGGAGGTGACTTCCAGGTTGCCGTCGTCCTTCATGGTGAGTTTGGCCGAGCGGGAGGTGTACGACTGTCCGGCGGTCAGCGTGGTTCCGGCCGGGATGCGGGCTCCGCCGGAGGCACCGTCGATCGCGAAGTAGGGGTCGAAGGAGAAGACCGAGGCGGTGACCTTGCCGGGCCAGCCGATCATGGTGTTGTCGGTCTTCCGGGCCCACAGGTCTGCGATGCTGTCGCCGGTGACGTCGCCGACGGAGCCCATGGCCGGGAACACGGCGGCGGGGTATCCGGAGCCGATCTTCACGCGACTGCTCGTGTTGCCCCAGGTGGTGGGGTCGAGGCGACCGTCGGGGCCCTTCTTGCCGTAGGAGCGCAGGATGTCTCCGGTGGCGTTGTCGCGCAGCCACAGGTCGGCGATGGTGTCGCCGTTGAGGTCGCCGGGTGCGATGACGGTGAACTTGTCCCAGTCTCCGCTGCCCACGAGGACGGGTTCGCGAATGGTGTCGAGGGTGTAGCCGGCGCGGTTGCCGTAGTACGCCCACAGCTGCTTCCCCTGCTTGACCAGCAAGTCGGGCTGGGTATCGCCATTGAGGTCGCCGGGGGTGACGATCTGCTCGGCGTTGTGCCAGTGGTCGTCGCCGGTCCAGTCGTCGCCGTAGTCGCAGCCGGTCTCCGGGTCCTTCACGGGGCAGGCGACGGTGAGCTGGGTGTATTCGTCGCGGATGACTCCGGTGCCGTTGTTGGGGTACGTCCAGAGCTTCTTGGTCTTGTCGATGCCGTCGTACTCGAGGGAGACGAGGTCGTTGTAGCCGTCTTGGCCCCAGTCGCCGCGGGAGTCGACCTGATTGCCTTCGAAGGACTTGCCGCCGTTGGTGGCTGAGGCAAAGTCACCGTTGCCCTGGCCGGCGTAAGTCAGCAGAGTGCCGTTGGAGTCGATGCTCCAGATGTCACTGATGGTGTCGCCGTTGAGGTCGGTCGGTCCGTCGCGGTCCAGTGAGCGGCCGGCGTAGTAGATGTAGGTGGCGGTGTCCGACCGGTTGCCCGCCTTGTCGACGCTGAAGGCATAGACGAAGTGCGGACCGTAACTCGGTGGCTTGAAGGTGTCAGTGGCGGTACCCCCTGCAGCGACGGTGATGTGGTTCACCTGGGGGTTGAAGTCCGTGTACCAGCCGTATTCGACGGCGTCGGTGACGCCGTTGGGAGTGAAGGTGAAACTGCCGGGAGTGCGGGCCTTGCCGGTGGTGGTCGGCCAGCCGTTCTCACCGTTGGGGAACTCCGCGGAACTGATGACCGGGGGCTGGCTGGGCCGGGTCCGGTCGACAGAGAACTTGCATGTGGCGGACCACGCGGAGTAGGCGCCGTCCTGGTCCTTCGCGCGGACCTTCCAGGTATAGCTGTCGGTGGGCAGGTCGCCGTCGGGGACCACGTACGTGGCGACCTTGCCCTTGGCGGCCGGGATGGACTTTGTCACCGTCGGCGTGGTGGCGCCGGTCTTGAAGATCTGGAATTCGGCACTCAGGTTGCCGGCGTCCTTGTCGTCGATCTTGGCGTAGATGCTCACCCGGGTGTTGCCGATTGCCCCGCCGGTTTTGCAGTCGCTCTTCGGGTTGGTGCCCAGACCGCTGGGCGTCTTAGGCGGGTTGTTGTATGTGGTCTCCAGGACTGCGGTCTTGGCGTCGAACTTCTTCCAGCCGAACGTGTCGGTCTCATCGGAGGCGTACAGGCCGAGGTTGAGGCTGGACCAGTTCTTCGACGCGGCCTCGCGGACCTTGGCGGTGGTGTCGAACTCGAGATTGCCTGCGGCGCAGTCCTTGCTCCAGCCCTTGGCGTCGTCGACGGTGTAGAGCTTGGAGTACTTGGCGGGCTGCTTGTTCCAGGTGGTCTTGGAGGAGATTCCGCCGACGTGCCACAGCTCCACGGGCCGGTCCTGGCACGACCAGGACCAGGTGTTCTTGATCCGGAAGGTAGAGGTCTTGACCTGGGCGCCCTTGATGTTGGACGTGTCCAGCTGGAAGAAGGACCGGGACAGGCCGTTGGTCTCGTTCTCGTAGCCGACCCGGACGACCTCCTTGGTGTTCCAGAAGGAGGTGTTGGGGTACTTCTTGTAGACGCGGGTCCAGTTCTGCCGCTTGCCCCAGGCCCAGGACGGGTCGAGGTAGACCGGGTACTTGGTATCTGCACCGGTGAGCAGCGCCTGGTCGGGCTTGATCTCCAGCGTGTCACCGGAAACGGTGGTGGGCATCTGGGCGTCCTGCGCACCCGGCGCGGGCTCGAAGGCGTCCGTGGGCGTCTCCCCCTCGCCCGCGGTCAGAGCGGTCCGTTCCACCGGAGCGGCACCACCTGAGGTAATGGAGGTGGAGTCCCACATCAGCGGGGAGGGGCTGGTGAACACGGTCTCGCCAGCCGGGTTGACGGCGGTGACACTGCCGGTCTCCGCATCGGTGGACACGGACACGCCGACGGTGTCCAACTTGTACTTCAGCGAGGCGAGTTCGGGGTTCGCGGCGGCCTGGGCGGTCTTGACCACCAGCAGCTGGGAGAAGCCCTCGACCTCGGCCTTCAGCTGCAGGTCCACCCCGGGCAGCACGTCGGCATAGGTGGCCACGTTCTCGTTCAGCGTGGGCTGGGGCAGTGGCTTGGGCCACGAAAGGGAAAGCGTCCGGCCGTCCTTGACGCCGGACAGCAACGGCCCGCTCCCACCACCGGAGAAAGCCACGGACACGGTGGACGCCTTCGGCACCACGGTGCCGTCGGTGGCGAACGCCAGCGTCGGGTCGGTGGCGATCCACGCTCCGCCCCGCAGCATCCGCACCGGCGTGCCGTACCGCTTGACCGACCACGAACCGTCCGGCAGGGCCCACGTGTCGGTGGACTCGGTGCGGGCCGAGGTCAGCTCGAAGGGCTGACCGGTGGCCTGGGCCTGCTCGAGCGCGTAGTCCTCCTCGCTTTTCGACCCGTCCGCGACTGGATCCGCGGATACGGCCGAAACGGCCTGAGTGGGCGCCGCGGAGGCAGGAAGCCCCAGCAATCCGGAAGCTATAATTCCGCCTGCCAAAGCAACCGATATTGCGCGCGTCAGCCACGGTCTTCTGGGCAAGCCGCCACTCGTTGACATATGCACCGCACCATCCTTTGTGTGTGTCAGGTATTCGCGGCGACTCTATATACGTGCAGGGGTGCGAGGAATCCATTTGGAGCCCGGCCGGTCGGTTGTCCCGTATTTCAGTATCTAGGCGATCTTGCCTTGATTAAGGTGTTTGTGCCGGTTTATGGAATGGCTGTGACCTGCTACTTTGTGATGATCAAGGTGCGAAACTGAATACTTGCCGAGAATGCGCCATTCCGGTCCCTTTTTCTGTGTGCGCGGGACGCCTGAAGAAAGTTGACGCCTTCCTCGTTTTCCGCTGCTAGTCTTCGGCGGTCTTTTTGGATTTGCTCAAGGGGTGGGGCGTGAGTCGTTTCGGAATGCGTGGGCTGGCGGCAGCTTTGGCTGCAGCGGTCATGGTGGGGGTGCTGCCGGCAACGGCCGTAGCCACGAATTCGGATGGAGGAATTCCGCTTCCAAAGTTGAAACAGCCGAAAGCAGTGCCGGTCGAAAGAGTGAAGGCCGGCGGCGCCAGGAGACCCGACGCGGCGGCGGCCCACTCCTGGAAGGCCTCGCCGAAGGTCGCCTGGCCTGCGCCCGGGACTGCCGGGGTTGCTCCGGCTGGTGCCGGGGCTGCAACGCGTGCGGGGAAGCTGCCGGTTTCCATTGCGGCGGTGCCCGGTAAGACCCGTGCCGCGGGGGAGGCCCTTGGCAAGGTGAAGGTGTCGGTGGCTGACCGGGACGCGGCGCGCAAGGCAGGAGTCGAGGGGCTTTTGCTGTCGGTGGGTCGCGCGGACGCCGTGGCCAAGGCGGGCTCTGCTCGTGTCGAGGTGGACTATTCGTCGTTCCGGGGTGCGTATGGCGGTGACTGGGCGTCCCGGCTGCGACTGGTGCAGCTGCCCGGGTGCGCGCTGACGACACCAGCGAAGGCGAAGTGCCGCGTACAGAAGCCGCTGGAGACGAGGAACGACACCAAGGCCGGCACGCTATCGGCGCCGGTTGGCGTGACCGGCCTGACGGTGTTGGCCGCAGCGGCGGGAGCCGAGGGTCCGACGGGCGACTACAAGGCCACGTCCCTGCAGATGACAGGTTCGTGGAGCGCCGGCGAATCGACGGGCGGCTTCGCCTGGTCACACCCGATCGGCGTGCCGGCGGTGCCGGGTGGCATCCAGCCGAAGATCTCGCTCGACTACTCCTCGCAGGGCGTGGACGGCCGTACGGCCGCCTCGAACAACCAGCCCTCCTGGATCGGTGACGGCTGGTCCTGGGAGCCGGGCTTCATCGAGCGCCGTTACAAGTCGTGCAACGACGACAAGACCGACGCCACGAACACCACCAGGGTCGGCGACATGTGTTGGTATAACGACAATGCCACCATGTCACTGGGCGGCAAGTCGACCGAGCTGGTGTACGAGGCGGGCAAGGGCTGGCATCCCGCGTCTGACTCGGGTGAGAAGGTCGAGAAACTCACCGGCGCGGCCAACAATGACCAGGGCACGGCTGACGTCGACGGGGTGGGTGAGCACTGGAAGATCACCACGACCGATGGCACCCAGTACTTCTTCGGCCTGAACCGGCTTCCCGGGTGGAAGGACAACGGCACCGCGGCCGACGATCCCGTGACGAACTCGGCGTGGACCATGCCCGTGTTCGGTAACCAGGCGGGCGAGCCCTGCTACAACTCGTCGTTCGCGAAGGGTTGGTGCCAGCAGGCCTGGCGCTGGCAGCTCGACTACGTGGTCGATCCGCATGGCAGCGCCATGGCGTACTACTGGAAGTCGGAGTCCAACAACTACGGCCGCAACGTCTCGGAGACCACCGGCGACTCGACCGCCACCTCCTACATCCGCGGCGGCTACTTGGACCACATCGACTACGGCCTGCGGTCGTCCTCGGTCTACACGACAAAGGCCATGGGTCAGGTGACGTTCGACGTCAGCGAGCGCTGCCTGAGCAACTGTGGCACCTTCGACGAGGCCAACGCCGCGAACTGGCCGGACGTCCCGTTTGATACCAACTGCAAGGACGGTACGGAGTGCAAGGACAATTTCTCGCCCACGTTCTGGTCGCGTAAGCGGCTTGCCGGCATCACCACGAAGGTGTTGACCGGCGGTGCGTACAAGGACGTCGACTCCTGGGCGCTGGCGCAGGACTTCCCGGCCTCGGGCGACGGAGTGTCCACTCCGATGTGGCTGAAGTCGATCACACGCACCGGAAAGGCCGGCGGCACGGCCGGGCTCCCTCCTGTCACCTTCGCTGGCGAGCAGCGGGCCAACCGCGTCGACAAGACCGGCGACGGCCTGGCCCCCTTCATCCGGCTGCGGCTGTACCAGATCACCACGGAGACCGGCGCCACGATCGGTGTCACCTACTCTCAGCCCGACTGCACTGCTTCGACACTGCCGCCGGCCGACGGTACGAACACCACCCGCTGCTACCCGGTGAAGTGGGCGTACGAGGGCAATGACGCCAAGCTGGACTGGTTCAACTCGTACGTCGCCACCCAGGTGACCGAGGGCGACAACCTGGTCGAGTCCCCGGACAAGGTGAGCACCTACTCCTATGTAGGCGGGGCGGGCTGGGCGAAGAGCACAGACGAGTTCACCAAGTCCGAGGACCGGACGTACTCCGTCGCGCGCGGCTACGAGCGGGTCCAGACCCGCGTGGGCGCCGCCTCCGACCCCAGGACCCTCACCGAGAGCCGCTACTTCCGCGGGTTCGACGGAAAGAGCGTCGAGGACTCCGCCGGCGATCCCGTCGCGGACCGCGAGGAGTTCGCGGGCATGCTCCGCGAGAAGGCCACGTACAACGGCGATGACACGAACAAGCTCGTCTCCGCGACTTCGTACACGCCGTGGCGCTCGGCGCTGGTCGCCCATCGCAACCGGACCGGTCTGCCCGACCTGGAGTCGTACAAGACAGGAATGGAGCAGGAGTCCACCCGCACCACTGTCACCGGAGGCACTCGGACGACCGAGCTGACGCGTCATTTCGACGCCTACGGCATGGTCGACTCGGTCTCCGAGACCGGCGACACGGGTAAGATCGGCGACGAGAAGTGCGCCGCCACCAGCTACGCCCGCAACACCACCAGCTGGATCCTGGACAAGGTCAGCCGGGTCGAGACGGTGGGGGTCACCTGCGGCGCGACGGTCGCACGCCCCGCGGACGTCATCGACGACGTCCGCACGTACTACGACGGCGGCGCCTTCGGCGCGGCGCCGGCCAAGGGCGATGTCACCAAGACGGAACGCATCAATGGAGCGGGCAGCGGCTACGACGTCGTCTCCTCCACGCCGGCCGCGGATTTCGACATCTACGGCCGCGGTCGCTCGGTCGCGGACGCGTACGGCAAGGTGACCACGACCGAGTACACGCCTGTCACGGGCGAGGCGCCGACCAGCGTGCTGGTCACCAACCCGCTCGGCCACGCCGCCACCACCACCATGGATCCGCTGCGCGGCCAGCCCACCCAGGTCTCGGACGCCAACGGAAAGATGACCACCACCGCCTACGACGCGCTGGGCCGGACCACGAAGGTGTGGCTGCCGACCCGTTCGGCAGTGACCTACCCTGACTCGCCGAACCAGATCTTCGAGTATCTGGTCCGCAACGACGGACCGGTCGTCATCACTACCAAGACCTTGACCCACGACTCCAAGTACAACGCCAGCTACGCCATATCCGACGGTCTGCTGCGGGCCCGCCAGACCCAGCAGGAGTCCCCTGACCGCTCCGGACATCTGGTGACCGAGACGTTCTACGACACCCGCGGCCAGGCCTGGCGGACCTCCGGAACTTTCTACGCCGAAGGCCCGGCTGAACCTGTCCTTGTCACCGGTCAGGAGCTGAAGTACCCGGCATCTACCGACACCGATTTCGACGGAGCCGGCCGCGTCACCGCCGTGATCTCGAAGCGGTTTGGCGACGAGACCAAGCGCACCACCACCAGCTACACCGGTGACACCGCGACCACGGTCCCACCGCAGGGCGGCACCGCGAGCACCACTGTCGTGGACGCGCTCGGCCGGACGGTCGAGCTGAAGCAGTACACGGATTCGGGCCGCACAACCTCCCAGTCCACGCTGTACAGCTTCGACAAGCTCGGCCGGATGGGCGGGCTCACCGACCCCTCCGGCGCCAAGTGGACGTACACATACGACGTTCGCGGCCGCCAGACCCAGGTCGACGATCCAGACAAGGGCACGACCAAGACGGTCTACGACCGGGGTGACCGCGCCACGGACGTGACCAGCGTCGGCCGCAGCATCACGCTGCACACCGACTACGACCAGCTGGGCCGCAAGATCGCCCTGAAGAAGGGCACGACAACGCTCACGTCGTGGGAGTACGACACGGTCGCCAAGGGCCAGTTGTCCAAGTCCACGCGGTGGATCGGGGGCAAGGCCTACGAGTCAGCAGTCACGTCGTACAACAGCCTGTACAAGCCCGTTGGTACGCAACTCACCATCCCGGACAGCGAAGGAGCGCTCACCGGCGTCTACAAGTGGATTACCTCCTACAACCTCAATACCGGTCAGGTGATGTGGACCCAGCATCCGGCCATGGGAGGGCTGGCGGCCGAGAAGGTCACCAACACCTACAGCCCTGTCATCGGCCTGCTGAAGACCGTCGGCGCCGGAACCGACCCGCTCGTCTCTGACAGCACGTACGACCACTACGGCCGCAACACCATCCAGAAATACGGTGCCTTCGGTCAGAGCCTGACGGTCTCGAACACCTATGACGACCACACCAACGCGCTGACCGACACTTACCTCGACCGGGACACCGCGCCGCAGCGGATCGAGGACGCGCATTACGGCTACGACGCCGCCGACAACATCACCTCGGTCTCCACCTCGTACGGCCAGGACGCGGCCCGCACCACCGACACGCAGTGCTTCGGCCTGGATGCGTTGGGCCGGATCGAGGAGGCGTGGACCAACTCGGGTGAGAAGTGCGCCGCAGCGCCTTCGGCCGCGGTCGTCGGCGGGCAGGACGCGTACTGGACCACGTACACGTATGACGCGCTGGGCAACCGGAAGACGGAGACCCAGCACAAGACGGCTTCAGGGCCAGCCGCCGACACCGTGCGCACCTACGCGGCGCCGACCGCCGGGACGCACGACCTGCCGAAGGTCACCCAGACAGGCACCAACGCGCATGACGAGACCTTCACCTACGACGAGGCGGGCAACACCGCGACGCGCAAGATCGGCAGCGCGGCTACCCAGACCCTGACTTGGAACGACGAGGGCCACTTGGCTGCGGTCACCGAAGGGACGACGGAGACCAGCAGCTACGTCTACGACACCCAGGGGCAACGGCTGATCCGCAAGGACGCCACGGGATCCACCCTCTATCTCCCCGGAGGCAATGAGCTCCACCTGAGCAAGGCGGGCGTGGTCACCGGAACTCGCTACTACTCGGCCGGCTCGAAGATCGTCGCGATGCGAACCGGGGGCAAACTGACCTTCACGCTGTCCGACCACCATGGCACGGGCACCACGCAGATCACGGCCGATGCCACCCAGGCGGTGACCCGTCGCAAGACCACGATTTTCGGCGGTGCACGCGGTACCCAGCCCTCCGGATGGACAGGTGACAAGGGCTTCGTCGGCGGTACGAACGACACGGCCACCGGCCTGGTCCTCCTGGGGGCGCGCGAGTACGACACGGCACTTGGCCGGTTCATCTCGGTGGACCCGCTGTTCGTGACGGACGACCCGCGCCAGCACAACGCGTACACGTACAGCAACAACAACCCGGTCAGCCTCACAGACCCGGCGGGTACGGAGATCGGCTCGCCGCCGAACTCGTGCCTGTACGACCTGAAGTACTGCTCAAACGAGACCCAAAAGGGGGTCGGCTACGACCCGAAAACGGGCACGGTGACCCCGCCGAGCAGTGGTGGCGGCGGCAGCACCCAGCCCTCGACGCGGCACTTTTGCGACGGCTGCACCACCGTGCCGCCCAAGATGCCCAAGGGGGTGATCGTGCCATCTGGCGGGACCGATGTTCTCTGGTCCACCACCACGTGGGTGCGTAACGACTACTTCACCGACTACACCACCGCGGGCATGCTCGACACTTCGGAAGACAACGTGGACGTCACCTTCGCGTACAGCGAGCAGGCCATGTACGCGGCGGCGGAGCAGTTCACCGACAAAATCGGGTGGTCCGCGGGGGTTTCAGGAAAGATCAAGGCCGGCATCCCGATGCTGGCAGAGTCCGAGCTGGGGGTAACCCTCGGTGTCAACGGTGACTACACCTGGACCAACGTCGACACTAAGACCCGCAGCGCGACCGTGACCAAGACGGTGCCGAAGAAGGTGAAAGCCGGTGATCACTTCGGTCTGTCGCCTCATGGCGTCATAGACACGTACATGACCACCTACTACCACGCGGACGGGCGGACGAGCAGCAAGACTTGGGGCACCTTCGACCTCACGTCCTGGACTCCGGTCACCTACTCGGAGATCCCGCAGAACCGCGTCTCCATCAACGCGCAAGTCCTCAAGACTGGGAGTACGCCGTTTTGACAGTTAGCCCCAGGCAGGCCCTGGTCCGGTGGGCGGTCCTTCCGGCCGCCTGCGTCGTCCTCGCCGGTTGCGGTCCACAGGAGACGCAGCCGACAGCCGGAGCGGATCCTGCTCCCTCCCGGTTGCAGCCGTCGGCGAAGCTGTCGGAGGAGCCCGACCTGGATCAGCGGGAGGGGGAGCTGCTCGCCCAGGCCAACGGGATGGGAGAAAAACCCACAGCCGCCGGTGTCAGCAGGGTCGCACTACCAGGGGTGACGGCCTTTCTCTGGGAATCGGTGAAGGGACATGTCTGCCTCGGGGAATCCGAGCTCTCTGGCGGGCTGCGGGCAGTCAAGTGCAGCGAGACGAGAGGGGTGAAGCCGAAGGGCGACTCGACGCTGGCCGCTCTGTTCGGACCGGGAACGCTGAACGAGGGGGCGCGGGTCGTCATGGTGGCCGACCCCGGGGAGAAGGTGGTGTCCGTCAAGTACCAGAAGCAGAAGATGGATTGGAAATTCATCAGAACGCTGTCGCCGGCCACGTCGGGCCGGGACGTGTACTACGTGACCCTGCCCGACTTCCCGGACGACTGGCTCAACGTAGCCGTGCGTGTAGGCGGACAGGAGAAGGCCGACCGGCTTTGGCTCGGTTGGTGATCCGCTAGGCGTCAGGCAAGACGACGGCGGGGACCGCGACTGGCCCCCGCCGTTCGTCTTGCCCAGAGCCGAACTTGAACTGGCACGGTCCGAAGGCCACGACCGCTGTTGAAGCTAATCGAGCATCGACCAGTAGAAGAGGCCCCGGGCAGGCTGAGCGGACGGAGGTGGATCGATCAAGTCCGCTTGCTGGGGCTAGAGTGCGCCGACGGGCTTCGTTCAGACGTCACTGGCATCTTCGACGCTGTTGCGACCACCCTCGGTGATCCGTCCGACACATCCGGCAGGCTCAAGCTGTACATCGACAGCACCCCGCAGGTGGCAAGCCCGCACGCCGGGCTCACGTCGCTGGCGCAGGGCCGCGGCGTCGACGGCGGCAGCTTCGACCACTACCTTCCCGGCAGCCTGGACCGCTTGCGTATCTGGAGCGGCGCAATGTCGGCCGACGGGCTCTGGCATGTACCCGAGCCGCAGACAGTCGGCTGACCTCTGATGACACGGACGTGGGAACGGGCGCCTGCTGTAACGGAGGTGCCCGTTCTCGGTCTCGTGAGCTACTTTGACAGGTTCGCCGGAGGTGCGTTAAGTGGGTCGTCGAGCGCACCATCGCATGGCTTCAGGGATTCCGCCGCCTCCGCGTCCGATTGGGAACGACGCGATGACATCCACAACGCCTTCCTCGGCACCCGCCACCTGCCTCATCACCCACCGACACGTCCAACGCCTTTGCTAGGACCTCTTACGGGCTCCACGGAGACACTGCCGGAACCGATGAGGCGAATCCGCCGGACCTCGTGCTGCAGCAGCGGCGGGTGGAGTCGTACGCTCCTGCTGTCTCACTGTGCATCAGGAGGGGAAACAGGGTGGGGAAGACAGGAAGAATCAGGTTGGCGACCGCAGTTGCCGTGGCATGCGCCGCTGTGACGGGCTCGGTCGTCATGCCTGCCGAGGCCGTGGCGAAGCCCATTGCCGCGCCGGCGGATTTCAACGGGGACGGCTACCAGGACCTGGTCGTCCCGGCACCCAGGGCACAGGTGGGAGGCAAGACCGGCGCGGGGGCGGTCGCCGTCCTCTACGGCTCCAGGACGGGGGTGTCCACGGTGCGCAAGGTCGTCATCACTCAGGACTCCGTCGGCGTGCCGGACGCCGCGGAGGCTGGTGATCTCTTCGGTGCCTCGACGGCGTTCGCCGATCTCGACAAGGACGGCTACAGCGATTTGGTCGTCGGAGTGCCCGACGAGGACCTCGGCAGCGCCGTGGACGCCGGCGCAGTCACCGTCCTGTGGGGTGGCAAGAACGGTTTGGCCGCGGCAAGCGCGCTGCCCGTGACGCTCGTCAAGGGCGCCCGGTACGGCCTGGATGTCGCCGCAGTGCGCGACAGCGGTGGCGCGCGCGTACTGGTCGGCGGCTACGACGGATCGATCGAATTCAGCGGCACCTTCGCACGCGACGGCTCGGTCAGCACGAAATCGCCGAACTGGGACACGCCCTCGGTCGGCGTCACCGACTACCTGGTGCGCGGCGACGGACGCGCGGCGCGGATCATCACCTCCGTCCGGGTCGGTGGCTACAGCGGCGGCCTCGTGTACGTCGACCCCACAAGCCCCGGCGTCCCGTTGCCCATTGACGGTACGACCACCGCTGTCGGGGATGTCAACGGCGACGGCTACAGCGACCTTGTTGTCGGCGACCCCGACGAACCGATCAGTGGCACCCACGGCCACAAGGGCGGTCAGATCACCGTCTGGTACGGCGGCGAGAACGGTCTCGCGGCAACACCGGTGCGTATCAGCCAGGACACGGCCGGCGTCGTCGGCACGTCGGCGAAGTACAACGGGTTCGGCACTGCCGTTGCCGTCGCCGATCTGAATAGGGACGGTCTTGGCGACATCGTCGTCGGCGTGCCCGGACAGACGCAGAACGGCAAGGGGCGTGCCGGAGTCGTCGTCATCGTCCCCGGCACGAAGGCTGGCACGCCCGGCGCCGGCTCGTACCAGCTCTCCCAGGAGACCGCGTCGGTGCCCGGGGTGTCGGAACCGGGCGACGGGTTCGGTACCACGCTCGCGGTCGGCGACGTCAGGGCGGACGGTCGTCCCGACGTGATCATCGGTGCGGAGGGTGAGGACAGCTACCGCGGCGCGGTGTGGGTCCTGCCAGGCAGCTCCACCGGCCCCACCGGAAGAGGCAGCGTAGAGCTGACCGCCGGGAAGCTCGGAGTGGCCGGGGACATCCCCTGGGTGGGCGGCTTCCAGCCGTCGTGAGCTCCGGCCACGCCCCGCCCGCGTGATGCGGCGGGGCGTGGAGGGCTGCGACCCGGCGATTGGGGATCAGGGTCGGTGGGGCGTCAGCCGCACGTGGAGCGGGCACCCAGGCCAGCTGCAGCGCCCGTTCTTATACGCCGTCCTACTCCCTCCGGTTGGAAGCCGGTATTCGCACGTCGGCGGGATCGGAAGCGTTCGTCGGGTCTGGGTGGCTCACCTGGGGAAGCTCTGCGGCGGGACGGCTGGCTTCCGTACTCTGGGGGCAGGTCCCGCGAGAGCAGGAGGAGGCGCCGTGACCGTGACTGCTGATCGGCCGCAGATGCTGCCGGAGGAGTTCGAAGCCGCATCGCGTGCCCTGGCACGTGAGGTCGAGGGGCTGAGGGCAGAGTTCATTCACGGCAAGATGGGGGTCAAGCCGGTGCCCGACGGCGATCACGAGCGCATCATTCAGTGGCTCACCAGGATCTGCATGCAGCACCGGCCGGAGCTGTGGCTCTCGACGGGACAGGGTTTGAGGATCGAGACCTACCGGAAAGGCCACGCGCGTCCGGATGGCACCTTGGCCGATGCGGAAGCGTTCGTCGGTGCAGGCGAGTGGGCCGATCCCGAGCCGGTGCTCATGGCTCTGGAGATCACGTCGTACGACACCGACACGGATCGGCGCGACCGCGTGGAGAAGCCGCGTGCCTACGCCGAGACCCGGATCCCCGTATACCTGCTGATCGACCGCGACTCCTGCGAGATCAAGGTCCACAGCGAGCCTGACGGTGTCCGCTACGAGCATGTTCTGACGGTGCCGTTCGGCAAGGTGGTCACGCTGCCCGACCCGGTCGGGATCACACTGGATACCGAGCCGCTCAAGAGCTGGGTTCGCTGAGGCAGCGGCGGCAGACGGACGGCGATACGCGCGGAAAGGCGCCCCGGCCGCAACGGCCGGGGCGCCCGTTCCCTTACGTCTCCTACTTCGACATGTTCGCCTGCTGCCCGATCGGCGTCGCCGCCAGTGACTGCGGCGACGTCGGGCTGGCCAGGGCCGAAGGCGCCGCCATCCCCGCCGTCGGGTCCGTCGTCACCGACTCCGCCGCCACCGGAGGCATACCGCCCACGATGCGGATGTCCGCCGCGTCGAAGGCCTGCTTGATGCGCCAGCGCAGTTCGCGTTCCACGCCCAGTGCCTTGCCCGGCATCGTCTTCGCCGCGACCCGGACCGTCATCGAGTCCAGCAGCACCTCGTTCAGGCCCAGCACCTCGACCGGGCCCCACAGGCGCTCGTTCCACGGCTCGGACTTCGCCAGTTCGTCCGCGACCTCGCCGATGACCTGGCGGATGCGGTCCAGGTCCTCGGTCGGGCGGACCATCACGTCGACCGACGCCGTCGCCCAGCCCTGGCTGAGGTTGCCGATGCGCTTGATCTCGCCGTTGCGGACGTACCAGATCTCGCCGTTGTCGCCGCGCAGCTTGGTCACGCGCAGGCCCACCTCGATCACCTCGCCGGAGGCGACGCCCGCGTCGACGCTGTCACCCACCCCGTACTGGTCCTCCATGATCATGAAGACGCCCGAGAGGAAGTCGGTGACGAGATTGCGCGCGCCGAAGCCGATCGCCACGCCCGCGACACCCGCGGAGGCCAGCAGCGGTGCCAGGTCGATCTTGAAGGCGCCCAGGATCATCAGGCCCGCGGTGCCGAGAATCACAAAGGAGGAGACCGAGCGGAGTACGGATCCGATGGCCTCGGAGCGCTGACGGCGGCGCTCGGCGTTGACCAGCAGGCCCCCCAGGGCCGTGCCCTCCACCACCTGGGCGGAGCGGTTCATCCGCTCTATCAGCTTGGTCAGGGCGCGGCGCACCAGCATCCGCAGCACCAGCGCGACCAGCAGAATCAGGGCGATACGCAGGCCGGTGTTCAGCCAGGTGGACCAGTTCTGCTCCACGTAGCCCGCGGCGTCTCCTGCCTGCTTGGCGGCCTCGTCGAGCGAGACCGGCTCGGGAGACGGGCCGGCGGCCAGTAGGACGGAAAGGGACACGAGGGGAACCTCCAGGCATTGCGGTGGCAGACCAACCACCCTAACGGGGCATCCGGTGTGCTCCGTTGCGGTGTTCGAGGGAGAGACGAGGCTCACCTGGGGATGAACTGGTCGAAGGCATGTGGTCCAAAACACCTCGAGCCCGTTACCTGCACGTGGTGGCGCTCGGACCTGGCATGAGGAGACACTGAAGAGCAGATCGTCCCGGCGCGAGCCACGCGCCGCCGGCGTACAAGGAGGCATCCACCGTGCCGCACGTTCTGGTCCTCAATGCGTCGTACGAGCCCCTCGGCGTCGTACCGCTTCGCCGCGCGCTCATCCTCGTCCTGGAGAACAAGGCTCTCTGCCTCGAGGAATCCGGCGCCTTCATGCACAGCGCGACCCGTGTCATCGCCGCACCCAGCGTCGTACGGCTGAAGCGGTTCGTGCGGGTCCCCTACCGGGGGCCCGTTCCTCTCACCCGCAAAGCACTCTTCGCCCGCGACGGCGGGCGCTGTATGTACTGCGGTGGCGTCGCAACCAGCGTCGACCATGTCATTCCGCGCAGCCGCGGCGGACAGCACGCCTGGGACAACGTGGTGGCGGCCTGCCGCCGCTGCAACCATGTCAAGGCGGACCGGCATCTGCGTGAGCTGGGGTGGCGGCTGCACCATCATCCCGCCCCGCCGAGCGGGCTCGCGTGGCGCATCATCGGGACCGGGCATAGGGACCCGCGCTGGCTGCCATACCTGCAGCCGTACGGCGCGGACGACGCGATGGCCCGGATCGACGGCATTTCTGCCTAGGACCCGGGCCTTCGTCGTCCCTCGCGCCGGTCGGTCCTCACGGAGCCGGCCGGCGCCCTCACTCCGCTACTGCGTACGCCTCGACCGACCACAGTGAGTAGCCGTACTGCGTTGCCCGCGCATCGCCCTGGACCCGGACGAAGCGGGTGTCGCGGCTGTCCATACGGACCGTCTCGCGCCCGCCCGCGCTGTCGCCGACCGTCGCGGCCGTGCGCCAGGTGCGGCCGTCCGCCGAGACCTGGATGCGGTACTTCGTCGCGTACGCGTCCTGCCAGTGCAGCACCACCTGGCCGAGCCGGGCCGGGCGGGCCAGCTCCAGCTGCCACCAGGCGCCGTCCTCGGGGGGTGAGGACCAGCGGGTCTTCGGGTCGCTGTCGATTGCCGAGGCCGCCGGGAAATCGGCCGTCTCGTCGCCGGACGAGGAGGCGACGGAGCCGGCGGCGCGCGCGAGGTCGGGGCCTGCGGTGCGCGGGTAGGCGCGCACTGTCAGCGTGCGTTCCTGGCCCGCGAAGGACAGCGGCACCTGGTACTCCCCGGCCGGTGTGCCCGCCGGGACCGTGACCTCGACCGGCACGGTCGTACGCAGCCCGCGCGGCACCGTCGTCTCCTTCGGCACCGTCACCCTGATGCCCGCCGGGGCCTTCGCGGTGATCGCGCCCCGCACCTCGGCCGGGCGGCGCGCGGTCAGCCGGACCCCGGCGTGCTGCGGGCCGCCGCCGATCTCGGCGTCCGTCTCGCCGCGTACGAGATCGAGGCCCGCGAGGGGCTCGTCCGCGAACCAGGGCACCAGGGACCGTACGGCGACGGGCTTCGCCCCGGTGGACGTGATCCGGACCGCGTCCACCCGCAGGCCCTTGGCGTCCGCCTGGGTCCAGCCGCTCGCCGAGAGGGGGGCGAGAGGGCGCCAGCCCTGGCCGGGCACGTGTGCTTCCAGGCTCCCGGAGCTCGCCTGGGCGGCGGACGGCTCGGTCATCGCCGTCACCGCCGCGACCGGCCGGGGCCGGTCCAGCCACACCGTGTCCTCGCCGGCCGTCTTCTTGAAACGGTCTGCGCCGGTCCACGTCGCCGACTCCTTCGCGGCCCGGTCCAGGAACGGACCGAGCACGCCCTTGCCGACCGTCGCCCGGCTCGCCTTCAGGGCCGTGCGCAGCGGCTCCAGGTCCAGCGACGCCCGCCAGGCCGCCACGCCGTCCCCGCGTACCTGCGCCTGGAGCATGTCGACGGACAGCTCGCCCGCCCGGCCGTAGCGCGCCAACTGCTCCAGCCACGGCCGTACTTCGTCGTCGAGGCGCCCGTCGGCGGACTGCTTCAGCCGCTGCGGGGCCTCGCGCATCACGGTGAACGCGGCGCGCAGCGATGCGGCGGCCCGGTCCCTGGCCGCCGCGTCCGACGTCGTACGGGAACGCCAGAACTCCCGCAGCAGCGGCTGCAGATACCCGGACTCGGCGGGGCTGAGGATCGACGAGGAGTGGTTTCCGGCGAGCGCGGTCAGCGCCTCGCGGGTCCTGGTGTCGCCGCCCGCGAGATCGTTTATCGCGGCCTGCCAGGACTCCTGGGGGCGGTAGCCCTTCGGGTTCCAGGCGTAGTCGGCGGCCGTGAACAGCGGGATGCGGGAGGCGGACGCCTGCTCCATCGCGTTCGCGAGCAGCGCGGCGGAGCCGATCGCGACGGCGGGCTCGCGGCCCGTGTAGGGGCCGAGGAATATCCGGTCCTGCGCGTAGTCGTTGACCGGGTAGTTGTCCATGGTGACGAGCGGATGCTTGAACACGTCGCGGGCACCGGCCAGTTCGCTTCCGGTGATGGTGCGCGGCACCACGCCGATGCCCGTCCACGCCACCTGGACCCGGCCGTCCAGCTCGCTCGCGAGCGCCCGGCGGTAGTCGGTGGCGCCGTCCTGGTAGTACTCCGTCGGCATCAGCGACAGCGGCTCCGCCCCCGGATACCGGTCGGCCAGATGCGCGGCCACCGCGCCCGCGACGCGCGCCTGTGCCCTGGCGGC
This sequence comes from Streptomyces sp. NPDC005408, assembly GCF_040606445.1. NCBI lineage: Bacteria > Bacillati > Actinomycetota > Actinomycetes > Kitasatosporales > Streptomycetaceae > Streptomyces > Streptomyces sp. NPDC005408. The sequence continues at coordinate 6,862 of NZ_JBEXEX010000076.1, read as the reverse complement.
CGCCCCGGGGCCCGAACCGAATGCGTCCGCGTCCTTGCCGCAGTGCCACTCGCTGTAGCTGACGTCCTGGAACTGCAGTTGGAAGGCGCGTACACCCAGCGCCCACATCGCGTCGATCTTGCGGGTCAGCGCCTTGATGTCGCCGTCGTCCGCCAGACACATCTCCTGCGCGGGGGACACGGCCCACGCGAGCGTGATGTGGTTCTGGCGGGCGCGCTCGGCGAGTTCACGGAACTGCGCGCGCTGGGCGGCGGGGTACGGGTCGCGCCAGCGGGCCTGCCGGAAGGGGTCGTCGCCGGGCGCGTACAGATAGCGGTTCTGCTTGGTGCGCCCCATGAAGTCCAGCTGCGCCAGCCGCTGTTGATGGCTCCACGGCTGACCGTAGAAGCCTTCCGTCATGCCGCGTACGGCCGTACCCGGCCAGTCGCGTACGAGAACTCCGGCGACCGTCGCCCCGTCGGCGCGCGCGCCCGTCTTCCGCCCGATCAGCTGGCGCAGCGTCTGCACGCCGTGGAAGAGACCGTCGGCGCCGACTCCGTCGAGCGCTATCGTGTCGCGGCCCTGGATCTGGCCGACGGCGATCCGGTAGCCGCCGGAGGGGAGATCGGCGCGTTCGCGTGCCCGCAGGGCGCGCAGCGCGTCCTGCGCGCCGCTCCCGCCGACGCGTACAACGGGTCCGCGGCCGGGCAGCTCGGTGTGCAGGGTCCTGACGCCGGACGCGCGCAGCAGCTCCTTCAGCCGCTCCACGGCGTACGGATCGGCGCCACGGTCCGCCACGACGGTCGCCTCGTCGCCGAGCAGTATGGACGGGCCGGCGGCGCGCATCGTCTGCGGGCGCGGCCAGACCGGGGGCAGTGGCGACTGGCCTTCGGGGTCCTCGGCGGTGCGGGCGGGGGAGCCCGGGTCGTCGGGGGCCGCGGGCGCGCCGTGCGCGCCGCCGAGCAGGCTGCCGATGACGGCGACCGCGACGGCTGTCGCGGTGCGCCTCCTGCGCGCGAGCCGCACGCCCGCCTCCCCTCGTCTCCCCTGTCATTCCGGTCGGTTTCGAGCCCACCACCACCACACGGAGGGTGTCAATGCAGGTGGCCGTTCTGCACCTTTTGCCTGATGCGATGGGTGATTTGATCCAACTGCCGCACAGGGAACGGAATGTGACGCGGAACACGTTGACTGATCGTGTACGTCTGCGGTCGCGCCCACTGGGTAGGGCTGCTGTGTCCCGATACCGTCCGTCAGGAGTGACCGCCATGGCCGCATCCGCACACCTTCTGCTCTCTGCCCTGTCCAAACAGGTCCCGGGCCCCGGCCCGCTGACCAGCGAACCCCCGCTCGCCGACGCCGCCCCGCTGACCAGTGAGCCGCCGCTCGCCGAGGCCGCCCCCCTCACCAGCGAGCCGACGGCCCCCGGGACGGCCGGCGGCACGGAGTCCCCAGGAGTCTGAATGGGCCTTGCCCGGCTCGCCGCGCTGCACGGAGTCGCCACCGCCTACGCGCCCTCGGAGGGCGTGAGCGTGCCCGTCCCCGACGCCACGGTCGTGGCGGTCCTCGCCGCCCTCGGCGTCGACGCCTCGACCCCATCGGCGCTACGGGACGCCCTGGCCCGCGCCGAATCCGCCGCCGCGGAGCGGCTGCTGCCGCCGACGGTGGTGCTGTGGTCCGAGGGGCATGTCCCGGCGGCCCTGACCGGGCTCCCCGCAGACACGACGGTGCGCGTCGAGCCTGAGGACGGCGCCGAGCCCTGGCCGCACTCGGTTGCGGAGCCCGGACCGGGACGGGATTCCGGTCCGGGACGGTTTTCCGGGCCGGACTGGGCGGAACTTCCCCTCGGCGTACACCAGTTGTACGCCGAGGCTCCCGACGGGCGCACCGCCCGCTCGACCCTTGTCGTCGCGCCCGCCGCGGTGCCGCAGCCGGAAAGCCGCTCCCACGGCTTTCTCGTACAGCTCTACTCCCTGCTCTCCGCCCGCTCCTGGGGCATGGGCGACCTCGGTGACCTCGCCGAGCTCGCGACCTGGTCCGGCCGGGCGCTCGGAGCCGGTTTCGTACAGGTCAACCCGCTGCACGCGGCCGTCCCCGGCGCGCCCACCGACCCCTCGCCCTACCGCCCGTCCTCGCGCCGCTTCCCCGACCCCGTCCATCTGCGGATCGAGGACATTCCGGAGTGCGCGTACGTCGGCGCCAGGGACCGGCAGCGGCTTGAAGAGCTGCGCGAGAAGGGGGCCGGGCTGCGCGAATCGGTGCTGCAGAAGGGCGCGTTGATCGACCGGGACGCCGTCTGGGCGCTCAAGCGCGAGGCGCTGGAGATCGTGCACCGCGTGCCGCTCGGGCCAGGCCGTCGCGCCGACTACTGCGACTTCCTGGCCGAGCAGGGCCGGGCCCTGGAGGACCACGCCACCTGGTGCGCCCTCGCCGAGGTGCACGGCTCCGAGTGGCACAACTGGCCCGCAGCCCTGCGGGACCCGCACTCGCCGGAGACCGCCCGGGCCCGGTACGAACTGATGGACCGGGTCGACTTCCACAGCAGACTCGCCTGGCTGACCGACCGGCAACTGGCCGCCGCCGGACTGGCCGCGCGCACGGCGGGCATGGGTGTCGGGATCGTCCACGACCTGGCCGTCGGTGTGCATCCGGGCGGTGCGGACGCCTGGGCGCAGCGGGATGCCTTCGCCGCCGGAATGTCGGTCGGCGCGCCCCCGGACGCCTTCAACGCCCGCGGCCAGGACTGGGGCCTGCCCCCCTGGCGGCCCGATGTGCTGGCCGCGTCCGGTTACGCCCCGTACCGCGGGCTGCTGCGCGGCCTGCTCCACAACGCGGGTGCGCTGCGCATCGACCATGTCATGGGCCTGTTCCGCCTCTGGTGGGTCCCGGAGGGCAGTCCGCCCACCGACGGCACCTATGTCCGTTACGACGCCGAGGCGATGCTCGCGGTCCTCGTCCTGGAGGCCCATCGCGCGGGAGCCGTCGTCATAGGGGAGGACCTCGGCACGGTCGAGCCGGGGGTGCGCGAGGCCCTGACGCGCCGCGGTGTGCTCGGCACCTCGGTGCTCTGGTTCGAGCGCGACTGGGCGGGCACGGGCCGCCCGCTGCCGCCCGAGCGGTGGCGTGAGGACTGCGTGGCCACGGCGACCACCCACGATCTGCCGTCCACGGCGGCCCGGCTCACCGGCGAGCATGTGGCGCTCCGCCACCGCCTCGGCCTGCTCACCCGCCCCCTGGACCAGGAGCGCACGGAGGACGCGGCGGACGTCGCCGAATGGCTGGACCTGCTCGGCCGACTCGGCCTGCTGCCCGAGGGAAGGGACGACGAGGAGGGGCGGATCCGGGCCGCGTACCGCTTTCTGCTGCGTACGCCCGCCCGCATGGTCGGCGTCTGGCTGCCGGACGCGGTGGGCGACCGGCGCCCGCAGAACCTGCCGGGTACCTGGGACCAGTACCCGAACTGGCGACTGCCGGTCGCGGACGCCGACGGCCGCCCGGTGACCCTGGAGGAGCTGGCGGCCTCGCCCCGGCTGCACGGGCTGATGGAGATCTTCGGCCCGCGCCCTGAAGCGCCCCCAGAACCTGGCCCCGAACCTCGTACGGCACCCCCGGACGCGCGGCCCTGACAGCCGTTCGCTACGTTGGCACCGTGGACAAGAAGAACGCTTTGCGCGCCGGCGCCGTCGCGGCCGGTACGACGCTGATGATGCTGCTCCTGTCGTCGCCCGCGCTCGCCGTGACCCGCGACGACGGCGACGACCCGGGCCAGGGCCTGAGCGTGGCCGAGACGCTGGGCCTGTATGTGGCCGCGCCGCTGGGCCTCTTCGTGCTGATCGCGGGCCTGGTCATGGTTCTCGACAAGTCCAAGAAGCAGAGCTGACCGGCTCGACCGGCACTTAGCTCCACCTGGTTTTCCTAGGGCGCTCCGGGGTGTGTACGCACCCCCTGGGGCGCCCTTGTCATGCCCCGACGGCGGACAGCCCCGCGCCGACCTTTCCGGTCACCTTTCAGTTCTCCTTCAAGTAATCGTCGAAAAGATTCGATGGACCTAAGCGTTCCCTCGCTGCCACGGTAGATCCACAAGCGAGAGAACCCCCGGTCGGGGGAGAGGGGCAAGGGGTACCGATGGCAGTCCTGGACCGCGTCCGCAGCAGTGAGGCGACCACCGCGAGGCGGGTGCGACGGGGCTCCGGCCCCGGGCTCCTGCTCGCCGCCGTCGCAACGGTCGTCTGGTCGGGGAGCTTCGTCGCATCGCGTGCCCTCCACGATTCCGTCCCGCCGGTGCAGGCAGCCTTCTGGCGCTGGATCATCGCGATCATCGCCGTCGCGCCCTTCGCGATACGGGAGACCTGGCGTCAACGTGCCCTGATCCGGCACCACTTGGGTTACATCACGCTCGCCGCACTGCTCGGCGTCACCGTCTACAACACCCTCGTCAACCAGGCCGGTCTGACCACTCCGGCCGGCAACATGGGCATGATCATGGCCGCGTCGCCCGTGCTGATGGCGGTCTACGAACGTATCGGCGGGCAGCGGCTCGGAGCGCGGCGTCTGGTGGGAATGGCCGTCGCCTGCACGGGAGTTCTGCTGCTCGTCGGCAAGGGGTCCCTCGCGATGGACTTCACTGCCGGTGACCTCTGGATGTTCGCGGCCGCGCTCAGTTTCGCCTCGTACAGTGCACTGCTGCGGCGACGGCCCGCCGAGATCGGCGGACTGGCCTTCCTCTTCATGACGTTCGTGCTCGGCGCGCTGATGCTGGCGCCGGTGTTCGGTGCCAGCCTCGCGCTCCAGGGCGGCTTCGAGCCGACGGCCGGGACGGTGGGGCCGCTGGTGTACGTCGGCGTCTTCTCGTCCGCCGTCGCCTTCTTCGCCTGGAACAAGGCGATCGCGGTGATCGGTGCGGCGCGGGCCGGGGTCGTCTACTACCTGCAGCCGGTGTGCGTGGCAGGTCTCTCCTTCGCCCTGCTGGGCGAGTCGACCGGGCCGATGCCGATCCTGTGCATGGGGCTGATCCTGGGCGGAGTGATGCTGGGGGCGGCGGGCCGGGTCAAGTGAGGCTCCAGGAAAGGGTCTTGCGTAACCACTACAGGTGGAGCACTATGGCTGTCGTGGCTGGAACCCCGGCTGCCAGGGACCAATGAATGAGGACCAGCTTGCGAAAGCTCGTGTACTACATCGCCGTGTCCATCGACGGCTTCATCGCCGCCCCGGACGGGGACGGCGACGTCTATCCGATCAGCGAGGAGTTCACGGCCTACGCCACGGCCGAGTACCCCGAGACGCTTCCCTCGCACGTCCGTCCGCTGCTCGGCATCGAGAAGGCGGCGAACGTGCACTTCGACACCGTGGTGATGGGGCGCAACACCTATGAGCCCGCGCTCCAGATCGATGTCACCAGTCCGTACGCGCACATGCGCCAGTACGTCGTCTCGCGCAGCCTCAAGGAGTCACTCGACCCGGCCGTGGAGATCGTGTCCGGTGACATCGTCGCGAAGATCCGCGAGCTCAAGGCGGAGGACGGCGATCTCGGGATCTACCTGTGCGGCGGGGCCGACCTCGCGGGGCAGTTGCGCGACGAGATCGACGAGCTGCACGTGAAGACATATCCGGTGGTGCTGGGGGCGGGTGTCCCGGTGTTCTCGGAGAAGTACGACGCGATGAACTTCGAGGTGCAGAGCAGCCGGGTCTTCGACAACGGGCTGATCTTCACGACGTACGCGCGGAAGCGGTGACCGCGGGGCCGCGGCGGGGCCGGTGCTGACCGCCCGGCCGCGGCGGGGCCGATAGCGTGCGGCCATGACCGAGTGGGACATCAAGAAGCTCCAGATCCTGCGCACGCTGAGCGAGCGGGGGACCGTGACGGCGACGGCCGAGGCGCTGCTGATGACCCCCTCGGCCGTGTCGCAGCAGCTCTCGAATCTGGCCAAGCAACTCGGCGTACCGCTGCTTGAGGCGCAGGGGCGGCGGGTGCGGCTCACCGACGCGGCGCATCTGGTGCTGCGGCACGCGGAGGCGGTCTTCGCCCAACTGGAGCGGGCGGACGCGGAGTTGACCGGGTATCTGCGGGGCGAGGCGGGGGAGGTGCGGGTGGGGGCCTTCTCGACCGCCGTGCCCGCGTTGGTCGTGCCTGCGGTACGGCAGCTGAGGGAGGCGCATCCTTCGCTGGAGGTACGCGTGAGGGAGGCGGAGGCGGCGGAGGCGTACGAGCTGCTGCTGTCGGGGGACGTGGATGTCGCGCTGTCCCTGGCGGCGCACGCGCCGACGGCCCGCGACCCGAAGTTCACCCGGGTCCCGCTGCTTGCGGACCCTCTGGACGTGGCCCTGCCCGCCGGGCACCCGCTGGCGTCCGCTGCCGGGCTGCGGCTGGCGGACCTGTCCGGCGAACCGTGGATCTTCGGCGGCAGCGGGCCGTGGTCGGAGATCACGCTGACGGCGTGCGAGGCGGCGGGTTTCGTGCCGGAACAGGCGCACTCGGCGGCGGGCTGGACGGCGATCCTGGCGATGGTGGAGGCGGGGATGGGGGTCGCGCTGGTCCCCCGCATGGCGGCGGAACGCGGGGACCGGGCGGGCGTGACGATGCGCGTCCTGAGCGCGGACCAGCCGCGCCGCCATGTGGTGGCGGCGGTGCGGAGGGGCGCGGAGGAGGGGCGGGGGGTGGCGCGGGTGGTGGGGGCGTTGAGGGGGGTGGCGGCGGCGCGGGCGTGACGCCTGCGGCGCTGTTCCCCTACCCCGCCCCTTCCCGAACTGGGGCAAGCCCCCAGACCCCCGCGCCCGCTTCGCGGCGCGAACTAGGGCCTGTCGTTCGGATCTTGCCGGGCTCGCGTGCCCTGGCACGCACTCCCCCGTAGCCCTTCGGGCACGGGAGGTGCCCCCACGCTGCGTT